>JAVVPE010000046.1:0-12234 GCA_036655915.1 Raoultibacter sp.
CACAAAAAAACAAGCTACAAGCAGCTTGCGCAGCATTTCGAGGTAAGCACGAAAACAATCGAGCGCGACATCAATCGTTTGTCTGCCATGGGTATTCCTGTGTACTGCCTTCAGGGCGTGGGCGGCGGCGTGCGTATCGATGAAAATTATAAATTTACTACCAGTTTTTTTACGGATGAGGATATTCATCGGATTATTTTTGCCCTAAAAATTATGGACAGTTTTTCTGAAAAACCGATCAAAAATACGATTATCAATAAGTTGTGCCTGATTGCTCCTGAACTGAGCGCGCTATTTGAAAGTGATGCGGAACGCTATCTTAGTGTCGATCTGGTGACGGAGAAAATTGATGCTGAAAATTGGGTGCGTGAGAAGATTGATTACTGCCTCGATAATGAAGTGTGTGCTCTCATCAACGGCGCGTTGGAGGTGGCACCGATTGGCTATGTGCTCAAACCCGACGGCCTACACATATTTTGCTTTTCGGATTCCTATTGCTTGATACCGTGTCGCACGATTGAGCAGGTCGAGGTGACTGCTCACGAGTTTGAGCGGAAGTTTATATCCTACGAAGAATATAAAAAACTTTCTTCGTAAACAAGACATAAGGTGTCGTGTTTATCTGCGATTATTATTCTCGGAGGTAAACACATGCAAAACAACATTTACGAAAACAGCTCGCTGACAAAACTCATTTTCATCTTCGGCATCCCTTCCATTTTGTCACTTATGATAGAAATGCTGACGGGCATCGTGGACACGGCCTTCGCGGGAAATTTGCCGGGGGTGGGCAGCGATGCTCTGTCGGCTATGGCGCTAATTGCACCTATTTTGGGTATTTTTACAGCGCTGCAAACCTTATTTGCCCTGTCAACGGGTATTTTGATAGCAAAGTATATGAACGATGCGCCCAAGCTTACCGCTCGTTACACCACCGGCATTGTCATGAGCGTTGTGATAGCACTGACGTCATCGCTTGTGTGCTCCATTGCTCTGTCAGCTATTTTGACGGCATTGGGTGCCCAGGGACAGATCTTTGATTTGGCGCAGCAGTATCTGCAAATCCAGCTTTTAAGCAATATTTTCAGCGCCCTCGGCTATACCTTGACCTGCTGCATCCGTGCCTTCGGGTTCCCTAAAATTGAAGTGATCATTATTAGCGGGGCCGTTGCTCTCAACATTGTCTGCAACTTTACCTTCGCCTTTGTTTTCAACCTGGGTATCGCGGGGCTTGCCTGGGGCACGTTTGTGAGCGAAAGCGTATGCGCGCTATGCGCAGTGCTCTTTTTGATAAAGAAGGGGCGCTGGCTTTCGGCAACCCCTGTTCCTGTAGCCTGCTTTTTTCGCAGTGCGGGTGAGTTGTTTAAGATTGGCATTGCGCAGACCGCCATACAGATATTGGGTGGTTGCACGGGGTTTGTGATAAACGCGCGGCTGTTGGAACTTGGCTCGATGACCTATGTGGCTTCATGGAGTGTGGTGCAGCGTATTTACACCTTCATATTGGTGCCGATTGTGGGCTTGACGCAAGGCGTGCAGACTATCATCTCCTATTTCAATGGCAACGCTGCGCCCGAAAAGATAGCAAAGGTTTCAAAAACTACCATGCTGCTGTGTGGGGGCTACGGGATTTTTGCATTGTTGCTGGTCATGAACTTTGGTCACGACCTGGCTGCTCTTTTCGGGGGCAGCAGTGAAATAGTGGCGCAGGCGCAAACCATCTTGCTTATTGTATTTCTTGGTTTCCCCTTCATCGGCGTTCTCTATACCGATATGACTTTGCTGCAGGTGACCGGCCACGAGTTTTCCTCCGTGCTGCTCATTTTGTCGCGCCAGGTGTTTTTCCTTATACCCTTGGTGTACCTTGTTCCCTCCCTTGTCGCTTTAGGGGAAGGTTCCCTAACGCCGATTGTGTCGCTCTTTTTCTGCATGCCAATCGCCGATGTGCTTTCGCTTGTGTTTGCCGCTTTCGTGAAAAGGGGAAGGCAGAGCAAGGCTTCGTAGGATTTTTTCCTCTTTTTGTGCGCTGACGCGGCGCGTGTGTAAAAATGTGATAATTTATTGAGAGCTTACGGGTTACTTACTGGCTTGAGGGGAGCTTGATGAAGGGTATTATTTTGGCGGGCGGATCAGGAACGCGGCTAAGCCCGTTAACAGCGGTTACTTCAAAACAGCTTCTTCCTGTGTACGATAAGCCGATGATTTATTATCCCCTTTCCGTTTTGATGATGGCGGGCATTCGCGACATCATGCTTATTTCGACACCCACCGATCTTCCCAATTTCAAAAAGTTGCTTAAGGATGGTTCCGCGTTTGGCGTGCGGCTTTCGTATTGTGTGCAGCCCGCACCCGATGGCTTGGCTCAAGCATTTCTTTTGGCGGAAGATTTCATAGCGGGGGATAGCTGCGCGCTTGTTTTGGGCGATAACATTTTCTACGGCAATGGTCTGGGTGCCTACCTGGCGCAAGCGGCTGGGTGCACGCACGGTGCCACGGTGTTTGGCTTTCACGTGGATACTCCCGAGCAGTTTGGCATTTTGGAATTTGACGAAACCGGGCGCGTTGTTTCCATTGAGGAAAAACCGTCGCAGCCGAAATCAAACTATTGCGTGACGGGACTGTATTTCTACGACCACCGCGTGTGTGATTTTGCCAAGCAAATACGCCCATCTGATCGGGGAGAACTTGAAATCACCGATCTTAACCGCCTCTATCTTGAAGAAGGCAGCCTCAATGTTATCACGCTGGGGCGCGGGTTTGTGTGGTTTGATACCGGCACAGTTGAAGCTTTGGCCGATGCCAGCGAATTTGTGCGCATCGTCGAATGCCGGCAGGGGCAAAAGGTGGCGGCTCTTGAAGAAATCGCCTACACACAAGGCTGGATTGATGATGCAACCATGCTTGCGTCGGCAGAGCGCTGCAAGAAATCACCCTACGGAAAACACCTTGCATCCGTCGTGCGCAATTGCGCTATCGAAAACGCTGTGCGCGTTGAGGAAAGGAATTTTTCCGCGTGAAAACCTATCTGGTTACCGGTGGCGCCGGGTTTATTGGGTCAAACTTCGTCACGTTTCTCTTGAATCGCGCAAGCGACGTGCGTATTATCAATGTCGACAAGTTAAGCTATGCGGGAAATCTTGATAACCTGGCGGGCGTTATGGCCGACAAGCGGCATATCTTTTGCTGCGAAGATATTTGCGACGCGCCGGCCATGCATGCGCTTTTTGCGCGCTATCAGCCCGATTATGTTGTCAACTTTGCCGCAGAATCCCATGTGGATCGTTCCATTGAAACCCCCGAGGTGTTTGAGCACACCAATGTGGGGGGCACGCTAACCCTGCTTGAGGCCGCGCTGCATACCTGGCGCGAAGCAGTGGGCGGTTTTGCGGGGCGCAAATTCGTGCAAATTTCCACTGATGAAGTATATGGGTCTTTGGGATCGCTTGGGTTTTTCACCGAAGAGAGCCCTTTGGCACCGCGCAGCCCTTATTCCGCCTCAAAGGCTTCGGCCGATTGTTTCGTGGCGGCCTATGCATCCACCTATGGGCTGCCCATAAACATCACGCGCTGCTCTAACAACTACGGCCCGTATCAGTTCCCTGAAAAATTGATTCCCCTTGTTATCACCAACGCTTTGCAGGGTGCACCCGTGCCCGTGTATGGTGATGGCTTAAACGTGCGCGATTGGCTGTATGTGGAAGATCACTGCCGTGCCATACTGCGGGTGATAGAAGACGGTGTTGCGGGCGAAGTGTATAACATTGGCGGCAGCAACGAATGTTCCAACCGCGCCTTGGTGCAGCGTATCGTGGCCTATCTTTCCTGCCATGTGGACCCCGCAATAAACGAAGGCCTGATTACCTATGTAAAAGACCGGCTGGGTCACGATCGCCGCTATGCGATCGATGCAAAAAAGATACAGAGCACCTTGGGCTGGCAGCCAGAAACTTGCTTTGATCAGGGAATCCAGCGCACCATCGAGTGGTATCTTACCCATGAAACATGGCGGGAGCGCATTGCTTCTGGTGCGTATCGTGTGGACAGCGCGGCCACGGTGGACACTGCGGGGGCTTCGGGCGTGGTAGGCACCAAGGATTGCCCATGGTGCTGAACAAGCTTGTTTCTCGGGCGAAATCTTGGGAGGAAAACCTGCGTCAGTGGGAGGGCGCCCAACCAAAACGCGAGCGCAAAGCGTATTGGCTGGTGTACACCGCGTGCTTTACTGCTGTGTGTTTTATCGCTTTGCTTACCTATCCCACCAGTGGAAACTCATTGGCCTGGGGTGTTGATGGCATGGATCAGTACTACCCGTTTTTCATCTATACCGGCCAGTGGGTGCGCGACCTTGTCGGGGGTCTTTTTTCGGGGCAGGGGCTGGTGTTTCCCCTGTGGGATATGAGCTTGGGCTATGGTTCAGATATTCCTTCCGTGCTAGACGTTATCTATAATCCCTTCTATCTTGTTTCGGCCTTGTGCCCCGAGCAGTATTCTGAATACTTCTTCCAGTTTCTTGTTGTGTTCAGGATGTATCTGGCGGGCGTGGCTTTTTCGTTGCTTGCCCTCTATCGTGGTAACGGCCGCTTTGCCACGCTGTGTGGCGCGCTTGTCTATGCGCTGTGCGGTACGGCGTTAACGGCGCTTATCTGGCCCGATGGCATAAACCCCATGATTTTGTTTCCCCTGTTGCTTGTAGGGGTGGAAAAGATATTCCAACACAAAAAACCTTACCTGTTCATGGCTTCTCTGGTGCTTTTTTTTGTGATGTCGTTTTACTTTGCCTACATGGCGTGCTTGCTGTTGCTGCTCTATTGCGGCTTCCGCGTTTTCGTTATCGAACGCCGCCGGGGCAACCGCGTTACGCCCAAGCTGTTTTTAACCTGGGCGGCTAAGTTTGCTGGCTATCTAATCGTCAGCCTTTTGGTGGCGTGCGTGGTGTTGGTGCCCTCGCTTTTGGCGTTGACCAGCTTAGATAGGGTGGCCAGCGGCGATGTGGGCGTGCCGGCCTTCTACACCTTGGATTATTATCAAAAAGCACTCGCCGGTTTTTTGGGATTTGCTTCGGTGGGCAGCGATTGCTTTATCGGTTTTGGCGGTTTTTCCCTGTTGGCGTGCTTTCTTTTGTTCATCAAAAAAGGCAACAGGAACTTAAAAGTCATCTTTATTGGCTTGACGGTGATTTTACTGGTGCCGTTTTTAGGAAGCGTTTTTAACGGCTTTAACTATGCCACTAACCGCTGGGTGTGGGCCTATGCCCTGTGCGTTGCTTATATTGTGGTGAAAATGGTGCCGCTTTTTGCGCACTTGGAAAAAAAGGATTTTCGGGTGCTGTGCGCGTGCGCGATTGTCTATGCCCTTGCCCTGTTTGTTCTTGCGGGCGCTCGCTCGGAAGCCAATATGGCGGCGCTGGCGCTTCTCTTTGTGTTGCTGGTTTTTTTGGGCTGGCGGGGGCTGGGCCGCCGCACCTGGCGCTACGGATTGGTTGCGTGTATTTCCTTAGGCCTGATAGGCAACGCGTTTTATTTCACTTCTCCCGACGAATATGGTTGGGCGCGCCTTTCACCTGCGATAGGGTCGATGTATGCGAAGGTGGCAGAGGTCACTCCCAACCGCTTAATAGCGGATATTGATGACGAATCGGTGTGGCGCTATGATGCCGACCCCGACGTTCCGGTGGGTGCGCGGCCACGCAACAGTAGTGCGGTGCTTGATATCAACGGTTTCGATTTCTATAACAGCGTGTACGAAAACGATATTGATCGCTTCCATACCGAAATGGGTCTCACCAATACGCAGATGAATTTTTCTTACACCAACTTAGGGGGCCGCCCTACCTTAGATGTGCTGGGTGGGGTTAAATACTACCTTATCAGCGATAATGCCACCCATAAGGCACCCTATAACTATTCCGATCGCACCAACATCGTCGCGAAGGAAACCCTGAACTACGTGCCGTATGCGGTGTATGAAGCAAGCCGCACGCTGCCGCCTTTGGGCTTCACCTATGCCAATACTATTGCGCGGGATACCTACGATGCCTTGAGCCCGCTGCAAAAGCAGGAAAGCCTTTTACAGGGCGTGGTTTTGGAAGATTCTTCGCTGCCGCAGGCACCGCTTAGCATCACCAGCCAAAGCGTTCCCTATACGGTGGGCAAAACCGATGGCCTGACGTTTGAAGATGGCAAAGTCATTGCAAAGCGCGCCAATGCCAGCTTAACGCTGCACATGGAAGGCAGGCCTAACACCGAAACCTACCTGTATTGCAAGGCCTTAAACTATGCCGCGCTGTCGCCTTCAGCCGCTGTTCCTGCAGAAAAGTGGGAAAAATATCCCTGGTACAAAAAAATGTCGCTGTATAAAAAAGATTCCCAGTGGGTGGCGCCGGCCGAATACACAATCCTTTTGCAGGCCGACCACGGTGCCGGGTATCGCAACATCAGCAATTTCACCACCACCTCGCATTTGTATGGGGGCAAAACCACCTGGCTTTCCAACTTGGGGTATTCAGAAAAAGCTCAAAGCAGTATCACGCTGTCGTTTTCTCAGGCAGGCGAATACGATTTTGAAGGCCTGGAAATTTTGTGCCAGCCCATGGATAACTTCAATGACCAGGTGGATGCCCTGGGTCAAACCGTCATGCAAAATACCGAAGTGGGAACCAATTGCATCACGGGGTCGATCGATTTGCAGCAGCGCCGCGCGCTTTACTTCAGTATCCCCTACTCTGAGGGCTGGACGGCTTTTGTCGATGGTAACCAGGTGCCCATAAAGAAGGCAAACACGGCGTTTATGGCGCTTGAACTTGATGCGGGCCACCACGATATAAGGCTGGTCTACTGCACGCCGGGTCTTGTCGTAGGTGGGGCGCTTTCCTGCATGGGGCTGGGGCTTTGCGGGGTAATTGTCGCGTGGAATTTCGCACAAGATCGAAGGAAAAGGCGGGTGCTCCAGGATGGATAGTGCGCAAGAAAACCGCCTTCTTGTTTTGGGTTCGATGGATGAATTTGTGCCGCTGGTGCAGCGCGCAGGTGAGCGCGGTATACACACACTTGTGTGCGATGGATACGCCACCGGACCCGCGCGGGTCTATGCCGATGAAGCCTGCACGATTGATGTGCGCAACACCGCTGAGCTTGTTGCGCTGTGCCGCGCGCGTGGCATCAACGCAGCCATCGCGTCGTTTTCCGACATCTTGTTTGAAGCGCTGTGCACGCTCACGCATGCGGCGGGGCTGGAAAGCTATTGTTCGCTTGAAGCTATGGCCTGCTTGCGCAAAAAAGACCTGATGAAGGCCATGCTACACGACCTCGGCGTGGCCACTCCGAAAAGCTGCATCCTTTCTGAGGGATTTTCTGATGATGATGTGGCCGCCATGGTGTTTCCCTGTGTTATGAAGCCGCTCAATGGGTATGGGTCGCACGGAGTGTTTGTGGTGCACGATGTGGCGGCGTTGCGTGCGCGCTTTGCCCAAACGCTTGCGGCATCGCCCGGTGCGGCCACAGCGTTGGTGCTAGAAGAATACGATAGTGGCTATGAGTTCAATATGATTACCTGGGTAATCGATGGCGTGGTGCATCCGATAAGCATTGCCGACCGCGAAAAAAGCCCTGCGCCTGCCGGCGGGGTTCCCCCGGTAAGTAGGATTGTGTATCCCAGTCGCTTTACGGCGGATGTGTGCGCGCAAGCCACCGCCATCGCGCAAAAAATTGCCGATCGCCTGGGCTTGGTGGATGCACCTTTGTGCCTGCAATTTTTCTGGCAACCGGGCAGTGAAATACGCGTGTGTGAAGCGGTGGGGCGTCTGTTTGGGTATGAACACGAACTGGTTACCTACGGCAGTGGCCTGGTGTTAGAAGATTTGCTGCTGGATATGATTTACGATAAGCCTGCCCTGCATCGGCGGGTGCGCGCCCACGATCTGGACCATTTTACTCAGCCTTGTTGCGGCCTCTATTTCCATGGGCGCGAAGGGCTTATTGCCAACACGCATGCCGCCCGCGCCGCTTTTGCGCACCCCGCCGTGGTCGAAAGCCTTTTTTATTGTGATGAGGGCGATACGATCGTCTCTGGGGTGGGGCAAAAACCCTATGTTGCGCGCGCGTATGTGCAGGCGGCAACGCGGGATGCCCTCGATAAGGCATCCGATCAGATTTTCAGGGAATGCCGCGTATGTGACGCGCAAGGCAGAAACCTTTTGTATAAAAACCAGCTGCCAGCCCCGGGGTCTGGGCAGTCATGATTGAAAGTAAGGCGGCAGCTGTGCTTAAAGTTTCGGTGGTGATACCGTGCTATTATTCCGAAAAAACGATAGCGCGCGTGGTTTGTGCCACGCGCGATGAACTGCTGCGCGCCGGTTATGACTACGAATTCATTTTGGTCAACGATGGCTCCACCGATGCAACTTTCGCAGAAATCACTCGCCTTGGCCAAGAGGATAGCGCCATCAAGGGCATCGACCTTATGCGTAATTTCGGTCAGCACAACGCAATTATGGCGGGGCTGCGTGAAGTGAGTGGCGATTGGGTGATGCTGATGGATGATGATATGCAAACGCATCCCTCGCAGTGCCCCCTTCTGCTGGATAAAATGAGTGAAGGCTTCGACGTGGTGTTTGTTGAGTATTTCCAGCACAAAGAAAGTTGCTTGCGCCGTGCAGGGTCCCGTTTTGCCATGTGGTCTATCCGCGTTTTGGCGGGGTGCCCTAAAAATATCACCGATAGCAATTTTTTCATCATGACGCGCCAGGTATGCGATGAATTGACGCGCTATGAAAGCCCGCGCGTATACGTGCAGGGGCTCATTTTCCGCACCACAAACCGCATTGCTAATGTGGGTGTTGAACATTTTGATCGCGACCAAGGGGCATCGGGTTATACCCTTAAAAGCCTGATCAGCCTGTGGTCGACCATCTTGAATTTTTCAGTGACGCCGCTGCGCTTGTCGTCTCTGTTTGGCGTTTTGTTTGGCGGGGCGGGTCTGGTGGGTGCCATCATTTTGTTTGTGCGGCGGCTGGCCGATCCGGAAATGCCGCTGGGCTGGGCTTCCACCATGGTGGCAATTTTGGTGTGCGCGGGTGCAATCATGTTGTGCCTGGGATTTGTGGGCGAATACGTGGGACGCCTGTTTATGGCGGCCAATCACCACCCGCAATTTATCGTGCGCCAACAAAAAAACTGCGCCCTGCCCAAGGAGGACCACCGTGGCTAGCCTGCTTGATTTAGAAACACCCTGCTTTGTGTTCGATGAACAGCAGCTCAAAGAAAATCTGACCGATTTTCAGAAGGCCTTGCGCGCGCATTGGTCGCCCAAGGCTCTTGTTGCCTATTCGGTGAAAACCAATCCGCTTGCGTGGGTGCTTGAAACAGCCCGCAGCCTTGGTTGCTGGGCCGAAGTCGTATCCGATGCAGAATATGAGTGGGCGCAAAAGTGCGGCTATGAGCCTGCACACATTGTGTTTAACGGGCCAATCAAGGGTAAGGATCATTTTTTTGCGGCGCTGTGTGCGGGCGGCGTAGTCAACATAGATTCCATGCGCGAAATGGCCTGGCTGAGCGAATACGCCCAAACAGATAATCCCCCAGCGGCGGTGGGCCTGCGCGTCAACATCGATGTGGAGCACTTTTGTCCGGGGGAAACCGTGACGGGCAGTGCGGGGGGTCGCTTCGGTTTCTGCTATGAAAATGGCGATTTTGATCGCGTGCTTGCCCAGGTAAAGGGCTGGGGGCACCGGGTGCGCCTTGCTGGCCTGCACCTGCACGTAACCACGCAAAGCCGTTCGGTGGGGGTGTATCGGGTATTGGCTTCCCATGCTGCGCGCATCATCGTAGAAAATGGCCTCACCTTGGACTACCTTGATATCGGCGGCGGATTTTTCGGCGGCGGGCCGCTCAATAAAGGCGCCTATGATGCCTATGTTGTGGCTATTGCCGAAGAGCTTGCGGGGGTGTGCAATCGCGAAACCACGACGCTTATTGTGGAACCGGGCGGCGCGGTTGTATGCACGCCGGGTATCTACGCCGGCCGCGTACTGGATGTGAAAGATACCACCGTCGATCGCTTTGTGGTCACCCAGCTTTCGCGCATAAATATCGACCACGAAATGAAGAAGGATTCCTATGTGCACAGCGTGCTCTACAACGATCAAACCCCCCGCGTGTTTGCGGCAGCGACCGCGCCTGGGCCTGGGACAGCGCACGTGTGCCCGGCACCCCAGGAAGAAGCACGCCGCATTCTGCCCCGCCAGGTGGTGTGTGGTTACACCTGCATGGAAAGCGATCGCTTGTGCGTTTTACACAATGAAGCTGAACTGCGGGTGGGGGATATGATGATCATACATAATGCGGGTGCCTATTCACTTTCGTTTACCCCCGGCTTCTTCATAGATTACCCCCCGGTAGTCTATGCCAAAAATGCAGCAGGGGAGTATACGCTTGTGCGGGGCAGGGTTGCCTCATGATGTCCGAAAAAAAAGTGTATTTCAACAAACCACCCTTTGTTCCTAGCGCCTACACCTATATGCGCCAGGCCATTGAAGCCGGCCACATCTGCGGCGATGGGGTGTTCACCCACCGCTGCAGCGCCTGGATCGAACAGCGCTTTGGCACGCAGAAAGCCTTGCTTACCACCAGCGGCACCGCTGCTTTGGAAATGGCAGCCTGGTTGTGCCAGCTGCAACCCGGCGATGAAGTGATTATGCCCAGCTACACCTTTTCTTCCACAGCAACCGCCTTTGTGCTGGTGGGGGCCAAGCTTGTGTTTGTCGATGTGCGCCCCGACACCATGAATATCGATGAGACGAAAATAGAGGCGGCCATTACCAGCCGCACGCGCGTGATTGTGCCCGTGCACTATGCTGGGGTGCCCTGCAATATGGATGCCATCATGCACATTGCCGCGCGTCACAATCTGTATGTGGTGGAAGATGCCGCGCAGGGGGTTATGAGCAGCTACAAGGGCAAACCGCTGGGTACCATCGGTGATTTTGGGTGCCTTTCGTTTCACGAAACGAAAAATTATTCCATGGGTGAAGGCGGCGCTTTGCTTATTCGCGATGCCTGCCACAACGAACAGGCCGAGGTTTTGCGCGAAAAGGGAACGGATCGCTCACGATTTTTCCGCGGCCAGGTAGATAAATATACCTGGGTCGATTACGGGTCCAGCTATCTTCCCAGCGATTTGAATGCGGCCTATCTGTGGTCGCAGCTTGAAGTGGCCGATGCCATCAACACCGAACGCTTGCGCCTGTGGCAGTGCTATTATCAAGCGCTGCAACCCCTTGCGCAGCGCGGCTTGTTGGTGCTGCCCACAGTGCCTGCCACCTGCGAGTACAATGCTCATATGTTCTATGTGAAGTGCGCCGATTTGCAAACCCGCACAGCTTTCATTGCAAGCTTGAAGGCCCAAGGCGTGTGCAGTGTGTTTCATTATATTCCGCTGCATTCAGCACCGGCGGGCAAGAAGTTTGGATGCTTTGTGGGGCAGGATTGCTTTACCACCAGCGATTCCCAACGCCTGGTGCGCCTGCCGTTGTATTACGGCCTAAGCGATTGCGATCAGGCCGCCGTGATCGAGGCGGTCTTTGCCTTTTTCGACCAGGCAGAGCAGCGCTAACAGTGGGTGCTTCGAAATTCAAAACGTTTCTGTCGCTGCATTTTTTCTTGATGCTGTATTCGGTCACCGAAGTGTTGGGGAAAAGCGCTTCGGCCTACCCCTTAAGCGATCCGCGCTTTTTCCTGCTTTACGGCAGCATCCTTCTTATTTTGGTGGTGTATGCCCTGGGGTGGCAGCAGGTTATCAAGCACCTGCCGCTTACCACGGCGTTTGCCAACAAGGCCGTCACCGTTTTTTGGGGAATCATCTGGGGTGCCCTGTTTTTTCAGGAAGCCGTAACGCCGCTGAAACTTGCCGGCGTTGCCCTTATCATCGCCGGCGTGCTGCTGTTTTCGCGCTCTGATGTGGGGGAGGTTGCCAGCGATGAATCTTGAAATGCTGCCCTATGTGGCCATCGCTTTGCTGGGCGTTTTCATCAGCGCCGTTTCGCAAGTTATGCTTAAAAAAGAAGCCCTGCGCCCCCACACCAGCTTTTGGAAAGAATACGCAAACCCCCTGGTGGTGGCGTCGTATGCTCTCATGTTGGTCACTACGCTTATGGCCATTATCGCCTATCGCGGCATCCCGCTTTCCATGGGACCGGTGCTAGAAGCCACCAGCTATATTTACGTGACCATTTTCGGCGTG
>JAVVPE010000047.1:0-12229 GCA_036655915.1 Raoultibacter sp.
CCTGCCCTTCCGTTTCGCGAGAAACAATCTTGCACTTGATGGGCAATTTGTTGACGGCCAAACGCAAAGCTTCCTTTGCCGTTGCCTCATCAACACCGTCGATCTCGAACATGATGCGACCGGGCTTGACCACGGCGACCCAGGATTCAGGGTTACCTTTACCAGAACCCATGCGCGTTTCGGCAGGTTTCTGGGTAATGGGCTTGTCGGGGAAAATCGTAATCCAAACTTTACCGTCACGTTTCATGAAACGGGTCATGGCGATACGGGCAGCTTCAATTTGACGATTGGTAATCCACGCAGGCTGCAAAGCTTGGATGCCATACGTGCCGTGGTTCAAACGAGTACCACCTTTAGCGGAGCCCTTCATAGAACCACGCTGCACCTTACGATGCTTAACGCGCTTAGGACTTAACATTTACTTTGCCCCCCTCTCATTGCGGTCGTTGCGGCGAGGACGGCTGGGGCGAGAGTTGCCTTCCAGCGCGGGCTCGGGAGCCTTCTGGCCAGGGAGCACTTCACCGTGATACACCCACACCTGCACACCGATGGAACCCATCGTGGTGGCAGCGGTGCAGAAGCCGTAATCGATCTTGGCGCGCAGGGTGTGCAGCGGCACACGACCTTCGCGATACCATTCGCGGCGGCTCATTTCAGCGCCACCCAAACGGCCGGCACACTGGATACGAATACCCTGGGCACCACTTTTGCGAGCGGATTGAACGGCCTTGCGCATGGCGCGACGGAAAGCAACGCGGCCTTCCAGCTGTTCTGCAACGCTTTGTGCAATCAGGTTGGCGTCGAGTTCCGGGCGCTTCACTTCGATCACTTCAACGGATACAACGCCGTTGGCAACTTCGGAAAGCTTCTTGCGCAGCGTGTCGATTTCCGTACCCTTTTTGCCGATGACAACGCCGGGACGCGCGGTGGTGATGATAACTTTGACCTTATCGCCCGCGCGCTCGATTTCCACTTTGGAGACGGCGGCACGAACAAGATAGGTCTTCAAAAACTTGCGGATAGCCAGGTCGTTCTCAAGGTGCTTCGCATAGTCTTTGTCGGCGTACCAACGGCTACGCCAATCTTCGGTGATGCCGAGACGGAATCCGGTAGGATTTACTTTCTGACCCATGAGTTGCTATGCCTCCTCTCGTGTTGCGACGATAACGTTGATATGACAAGAACGCTTGCGGATCGGGGATGCCGAACCCTTGGCGCGAGGACGAATGCGCTTCATGGTCGGACCTTCGTCGGCGTAAGTGGCCTTGACCATGAGGGCTTCCGGGCTGACATGATGCAGGCTTTCTGCATTGGCAACAGCGGAATTCAAGGTTTTCAGAACCACTTCAGCGACATCGCGATCGCAGAATTGCAGGATTTCGCGCGCCCGGGTGACGGACTTGCCGCGAATTAAATCGATGACAATGCGTGCCTTACGGGGCGAAACGCGCACATAACGTGCAGATGCCTTAGCTTCCATGTGTCAACCCCCTATTTCTTACCGGTGGCCGTGTGCCCGCGGAACGTACGCGAAGGCGCAAATTCCCCCAGCTTGTGACCAACCATTGATTCGGTTACATATACCGGCACATGCTTGCGGCCATCATGCACGGCGATGGTGTGACCCACCATTTCCGGGAAGATGGTGCTTGCGCGCGACCAGGTCTTGATGACGTTCTTTTCGCCAGCCGCATTCATCTTTTCGATACGATCGAGAAGGCGCGGTTCAACGAAAGGACCTTTTTTTAAACTTCTACTCACTTCTACTCCTTAACGCTTCTGCGCTACTTCTTGCGACGGCGGATAATCAAGCGGCTTGAAGCCTTCTTCTTGTTGCGGGTACGATGACCCTTTGTGGGAACGCCCCACGGGGTAACAGGATGACGGCCAGCAGATTTGTTTCTGCCTTCGCCACCGCCGTGCGGGTGATCGACCGGGTTCATGACCGTACCGCGAACGGAGGGACGAATGCCCTTCCAACGGTTGCGACCAGCTTTGCCGACCTTGATGTTGCCGTGTTCGGAATTGCCGACTTCACCGATGGTTGCGCGGCAGGTGACCAGCACGCGACGCATTTCGGAAGAAGGCATGCGCAGGATGGCGTAATCGCCTTCCTTGCCCATAAGCTGGATGCTTGTGCCGGCAGAACGAGCGATAGCAGCGCCGCGACCGGGCTGCAACTCGACGGCATGGACAAGCGTACCAACAGGAATGGCGGAAAGGGGTAGCGTGTTGCCAGGCTTGATATCGGCTTCTTTGCCGCTCATGACCACGTCGCCTACCTTGAGGCCCTTAGGATGCAGAATGTAGCGCTTTTCGCCATCGGCATAGTGCAAAAGCGCGATGCGAGAAGAGCGGTTCGGATCGTATTCAATCGTGGCAACCTTGGCAGGAATGCCATCTTTGTTGCGCTTGAAATCGATGATGCGATAACGACGCTTGTTGCCGCCACCTTGGTGACGAGTGGTGATGCGACCATTGTTGTTGCGACCGGCCTTTTGCGGCAACGGCGCCAACAGCGACTTTTCCGGCGTGGAGCGCGTGATTTCGGCAAAATCCGAAACCGTTTGAAAGCGCCTGCCAGGGCTTGTCGGCTTGTACTGTTTTACTCCCATTTCTTTCCTTTCTCCGGTCTTTTCGCGCGTGCCGCTTCGTTTTGTGCGACCCGCTTAAAAAGTCCTTTGCCTATGTGTGGTCTCGATCGCCGCTTAATGCACTTTGGGAGAGTGGGCATTTACGACTCCGAGGTTCCACGCGCCCGGGTGTATCCATACAACATCAGACGCAACCGAAAATTATAAAGAGAGATGCCTTCCAGCGCAAGAATTATTTATTTCCCGCCCCACGCACACGAGGTGCACACAAACAGACGCGCTGTGGCCCGGTCACTCGTTGGCCTTCAGGCTTTCCACCATGTCTATCTTGGCCAGTTTGTGGCGCATGAAAAAGGTGACCAACACGGAAAATACCAACGTGAGCACGAAGGCCCCCACGAAACTGAGCACGTGGATAGCGCGGCCAAACATGACTTGGTCCACTTCGGCGGTGATGACCACGAAACCTTCCATAAATATACCCAGCACCAGCCCCACCGCACAGCCTATAAGGGTGAGCAGGATGGTTTCGCGATAGATGTAGGCGTTGACTTCGTGGGGCGTGAAGCCGAGCACCTTGATGGTGGCGATTTCGCGCTGACGTTCGTTTATGTTGATATTCGTCAAGTTATACAGCACGATGAAGGCAAGGGCTGCGGCAGCCACCACCAACACGACCACGATCATGTTCACGCTGGAAAGCATCTTTTGATACGACTCGATGGTTTCATCGTTGTAGGCAACCGTTTTCACACCCTCAATGGCGCGCAAATCTTCGCTGAGCTCGGAGCGTTTTTCAGCATCGGTCGAACAGATGGCAAAAATCACTTCGTCGCTTAAAGGCTGCCCCGTAACCGCTTGATAGTGCTGCGGCATCATATACACATAGTTGCTGATGTAGTTTTCGGCAATGCCCGTTACGGTGAAGGTGGCGCCCTTCCCCGTCGCGTTGCCGATTTCATCTTGCCCAAACAGCGTAAACGTATCCCCGGCCGAAACGCCCAGACGCGTTGCGAGCTTTTCGGTCATGATGACGCCATCGCCTTCCACGGAAAGCGCCTGGCCACTTATGCGGTTGTTCATCGTAATAAATTCGCTGAGCAACCCGCCATCTTGCGGGGCGACCACCTGCAAGCCCACATCTTTGTGATCGGGCGTTTGCGCCAACATGCTTTCCCGTGTGGCGCGCGTATAGGATGACACCAGTTCTTTATCATCGACCAGGGCATCAACGCGATCGGTGGATTCCTGCGAAATGTTGTCGCGCAGGCTGATGGTCACGTTGTACTTGGTGATTTCGCCGTACTGCTTAATAATGATGTCGTTGATGGCGTCGTGCAGCCCCAGACCCGTCAACAGCAGCGCCGTGCAACCCGCGATGCCAATGACCGTCATGATAAGGCGCTTTTTATAGCGGAAGAGGTTGCGGAAGGTGACCTTCCACGAAAACGAGGTGTGGCGCCACAAAGGGCGGATGCGTTCGAGCAAGATGCGCTTGCCTGCCTTGGGTGCGCGCGGCAACATGAGCGCTGCCGGCTGTTCGCGCAGCGTGGTGCCCGCCGCAGCCCAGGTGGCAATAAGCGTGATGCCCACGCCCAGCCCGAAAGCCAAGCCAGCCAAAGCGGGATCGATGGGGTGCGGGCCTGCCGGTATCGCATAGATGATAATGTAGGCCTGAAATATCACAGCAGGCAACACCTGGGAAAAGAGGATGATGCCCACAGCGCTGCCGATGACGGACGCCAAGGCCGCATAGATAAGGTATTTTGACGTGATGCGCGCACGGCTGTAGCCAAGCGCTTTGTAAGTGCCGATAAGCGCGCGCTCTTCTTCCACCATGCGCGTCATGGTAGTAAGGGAAACCAGGGCTGCCACCAGGAAGAATATAAGTGGGAACACCTGAGCAATGCTGTCGACGCGCCCGGCATCCGCCTCGAAGCTTTCGGCACCGTAGTTTTTCGTGCGATCCAGCACGTACCACGAAGGTGTTTCTATGTCGTCGATTTTGCGCTGCGCTGTGGCAAGCTCGGCTTCGGCATCGGCAAATTTCTTTTCAGCTTCGGCTTTGTTGCGCTCATATTCGGCCAGGCCAGTAGCGTAATCTTGCTTGCCGGTTGCAAGCTGGCTGCGGCCGGTTTCCAGTTGCGCGGCGGCCGACGCCAGGGTTTGCTGCGCCCCGGAAAGCGAGCTATCCGCGCGCTGTTTTTGTGCATCGTACTGCGTCCAAGCAGCAGAAAGCCGTGCGTGAGCATCGGCCAGCTGCGCCTTTTGCGCATCGAAGGCTGCCTGTTGCCCCTCGAGTTGCTGGCGCGAAGCGCCAAGTGCGGCTTGCGTGGCATCAAGCTGCGCCTTGAGAGCGGCGTATTCGGGTGATGCGGGGTCCATAAGCGCAAGCTGAGCGTAGCCCGCCTGCAGCTGGGCGTTTCCTGCATTCCACTGATCCCAGCCAGCCTGCAGCTGCGAAGCACCCGCCGCCAGCTGGGCATCCGCACCGTCAAGCTGCGTTTGCTTTTCTGCCAGCAAGTTGTAAGCATCGGCAAGCTGCGTTTTTGCCAAAGCGCGCTGATTGGCCAGCTGCGCCGATCCGCTGTCGTAGCCGCTTTGACCCGTAGCAAGATCTGCCTCGCTTGAAGCGATAGTGGCCGCCGCTTCGTCAAGCTTTGCTTTCGCCTCAGCAAGCTTGGCTGTGGCATCGGCTTTTTCCTGGTTAAACGTGGCGCGATTCTTATCCAGTTCGTCTTGAGCCTTCTGCTTCACTTCGGCGAGGCGTGCCGCTTCCCGCGCGGGCGCTTGAGCTTCAATGCGCTGCTGCACCTGCGCCACCGCTTCATCATAGGCCGCACCCGACGCAAAGGCATCCGCCGCGCCAACCACGGTTACAAACGCCTCTGAATAGGGCAAATCCTTTGAAAAATCGCCTTGCGGCACATACATAAACTGCTGCAATACGCCGCTTCCCAAGGTGGTAGAACCCATATTGGCCGACGAAGCATAGTAGGGCGAATGCACGTAGCCCACCACCGTATAGCTGCGCGTAGCCAGCACGTCGTCAACCTCTTGCGTGCCTTCGGTGATAAAAACCTTGTCGCCTAAGGCGGTGGGTGAATTCATAACGCGATCGGCAGAAAGCACGCACTCCCCCGGCTTGGTGGGCCAAACACCTTCAACCAAAATAGGCCGATTGAGGTAATCAGGGTTGTCGGATGTGGCATGCACCCCATCGCTCGTGTCGCTGGCCTGGGCAGATTCCGCATCAAGCGAATGCACGCGCACGGCGTACTGCTCACCATTTATGGTGGCCATAACATCGGTTTCGTAGGCCGGCATAACCGCTTGGACACCTTCGGTTTCCCGCAGCATCTTTATGTCGGCATCGCTTAGCCCCAATGTTGAAAGCACGCGAATATCGGAAAACGCCGTACCATCATAGAAGGCGTCGGCGGCAAGGCGCATATCGGGTGCCGTCATGCGCAGGCCGGCGTAGAAGCCGGTACCCAAGGCCACGATGGCGGCAATCGCTAAAAAGCGCCCCCATGAGTGGGTAATGGATCGCACAATTTCTTTGTTAAATGTCCTTTTCACCCTTGCCCGATTTCGTCTTATTACCACTCAAGCGTCTGCGCGGATACCGGATGTTCATTTATTTCTGTGGCCGAAACCCGGCCTTCATGGATGTGTATAACGCGGTCGGCGATGGCGGTAAATGCCAGGTTGTGCGTAATCAGCACCACCGTGCGCCCCGTTTCGCGACAGGTATCTTGCAACAGCTTCAAGATGGCCTTGCCCGTGTGATAATCCAGCGCGCCGGTGGGTTCATCGCATAAAAGCAGCTTGGGATTTTTTGCCAGCGCACGAGCTATCGCCACGCGCTGCTGTTCGCCGCCCGAAAGTTGTGCCGGGAAATTGTCCAAACGATGCCCCAGCCCCACCTGCCCCAATACGGCCGCCGCATCCAGGGGATCGGTGCAAATCTGAGAAGCAAGTTCCACGTTTTCAAGCGCGGTAAGGTTTTGCACCAGGTTATAAAACTGGAAGACGAAACCGATATCGTAGCGGCGATACAGCGTGAGTTCTTTGGCCGAAAACGAGCTAACCTGCCGGCTATCAAGGGTGATGGTGCCCGACGAACACGAATCCATGCCCCCCAGCATATTGAGCACCGTGGTTTTGCCCGCACCCGAAGGCCCAACGATTACGACAAATTCGCCGCGTTCAATTGCAAAGGTCATGCTATCGACGGCCGCAACCTCAACTTCGCCCATCGTATAGACCTTGCGCACATCATGAAATTCCACGAATGCCACGATGACTCCTTCCTCACTGCGAACATGCGGTGCCCCGTAAAACTTCGCTGGCCTGGCACGCTTCATTTCTTCGGCGCATGTCGGCTTTGTAACAGAGAAACATCTTTTACCTATTCTACCACGCACTTGCGCTATGATACCCCCATGGAAAAACCCACAGACACCCTTACTCCGTGTGCGGAAGACTTCATTTTGGAAGCCGAACCCGCCAACGAACCTGCCACAGAAGAAAATGGCGCTTTTCAGGAAGCACCCGTGCGACCCTGCGTTATCGTGATGCACGCTTCAGTTGGCTCGGGCCATCGCAGCGCCGCAATTGCCATCGGCCAAGCCTTCGAGGAATTGCGCGATACCCTCATCGGTGATGGCGAGGCAGGATTTGCGGTGCCCGCCGATTTGGATGTGGAAGTGCTCGATGTGCTCGATTTTGGGCGCGTCGTTTTCGATGGCGACAAAACCGCTTCTATGTTCACCGGATTCACGCGCCCCATCTATGATCTGACCTGGCGATTTACGCTTACGGGACGATTTTTGTGGGGTGGCGGCACCTGTTGGTCGCGCATCATGTACCCCCAATTCACCGATTACGTGCGCGAAAAACAACCGATTGCCATCGTGTGCACCCACATCGTTGCCGCCAACGTTGCGGCGGGTGCGCGCATGTTGACCGGACAAAACTACCCCATTTTAAGCGTGCCCACCGATTACGAAACCGAAGGCATGTGGCCGCATAAGCAAACCGATGCCTTTTGCGTGGCAACCGAAGCCATGGCAGAAACGCTGCGACCGCGCCTTGTGCCCGAGCACACTATTGTGCTGACCGGCATTCCCACCCGCAAAGATTTTCGGCAAACCTACAACCGCGCCGACGTGCGCGAAACGCTGGGGCTGCCGCAGGACAAAAAAGTGGTGCTCGCCTTGGCGGGGGCGTATCTGCCGCGCCCCTACATTCATTTTCGCAATGCGATTGACCAGTTGCTGCCCTTCATGCATCGTTTCACCGACATGCATCTGGTAATTATTGCGGGCAACGACCCCGAATATGCAGCTCACCTGCGCCGCTCGATTGACGATTTGGGCGTAAGCAACGTGAGCGTGCTTGATTATGTGCATGAAATGGCCGCCCTCATGGCCGCCAGTGACCTGGCCATTTGCAAATCGGGGGGTCTGACGGTAACGGAATGCCTCTGTTCGCAAACGCCCATGATTTTGATGGGCCAGGCCTATGGCCAGGAAAAAGCCAACGTGCTCATGCTCACATCGCTGGGCGCGGCCATGCACGTGACCACCGCGCGCGAGCTGCTTGATGCGCTGCGCCACTTTTCGGACAATCCCGAAAGCATGGAAGCCTTGCTGGTCAACAGCAATATCGTCCGCCGCCCCAACGCCGCCCCCGACATCGCCCGCGAAGCCTTCCGCCTGGCACAGCTACCCGCATCAGAAGCCCACACAAACCGCAAAAAACACTTCATGCAATTTTACTGGGGAAAGAAACCCGCCCACACCCGCTAAAAGCTGCTAGAGGAGAAATTTATGCTTGAGGCGTATCGCTCAAATAGACCGAGCGGATAATTTCGGCCATTTCGTCAGCGGAAATGATGAGGCCAAGATTGCGCATCATTGCATCGTCCCACGGGCGCTCCACTACAAAGCGCTCAATTTCAGTCCTTATGGATGCTGAAAGCTTGACATGAAGCCCTGGGCTGAACAAAGAGCAAAGACGAAGAACGTCTCTGCGGTGCTTCTTTATTTCATCACCATGAACATCCCGGCCAGCCGCTTTATCATCAGTTAAATTCGCCCATGCATGTATCTTAAAGACAGGAAGGTATTCCAAGGAAAGAACAGGCAGCCCAGCAATCTCAACGACGCCATCATCGAGAAGTTCGTAGTACTCATCATCCAGCAAGATAGCCGAAAGGCTGCCTTCAGCGTCAATTACCTGAAAACGACCAAGGTCGGTCTCGATATGCGCAAGATACTCCGGCCGTTTACCCAGAAGTTCAATCTTTGGGGGAAAAGTTTTATCAGTAGGATCCTCAAATCTATACAACTCGTATTGAGCAGCTTTGCCACGATGCTGATACCCTCCGGCTTTAACGAAGCTTGTAAACCTCCTAAAGAACCCGTAGTCAAAGACCTCAGCCACTATAACCATATCAATATCGTGGGTAGCACGCTCCGGTGCGCCATATTCAGCGTATATGAGATTGCAGGCCGTGCCGCCGATGATTACGAAGCGGGTTATATAGCCTTCAAACCATTTTTTGAATGTCTCTATTCCTGATACCATGGATATCCTTTCATAGCAGCTCTGAGGGCAAGAGAAATTCGCTCATCATCGGCGTTTAGCGTCAAAGCCATCGTTACCGGATCAACGCAAGCATCAACCGCGAAGGGGGCCGGGTTGTAGCGTAATATCTGCAGTTCACCGTAAGTTTCCGTGTCGCAATCCTTGCGTAAAAACTGTTCCACACCAGCGGGGGCAATCGCAAAAATTGGCTGTTTTGGCGCTATAAGATCACTTCTGGCCGCAAGGGCGCTTACTCCGCTTAGCAACCAATCAGATTGACGCAAAGCAAGCGCTACCCGCACCCGCTCTCTTACCGGCTGGCCAAAGTACCCGATACCGATGCGATAGAAATCAGCTTTACTTTCAATCATATAGTTACGTTGCCGACCTGTTTTGCCACCAATAGCGTAATCCAGCATCCGCAACTCAACGAACAAAGACAGTGCCAAAGATACGCTGCCCGCAGAAAGATTAAGGGCATTTTGCACGTCAATCTGCCTGATTACGTCAGTTTTGCCATAAAGGCAAAAAAGAAATATTGCCTGCTGAGACGGGGTGAAGGCTTGATGCCCCAACACAGCAGGTGACGCCAAAGAACCAAGAATGAGCGAGAGGCTCGGAAGAAACACATCTCCGCCTTGAGAGATGAAGCCCTGGCAAGCGCCTATAAGCCGGCGGCGCTGAGCCGGCGAGACAGAACCGAGAAAAAGCACCACTCTCTTGCCGAGAGCCTCTTGAAGCAGGACGCCCCGCTTAAGCAGTGAGGTGATGTCCTCATTACCATCAATGGGTTCAGCAACGACAAGGCTCTGATTAAAAACGCGTGCCATATAGAGATCGAAAGCACCTGATAAAAAGGGGCTCAAGCTATCCGCCGCACCAAAAAAGCCGACTGTTGCCTGCTGATCTATGTTTTTGCAAAGGATGCTTTTTATTGTTGCACCACTGCTTATCATGGATGCACCTCCTAATCTTCAATCAATATATCATATTTTCAAAAAGTATTGAAAATTAGTTATCTAATTGAAGATAACCTGCTTCGGGTGACCAAGCAGGTTATCTGGCTTGTGGTGGGCGGGGCTATTTGGCCATGGTTTTGATGATGGATTCTATGAAGCGGGCGGAGCCTTCGAGGTCGGCTATGCTTATGTATTCGTCGCAGGAGTGAAAGGCGGTCATGCCGATGCCCAAGGTTATGGCTTTTGCGCCTTTGGTGCCCAGCACGTTGGCATCTGATCCGCCGCCGGAAACGGCGCAGTGCGGCGTGAGGCCGGCCGCTTGTGCCGCCTGGATAAGCTTGACCACCAAGGGGTCGGTTTCATCCAAAAGGATGCCGGGATAATCCAGGTGCCACGACACTTCGACCGTGCCGCCAAAATCATCGGCTGCCTGGCGCAGCGCCGCAGTCATCGCGTCGCGCTGTGCTAGGGCGCGCTGTTCGTAAAGCGAGCGGCACTCCCCTTTCAGGGTGCAACGTTCGGCAATGATATTGATTTCGCGGCCGCCTTCGATCACGCCAATATTGGCCGTCGTGCATTCGTCGATGCGTCCCAGGTGCATGGCACAGATGGCTGCAGCGGCCATCTGTAGTGCGGAAATTCCCTGTTCGGGCACAACACCTGCATGCGCAGCCTTTCCGGTAAACCGAGCGTTAAGCGTGTGGTGATAAGGAGCGCCCACAATAATGGTGCCCGGGGCACCATCCGCATCAAGCACAAAGCAGGGCACTTCGCCAGAGAAAAGATCAGCGGACAGCGCAGAAGACCCCACCAGGCTCAATTCTTCGCAGGTGGTCAGCACCACGGTGATATCGGGGCGCGGAGTATCTGTAGCCAACACGCACTGCAGCGCCTCGAGTAGGGCGGCAAGACCCGCTTTATCGTCGGCACCCAAAACGGTAGCGCCCGCAGAACGAATAAGCCCTTGTTCCACAACGGGCTTAACACCGCAGCAGGGATCAACGCAATCCATATGCGCCGAAAAAGCGATATGCCCCGCCACCGTACCGGGAAAATGCGCGATACAGTTACCGGTATTCGAGCCCGTTTGCGCCGCTGATTGATCGAAATAAACCTGCGCACCCAGATTGATTAAAGCGCGCTGACAATAGGCGGCGACATCCGCTTCAAAGCGCGAGGGGCTGTCGATAGTGACCAAATCGAAAAATGTAGCAAGTAATCGCTGGGAATCCATGTGCACCTCTTCGTAGTTGTTCTTGTGTGACCCCATTATGGCGCAAAAAAGCGCCCCGGAATCGGGACGCTTTTCAAAGAGCAAAAATCACGCTTAGTTGGAAGCGAACAGCTCGATGCTTTCGCCTTTAGCCAGGGTGACCATGGCCTTTTTCCACGTGCGCGTCTTGCCAACCTGAACGCGAACGCGTTTCGGCTTAGCTTTGACGTTAAGCGTGTTGACCTTGACGACCTTCACGTTGAAGATCGCTTCGATGGCCTGGGCGATTTCAATCTTGTTAGACTCTTTCGCCACCTCGAAGGTATAGCAGCCTTCGTTGATCAGATCATAAGTATGTTCCGAAATGATCGGACGGATGATGACTTCGCGAGGATCCTTCATTATGCGAGCACCTCCTCGATGCGAGACAGAGCGGCGGACGTGAAGACCAACGCTTTGTTGTCGATAAATTCGTAGGTGTTCGATTCCGAAACCGGAAGGATGTTCACCTTGGGGATATTGCGGAACGACAGGTACGCGTTCACATCATCATCAGCGATGATGATAGTGGTGCGGCCCGTGCACTCAAGCGCCTTGAGGCAAGCTTGCGCCTCTTTGGTGCAGGGCTTATCGAAGCCGAAGTTGTCGACCACAATAAGTTGCTTGTCGTTGAGTTTGGCGGAAAGCGCAGAGCGCATAGCCAATTTGACGACTTTGCTGGGAACCTTGAAGGCATAGGAGCGCGGGTGCGGGCCGAATACGACGCCACCGCCCGACCACTGGGGGGCGCGAATCGTACCCTGGCGGGCATGACCGGTTCCCTTCTGCTTCCAAGGCTTCTTGCCGCCGCCGCGTACTTTGCCGCG
>JAVVPE010000048.1:0-11935 GCA_036655915.1 Raoultibacter sp.
GCAGGAGAGCTAGCCATCACAAAACCACCTTGACCGATTTTTCTTTTACTTCCCCTTGTCATTCCAAACAGGGCGAACACCCTGTTTTCTAAGCCCAGATTCTCTGTTCGCTTCTTCCCTTACTTCATAAAGCAGGTTATATGTCCTCAAAACAACAGCGCTACCAACGCCGCCACGAAAAACGCCTGGCGGCCAAGCGCGAAGCGCTCAGCCCTTGCCTTGATTTTGATGCCGTGTTTTCCTTTGAACATTTCCTAGAAGCTTCCTTCATCTGCCAACGCGGTGTGCTGTGGAAGGCACGAGTGCAAAGCTTTGTTTCCAACCGCAGCATGAATTGCAGCCGGCTATCTGAGGCGATGCTTAGCGGCACTTACAAAAAAAGACCTGCCGACCACTTCGTCATCAGAGAACGCGGCAAAGTAC
Organism: Raoultibacter sp.; assembly: GCA_036655915.1. Classification (GTDB taxonomy): domain Bacteria; phylum Actinomycetota; class Coriobacteriia; order Coriobacteriales; family Eggerthellaceae; genus JAVWGW01. The sequence continues at coordinate 424 of JAVVPE010000048.1, forward strand.
GCAACATCGCTGCTGTGGGTTTTGAAGACAGAATAGTGCAGCGGGTTTTCTGCAAATACTCTTTGCTGCCCGTGCTAACCCGCGGCCTCATAACCGACAACGGTGCCTCCCTTGAAGGAAAGGGGGTAGCCTTTGCCCTCAAGCGCTTTGATGCCCAACTGCGCGCCCACATAAAGCGCTACGGGCACAACGGCTATATACTGCTCTACGATTTCAGCAACTACTTCGGCAACATCGACAAAGCTATACTTACAACCCGCATAAAGCGTGATTACGCCGATGTAGCAAGCTGCACTGCCGACCACCTTAACCTAGCTCGCTTTTCAAAGCTGATCGACCAGCTGTTCTTGGAAGAAAAAGACGGCTTGGGGTTAGGCAACCAAACAAGCCAAATAGGTGCCATCTATTTTGCCAGCCCCATCGATCATGCCTTCAAAGAAGGCATGTGTATAGCCGGCTATGGCCGCTACATGGATGACGGCTATAATCCGCATCACAACAACGCTGCCGCCCAAAACTATCGCCAACGCCCGCCGCAGGTTTGTGCGCATGAAGCGCCTGGTGCAGCGCGGCGTGCTGCCCGTGGAAAGCTTAGAGCTAAGCTTTGCTAGCTGGCAAGGCGTCTGCTTGCGCGCCACCAACGGCCAGCGCATCATAGATGCCATGCGTGTCGCGCTGACGCGCGCTTAATGCAGCGCCCCGACACCCTGCCGCGCCCCTAACACACCGCGCTGTCGCGCGCATAGATAGGTGTCGCGCGTGCCGCGCTCCTAATTAAGCTAGGGTATGGCCGCATCCCGCCCGTGGTGTACGCAGGCGGGCAGGGCAGGATGGGGCGGATTCCCTATCCGCCCGCCCGGGCAGGACGGGGCAGATGGGCACGCCAATCCGGGCGCTCAAGTTTTGGGGTGCACCTCAGTTTGCCGAATAAATGAAGACGCGCTGGAAGCGGTTGAAACAGGCAGGGCGAGCGTGATACAATACGGTTGTGCACAGCAAAGCCCGGATGATTTAAGGTTGGCGGGCGGCGCAGTGTTCAGTGACTAAAGACCGGGTGCAACCGGTCTTATTTTTTTACTGCGTCATCCGCTCGCTTATTTTTCCTCCTCTCGCGCCGATCCAGTAGCATAACCACTAAAACAAGCCAATTTGGTAAAACCGAAATTGTGAGTATCAGAATTTCTTTCAGCATAAGGCAACACTCCTTTCGAAGCGCCGCCCGCGTCGGACTTTGCTGGCACCAGCAAAGTATACCGCAAGCAGCACAAGCGTATCGGTGCTGTGTTTAGAGAATTTGATTAGTTGTGGGCCGTGCTGGGCTGGGGCTTCCTTCTGCTTTCGTTGTGAAAGTTGGTTGGTGGGCGCTTCTCTGTTTATAATCATTGGTGCAAAACAACAGATGGGATGTGCCGATGTCAGAAGAGATTATCATCGTGCAGGGCAACAAGGCACTTCAGGGTGAAGTGAGCGTTTCCGGTGCGAAAAATTCCGCTTTGAAGCTGATTGCTGCTGCTATTTTGGGGCAGGGCGAATCGGTGTTGCATAACGTACCTCTTATTTCCGATATTGAAATTATGTCGGATGTTCTGCGCTGCCTGGGCGCCACCGTCACGCGCACTGGGCACACGCTTGCCCTTGATACGGCGGCAGTTGCCACCTACGATACCCCCTATGAACTGGTTTCTAAGATGCGGGCAAGCATTTCGGTGTTAGGTCCGCTTATCGGGCGTTTTGGTCACGCGCGCGTGGCCATGCCGGGCGGCTGCCAAATAGGGGCACGCAAAATTGATATGCATCTGGTGGGCCTTGAGGCCTTGGGTGTTGTGTTTGATGTCGATCACGGCTTTTTGGAAGCCAGCACGCCGCAGGGGCTGCGAGGGGCTTCGGTCACCCTTGAATTTCCCAGTGTGGGGGCAACAGAAAACCTGATGATGGCCGCGGTTGTGGCCGAAGGTGAAACCTCCATCGAAAATGCCGCCTGCGAACCCGAAATTGCCGATTTGGCGCAGATGCTCAATGCCATGGGTGCCGATGTGCGCGGTGCGGGCACGTCTTCTATCCAGGTGCGCGGCGTGGCACTTGCCGCCATGCACCCCTGCGAACACACCACGGTGGGCGACCGCATTGAAGCAGGCACTTTTTTGACGGGTGCTGCGCTTACGGGCGGCCCGGTAACGGTGCGCGGCATCGATCCGGCGTTTTTGCGCATGGCCATCATGAAGTTTCGTGCCATGGGCTGCGTTGTGGAAACAACGCCCACGTCCATCACGCTTTCGCGCACAAAGCCCTTGCAACCCACCGATTTGCAAACGCTGCCGCATCCCGGTTTCCCCACCGATTTGCAGGCTCAGTTTATGCTGCTAACGGCCCTTGCCCAGGGCAGTTCTATCATCACAGAAAACGTGTTTGAAAACCGCTTCATGTTCGCCGCCGAACTGGTGCGCATGGGGGCCGACATCACCATAGAAGGCCATCATGCCCTTGTGCGCGGCGTGGATCGCTTGCAGGGTGCGCCCGTTTCTTCCACCGATTTGCGCGGGGGTGCCGCTTTGGTGCTGGCGGGAATTTGTGCCGAGGGCGAAACCCAGGTGCACAACATCGCGCATATCGACCGTGGCTATGAAGGCTATGTGGACAAGTTGAAGGCATTGGGTGCCCGTATCGCCCGTGTGACGATAGGGGATTGATCAGGTGTTTGGTCGTCGTCCCGGGTTTTCAAAAGCTCATTCACGCAGGGTTTCGCGCCGCGTTAAATCGGCCACAGTGGGCACGCATGTTTCCCGCCCCGCGCAAAGGCCGCGCCACGCTGCCCCCGCGGCAATGCCCGACCAGCTTGATTTTTCCAGCCGCAAGCGCACCGCTCGTGCCCGCCGTGGCGAAATCAACCAGGTGGTCCCCAACACGGCATCGCGCGAAAGCCGCAAGGCCTATGCGCACCGCGTGGGGCAGCTTGACCTAACGGCAAAGGCCACGCGCAGCGCCAAGCGCAAGGGCATCGTTGTCGGCGCCGTTTTGCTGGTGTTGCTTGCTGCTATCGTGGGCCTTGTTGTCACCTTTACCTACATCAATTCCGTTTCTTCAAAGATGGCGTTAGACGATGATGCCGCGCGTAGTGCCCTGGTGGCCCCCGCTGCGGGCAAGCCGTATTACACGCTGCTAGCAGCGCCGTTTGCCCAGGCGGGAAGCGACAGTGTGCAGGCCGACATGCTGATGCTGGCGCGCATTGACACAGCGGGCAAGCAGGTCACGCTGGTGTCTATTCCCCCCAATATGGAAACGACGCTCAGTGATGGGGAAGTGCGGCCCATCCGCGAAGCGCAAGGGGTGGGCGGCGATGCCGAAGTGATCAAAACGGTGGCCTCTTTTGCGGGCGTGCCTATTTCCCACTACGTGAAAATTGACGAAGCAGGGTTGAAATCGCTGGTTGATGCCTTGGGCGGCGTCAGCGTTGCCGTGCCCGAAGAAGTGGACGACCCCTTGGCGGGCAGCGATTATTTGGCGCCCGGCACACAAACGCTCAATGGCAACCAAGCCTTTACCTTTTGCCGCGCCCGCAATTACCTAGAAGGCACGCAAACGCGCGAAGCAAACCAGCGGCTTTTCATGGCGGCTCTGGCAGAAAAGTTGCTGGCCGTAAACACCACGTCGCTTCCGGCGGTGGTCGATACGCTTTCAACCTGCATAAAAACCGATTATTCGGCGGCGGATATCACCGGCCTTATCGAAGGTATGCGCGGCCTTGATGCCGCGGCGATCTATTCCGCTGCGGTGCCCGGGTCAAGCTATATCGACGTTGACAAGCAACGCCTGTTCACCGCTTCTGCCACGGCATGGAAAACCCTGATGGCAACGGTGGAAGCGGGCGGCGACCCCGCCCAAAAGCAGCAGGTGGCGCCCAGCACGGTTGACCCCAAAAGTTTCACCATAACGGTGCGCAACGGATCGGATGTGACCGGGTTGGCTGCCGAAACGGCGGCGCTTCTTAGCGGCGCTGGCTTCCAAGTTTCAGAAACCGGCAATGCCGAAAGCCCCGTTTACACCGAAACCTTGGTGGTGTATAAAGACCCTGCCAAAGCCGATGCCGCCAATGCGGTGGTTGCCGCCCTGGGAAGCGGGCGCGCCACTGATTTGAGCACCTTTTACACCTTTAGCACCGATGTTCTGGTGATGATTGGCAAAGATTACGCGCCGCGCAAGTAGGCCGAAGCATTTCTTCACCGGGGTTTTTGCACGGGAGCGAAGGGGATTGCGTGTGCGGGCGCCATCCTGTGGTAGAATTTTGGAAAACATCTTGAAAAGGAGTAACACATGATTGAAACATCCGATGTGGCAGCAGTGCTTGAACTTATCCGCCCCAGCCTACAGGCCGATGGTGGCGATGTGAAACTGATCGACGTCGATCAAGACGGCACGGTAACGGTGGAATTGCAGGGTGCCTGCAAAGGTTGCCCCATGTCTCAAATGACGCTGGCAAATGGCGTTGAGCGCATCTTGAAAGAACGCGTTCCCGGCGTTTTGCGCGTTGTTCCCGCAGTCTAAATTCATCACACGAAAGGTTGGCAGGACACATGGCTACGGCAAGTTGCTGGGCGCTGCGCGGATGCGACGAAGAAATGATGGATCGCTGTCCGCATAACATACCGGGCGAGCCTTGTCCTGCCGATTGCCATTTTGCGGCGTGTCATCGCGGCACCCATAAAGTGGCAACTGATTTCAACCTTTTGCTCAACCCTGAACTTAACTACAACGCTTCCGTTAAAGAAGTGTGCCACTTTTGCGAATTCTTCCTTAAAAACGGCCCCGCCGCCACAGAAGATTCCACCGCAGGCACCAAGCCGCTGGGCAACCCGAATCGCTTCCTTCTTTAAGCTCAACGAAGCCCAACTAAAACTTAACTGAATTTCACTCACACGTAGAAAGTGGTGCTCATGTCTGAATTGCAAAGCGGAACCCCCTTGGTGAAAACAGGCTTTATCGAAAGCATGCGGGGCGGCGTCATCATGGATGTTGTCAATGCCACGCAGGCAAAAATCGCCGAAGAGGCCGGCGCTGTGGCCGTTATGGCTCTTGAGCGCGTTCCTGCAGATATACGTGTTCACGGTGGCGTGGCGCGCATGAGCGACCCTTCCATGGTTGAAGAAATCATCCAGGCGGTTTCCATTCCCGTTATGGCAAAGTGCCGCATCGGGCATTTTGTGGAAGCGCAAATTTTGCAGGCGCTCGGCGTCGATTTCATCGACGAAAGCGAAGTCTTGACGCCCGCCGATGAAGCGAACCATGTGGATAAATGGAATTACACGGTGCCGTTTGTGTGCGGCGCTCGCAATCTTGGTGAAGCGCTGCGTCGCATTGCCGAAGGTGCCGCGATGATCCGCACGAAGGGCGAACCCGGAACCGGCAACGTTGTTGAAGCGGTGCACCATATGCGCACGGTGTGCGACGACATTGCACGTATCCAGGGCTTGCGCGGCGAGCAGCTATTTGCAGCGGCGAAAGATCTGCAGGCTCCCTATGAACTGGTGAAGTGGGTTGCCGAAAACGGAAAGCTGCCCGTTGCAAACTTTTCTGCGGGTGGCATTGCGACACCGGCCGATGCGGCGCTGATGATGCAGCTGGGATGCGACGGCGTGTTTGTGGGCAGCGGTATTTTCAAGAGTGGTGACCCTGCAGCGCGCGCTGCCGCCATCGTCGAGGCAACGGCGCATTACGCTGACCCGGAAGTGCTCGCACGTGTTTCGCGCAACTTGGGCGAAGCTATGGTGGGCATCAATATTTCAGACATTCCCGAAAATGAACTTATGGCGGGCCGTGGGTGGTAAGTGCGCGTTTGAACTTCTGCTACAATAAAGAAAAGCGGTACACCGGTGCCGTGAGGTAAGGAGCTGGCCATGGGCGAAATTATGCAGTGCCCTGCGTGCGGGGCTACCGACTTCGATTTGGCTGAATACGAATCGATGATGGTGCTGCGCGCCGATTCGGCGTTTTTCACGCTGCGTTGCCCCACCTGCTCTACCATGGTTTCTGCCGTGGCCGCCATTCCTGCGTCTTTGCGTGAAGAGGTTCGTTTCGCTGCCCTTGAAGTGGGCGCGGGCATGGGCCACGAAAGTTAGGATTCTATGCTCAACGAACTCTATCAACACTTAGATCCCATCGCCTTTTCCCTTGGCCCTTTTTCCGTTCATTGGTATGGCATCGCCTACGTGCTCGGCTTCATCTGTGCGGGCTTTGTTATTTACCACGTGGCAAAACGTTGGGAAATCGAAGTCGATTTTGATGCGCTGCTGACCGTTATGCTGTGCGCCATCGTGGGCGTTATTGTGGGTGGGCGGCTTGGTTACGTGCTGTTTTACGGCGATGGCCAATATTTGGCGAACCCCCTTGAAATATTTATGACGGCCAAGGGTGGCATGAGCTTTCATGGCGGGCTGATTGGCGCTTTGGTGGCGGGCATTGTGGCCGCAAAAATTATTCATATGCCTTATTTCACCCTGGCCGATTTGGGGTGTATTGGTGCTCCTATCGGGCTGTTCTTTGGGCGCTGCGCCAATTTTGTCAACGGTGAGTTGTGGGGCGCTCCCACCGATGCCCCTTGGGGCGTTGTGTTTGGCGGCGCCGCCGGTGCGATGCCGCGCCACCCTTCGCAGCTTTATGAAGCGCTGCTGGAAGGTGTCATTATCTTTCTTGTGCTCTACGCGCTTTCCCGCAAACTGCCCCCGCGTCCGCGCGGAACATTTCTGGGCTTGTTCCTTGTGCTGTACGGCATCTTCCGCTTCGCCGTTGAATTTGTACGTGAACCCGATGCGCAACTGGGTTATCTGTGGGGTGGTTGGCTGACGATGGGCCAGCTGCTTTCTTTGCCGCTCGTGGTTGTAGGCTTGTGCGTGGTGGTCTATGCGATTAAGATGAAGCTTCCCCAGCAGGGCATCACTAAATGATACACAGATGGTATCATTTTGGGGATAACTCGTAACCGGCCGCTGGTCGGCCAGAAGGAGGCAACTTTTATGAGCGTACAATTCTTCAAGTGTCTGCACTGCGGAAACATTGCCATCAAGCCCTTTGACAGCGGGGTGCCGCTAGTGTGCTGCGGCGAAAAAATGACCGAACTGGTTGCCAACACCGTCGATGCGGCCGTGGAAAAACACGTTCCTGTGGTAACGGTTCAGGGCAACACCGTGCACGTGGCCGTGGGCAGCGTGCCCCATCCCATGACGCCGGAACACTACATCACATTCGTGTGCCTGGAAACGAAGAAGGGCTATCAAATTGCCCAGCTGACGCCCGAAGATGCACCCGCCGCCGATTTCGCACTCGCCGAAGGCGACGAGGCTGTTGCCGCCTACGAGTACTGCAATCTGCATGGATTGTGGAAGACTGAACTGTAACAACCTGACGGCGGGCTGTGGCGGCCAGCTAGACGTTCAAGACTTTCGCGGCTTTCGTGCGCGTACAGGGAGTACGCTTACTTCAAGCAGCTCGGTCTTTCACGCCTATCTGACTCACCACAGACCGCCTGTTGTTGTTGTTGATTGCGGGGGCGTTGAAGTTGCGGAAAAATGTGTGGGGCTCGGGCATTGCTCGGGCCTTGCGCTATTATGGGGGCATGAAAAATATTGCGATTATAGGTGGGGGGCCGGCCGGGCTTGTTGCGGCCATCGCGGCTGCGCGCGCGGGGGCGCAGGTAACTGTGTATGAAGCTGCCGATCGCGTGGGAAAAACCCTGCTGGCTACGGGCAACGGACGCTGCAATTTCTCGAATGCGGCGCTTGACGGCGCGCGCTATCACCATGCGGATTTTGTGGCGCAGACCTTTGCTGCCCTGCCGCCCCAAGATGTGTTAGCCTTCTTCAAGCAGCTGGGGCTTTTTTGGATTGAGGAAGGCGAGGGGCGCCTGTATCCGCGCACCTTGAAGGCTTCTTCGGTGTTGGATGTGCTGCGCTTGGCTGCCCGCGATGCTGGCGTGCAGGAAATTTGCGGCGATGCGGTGGCGCGCGTGACCCCGCTTAGTGGGGGCATGATGGTGCTGTTTCCCGATTCTGAAACGCTGCTGTGCGATGCGGTGGTGGTGGCCTGTGGCGGGCGCGCTGCGCGCTCTCTTTTGCCCGCGCGCTATGCCTACCAGGAAACATTGCCGGTGTTAGGCCCCTTGCAAACGGAAACTGAGGCCATAAAAGGTCTTAATAATATCCGCGTTCGTGCGGCAATTTCTTGCGAAAACGAACGCGAAGAAGGCGAAATCCTCTTTCGCGATTACGGCGTTTCGGGCATTGCCGTGTTCAACCTTTCGCGTGTGGCGCGTGCAGGTTCGCTGCTCACCATCGATTTTATGCCGGAGTTTTCGGCTGAACAGCTCGGGCGCGTTTTAGCGGAGCAAGCGGCTTTGCTGCCCCAGCGCACAGCCCTTGAATTTTGCGCAGGGTTTTTGCAGGCGCCGGTGGCGCGTGCGGTGTTGCGCCGGGCCGGTGTGGCGGCCGCCACACCGCTGGATGCGGCGGGAATATCTGTGCTGGTGGGCGTGCTGAAGCACTTTGAACTGCGCGTGTGCGGCCAGGGTGATCCGAAGCAGTGCCAGGTGCAACGCGGAGGTTTTGCGCCCGAAAGTTTTAATGCGCACACGCTAGAATCAAAAACCAACCCCGGCCTGTTTGTGGTGGGCGAAGCCCTTGATATTGATGGCCCCTGCGGTGGCTACAACCTGCATTGGGCGTGGACAAGCGGCATTTTGGCCGGTCGCGCCGCGGCGGGTGCCTAGTGCCCGGCGGGGTTGTGCCCTTTTTCCGCAGGCGCCTTTTAGACGGTAAGGATAGTTTCCATGATTGAAATTGCCAATAGCACGCTGCCCCTTGATGCGGGGCTTGCCGGAAACGAAGCGCTTGTTGTGGGTGCCGCCGCGCGCGCTGTGGGGTGTGCGCCCGCCGACATAGCACAGGCGGTCGTGTTGAAGCGCAGCGTCGATGCGCGCAAGAAAAGCGACGTGCATTTTGTGGCGACACTGGGGGTGTGCCTGCGCGATGCTGCCGCCGAAGCGCACCTGGTCGCGCAGGGTAGGGCGAAGGCGCATGTGCCCTATGTGCCGCTGAACATTCCGGCGTGTGGCTCCCAAGCGGCAAGCAAGAACCTGCCGCGACCCGTTGTGGTGGGGGCAGGACCGGCGGGTCTGTTTGCGGCGCTGTATCTGGCGCGCGCCGGGTTGCGGCCGATCGTGCTTGAGCGTGGCGCAGATGTTGAGGCGCGCGCGGTGGCGGTGCGTACGTTTGTTGAACGCGGCATACTTGACCCGGATACGAATATTCAGTTTGGCGAAGGTGGCGCGGGCACGTTTTCCGATGGCAAGCTTACCACCAACACGAAAAACCCCTATACCAAACACGTGTTGCAATGGTTTGTGGAAGCGGGCGCCCCTGCTGAGATTTTGTGCGAGGCCCACCCCCACATCGGCAGCGATAAACTTCCCGGCGTTGTGCGCTGCTTACGCGAAGCTATCACGGCCGCGGGAGGGGTTGTGCGTTTTGGCACGCGCCTGACGGGGCTCGTGTGCAAGCGGGGTCATGTAAGTGAGCTTGAGCTGCTTGATGTGGCAACGGGCGCGCCTGAAACCCTGGCGGCGACCCACCTTATTTTGGCCACGGGTCATTCGGCGCGCGACGTGTTTGAACTGCTTGATAGGGCGCAAGTGCTTATGGAACCCAAGCCGTTTTCGGTGGGCGTGCGCATCGAACACGCGCAGGCGGCCATCAACCGTGCGCAATGGGGCGCCGCCGCACAGCACCCGGCGCTTGGTGCGGCCGAATACAAGCTTGCAGTGCATTTGGCTGAGGGGCGCAGCGTGTACACCTTCTGCATGTGCCCTGGTGGGGAAGTGGTGTGTGCGGCAAGCGAGGCCGGTGGCGTTGTTGTCAACGGCATGAGCAATTTTGCGCGTGATGGCAAAAACGCGAACAGTGCGTTGCTGGTAAATGTTGACCCTGCCGATTTTGGCAGCGATGATGCCTTGGCGGGCATCGCTTTTCAGCGGCGCATCGAGCGCGCGGCCTACGAAGTGGTTGCGCGTGCGGGGGGCGCAGCCTATCAGGCTCCCACCCAAAGTGTCGCTGCTTTTTTGGCCGGGCGCATGGATGAGGCAGAAAGCACACGTGAGGAAGAAAGCGCGCGCGGGGCGGCTTCGCAGGCGGCGCAGGCAAGCATGCTTGTGCATCCCACCTATGCGCGCGGCACACAGCCTTGCAACCTGCGCGATTGTTTGCCTCCCTTTGTGGCCGATGCGCTGGAACAAGCCTTGCCCCTGCTTGCGCGCAAGTTGCCCGCGTTTGCCGACGGGCGTGCCCTTATGACCGGCGTTGAAACGCGCTCCTCTTCGCCGGTGCGTGTATGCCGCAATGCCACCTTTGAAGCCTCCCTGCGCACACACGACGGGGAAGCGGTGGGCGCCAACGCCCAAGGTGGGGCCGCACAGTGCGCGCCTGCCACGGCAGACAACAGCGGCAGCGGTATTTTCCCCTGCGGGGAAGGTGCCGGCTACGCCGGCGGCATCATGTCGGCAGCAGTCGACGGCCTGCGCATAGCCGAAACCCTCTGCAATTCCCTATGCCCCACAGAAGAAAAACGTGCCTACTAACCTATACGCACCCTGAGGGTTTCGGGAATTGCTATACTCTCGACACCAGCAGTTGGTTGATGGAAACAGCTTGCTGCGCCGCTTCAAGAGCGATTCGTTGATGTTGCTCAGGGGTAATTCTAAGAGATATTTTTCCCGAAAAATGTCTCTTTGTCAGAGGTACGGGTGCTTCCTCTTTATTTTTTTGCATATCCTGAAGCACGAAACCTACCAAATCAACCATGCCACTAAGCGCGCTGATCTGATCGTCGTCGATATGTGACAGCCCGGGGAATTCAGCGGCACTAGCTACGAAGGCTTCATCTGCTTCACTCCAAAAGACCCGATAATCATATTCTTGAGCTTTATACATGCTGTTCTCCTTCCAGCTTATCTATCGCCGCAATTACTTGTTTTACCTGGTATGAGGCGACAGAGCCTTTTCGATTTTGTATATTTATGCGGGGATCGTCTTTCCATGGTTTATGAAATATATGGTGCGAACCATTAACTCGGGGTTCTCCGAATGGTGAAAAATAATAGACGCACACTTTCAAGCAGTCAGCAAATTTAACATCTTTTGAATTTGCTCTCATGGCTTTTACGATATTTTCAACGGTGGGCATGAAACTCCTTTCGCTTTTATGATGGTATCATATTTAATACCATCTAAGCAAGCAAGTCGGCTGGCTCCCATGCGTGGATGCTTAAGTTGACGTGGGTTTCATCGAGAAAGGTGACGCCTTCATCGCGCAGGAGGGCTCGTTGCACTTCCGGCCCGCCGAAGGCGAAGCCTTTGCAGATGCTGCCATCTTTGAATACGACGCGATGGCAAGGCGTGGTGCCCGGTTCAGGGTTGCCATGCAGCGCAAACCCCACGTAGCGCGCCGATCGCGGCGACCCCATCAGCCGCGCAAT
>JAVVPE010000049.1:0-11843 GCA_036655915.1 Raoultibacter sp.
CCAGCTTAAAGTAAGGCACATAGCCGTCTGTTGTAAGTGTGCCCGACCAGCCCTGCAAAAACTGCGCGGCAATCTTTCCCGAACGAGTCGGGTGATACTCATAAATACACAGAGGCGTATCTATGTGCGTTGTTCTAAACAGCCACATATGAGTATCAAATGGGTATCAAAACTTATGTAACTTTTCAAATTGCATTACGGTGAGTACCATGCAGGAAATGCAATTGCTTTCCTTGCAAAACAGCACATTATCGTGAGGCTTGCCGCAGGCGTGGGTCCGCTGCTTTCTTATGAACTTCATTTGCCTGGCGTTACAGAAGGAAATGCACCCCAAATATTCTTCGGGGTGCATTTTCGGATTTTGAAAGATATGGTGGCTTGCGCGTGTTGTTGGCTACGACAACACGCGAGATGTTACGAAGTGTGATTAAGCATCCCGGTAAACAGCCTCACGATAATGTGCGGATTTATTCCCACTCTATCGTGCTCGGCGGTTTGCTGGTGATGTCGTAGGCTACGCGGTTTACGCCGGGGACTTCGGCTACGATGCGGCTTGAGATTTTGCCCAGCACTTCGTAGGGTAGGCGCGCCCAGTCGGCGGTCATGGCGTCGCTGCTTTCGACGGCGCGCAAGATGATGGGGTGGGCGTAGGTGCGCTCATCGCCCATGACGCCGACGCTGCGGATGTCGGGCAGCACGGCGAAATACTGCCAGATGCTGCGGCTGGAATTGCGCACGCCGGTCTCTTCTGCCAGACGCGCGTTGTAGGCGTCAAGCTCTTCGCGCACCACCGCATCGGCATTTTTGAGAATCGTCAGCTTTTCGGGCGAAACGGCGCCGATGATGCGGATGGCCAATCCCGGGCCGGGGAAGGGCTGGCGAAACACGATTTCGTCGGGCAGTCCCAGCGCGGTGCCCAGTGCACGCACTTCGTCTTTGAAGAAGTGGTCAAGCGGTTCGATCAAATCGAAATGCACGCCTTCGGGAAACGGAATCAGATTGTGGTGGCTTTTGATGGTCGAGGCTTTGCCGCCGGTCTTGCGCGCACCGCTTTCGATGATGTCGGGGTAAATGGTGCCCTGGGCCAGCCACTTCACGCCGCCGATCTTTTCCGCTTCGTCGAAAAACACCTTCCAAAATTCGGTGCCGATGATGGCACGCTTTTGCTCGGGGTCCACCACGCCATCTAACAGGCGGCCGTAGCGCTCTTCGGCGTGCACGTGCACAAGCGGAATCTTGAACTGGCGGGTGAACACTTCTTCGACGCTTTCGGGTTCATCTTTGCGCATGAGGCCGTGGTTCACGAACACGCAGGTCAGCTGGTCGCCGATGGCGCGGTGCACCAAAGCTGCGGTCACGGCGGAATCGACGCCGCCCGAAAGAGCCAAAATCACGCGGTCGCCACCCACGCGCTGGCGGATTGCGGCAATGTGTGCCTCAACGATGTTGTCCATGGTCCAGGTCGCTTCAAGCTTGCAGATGGTGAACAGGAAGTTTTCCAGCATAGTGCTGCCGCATTCGGTGTGATTCACCTCGGGGTGAAACTGCGTGGCGTACAAGTTGCGCCCGGCGTCTTCCATAGAAGCGATGGGGCACACGTCGGTGGCCGAAGTTATGGTGAAGCCGGCAGGCACGGCGCTGACGGCATCGCGGTGGCTCATCCACACGGTCTGCGCCGCGGGCGTGCCCTCAAGCAGCGCGGAAGCTCCCGTGCGCGTCAAGGGCGCCGCCCCGTATTCGCCCACTTCGGTGTGGCCCACGCTGCCGCCCAGCGCCACGGCCATGGCCTGTTGCCCGTAGCAAAAACCCAGCACCGGGATGCCCAGCTCGAAGATGCCCGCGTCGATTGACGGCGCGTCTTCGGCATACACGCTGGCCGGCCCCCCCGACAAGATGAGGGCGGCCGGGTTTTCTGCGCGCAGCTCTTCGGCGGTGATGTCGCAGGGAACGATTTCGGAATACACGCCCAAATCGCGCACGCGGCGGGCAATCAACTGGCCGTACTGTGCGCCAAAATCGACGACGATAACTTTTTGTGAAGGGAGGGTGTTCGTGCTCAACAAAGGCTCCTTGCGGTCCGGCGCACATCCCGCGGCACTGCGCCGGAATGCGGGTGTGAGCGCTCAACTTTTCGTGGGAAACATCTTACCTGAAAACATGGATATTTGAGACTGTTATACGCAGCGGACACATTTTGTTTCATGCCGCCCGTGCCCGTCGTGTACAATGCAGGCATGAACAAACACGAGAAAATACGGGTTGAAGAAGACGAGCGCGACCAGCTTGCCCGCACGTTCAACGCGCGCATTTCGACCGTGTGCAAGTTTGGCGCGCTTATCATCAGCGTTATCACCTTTGTCACCACGATTCTCAACCAATATAATACCTACTTCGTCGTCTTGGGCTTAAGCTTGGCCATCGCACTGTTGGCACTTGCCCTCCTTGAAGATTCCCGCGGAAAAAAAGAGTAAGGCTATCTATTTATGATACTTGAAGCGCTGAAGGCTCTCCTCATCGGTGTGGTGGAGGGGGTAACCGAATGGCTGCCCATTTCGTCCACCGGCCACATGATCTTGGTTGACGAATTTGTGAAGTTGCAGGTCAGTCCTGAATTTCTTGAACTCTTCCTCGTGGTTATCCAGCTGGGCGCCATCATGGCGGTGCTCATCTTGTACTTCCACAAGCTCAACCCTTTCTCGTCGAAAAAGGCACCCGCAGAAAAAAAGAGCACGTGGCGGCTGTGGGGCATGGTTATTATCGGCTGCATTCCGGCGGCGCTTATCGGCCTGACGCTTGATGATTGGTTCCACCAGTATTTCTACAACGCCACCACCGTGGCCATCGCGCTTATCGCTTACGGCATCGTGTTCATCGTGATCGAACGGCACAATCGCAAGAAGGCCGCCTTGGCGCAGGTGTCGGCGGGCAAGCACGCGCGCACGCCTGCGGGTGGGGCAGCTCTGTTCAAAATCGAAACGGTCGATGACATCGATGTGAAAACGGCGCTCAAAATTGGTGCGTTTCAAATGCTGGCCATCATCCCCGGCACCTCGCGTTCTGGCTCCACCATCATCGGCGGCATGATTTCGGGCTGCTCACGCATTGCGGCATCGGAATTCTCGTTCTTTTTGGCCATCCCCGTCATGTTTGGCTGGGGGCTGCTTAAAACGGTGAAATACATCATGGCAATCGGTGTATCCATGAGTTCAACAGAGCTGCTGGTGCTGGCTATCGGCATCGTTACGGCCTTCGTCACTTCGGTTATTTCTATCAAGTTCTTGATGGGCTACATCAAGAAAAACGACTTCACCGCATTTGGGTGGTACCGCATTATTATAGGCGTTGTCGTTTTGGGCTACTTCGGCCTGAAAGCTGCCGGCATTTTCTAAAGCGGCACCCGCGCTATCAGCGGCACCAGCGGTTTGGCTAAGGAAAAGAAAGGGGAGGAAGCGATGACGGAAAACGACACGGCGCTTGCGTGCATACAGCAGCATCGCAACCAGATTGATGCGATCGACCAGCAATTGGTGGCGCTTTTGAACCAGCGCACCCAGCACGCGCTTGCTATCCGCGCGCTGAAAGCCGACGCGCACATTGGCCTTTACGACCCGCGCCGCGAAGAGGAAATTTTCGAGCGGGTGTTCAGCTTCAACGAAGGTCCGCTCTACAACGATCACCTGCGCGCCATCTACGAAGGCATCCTCAAGGTCATGAAAGAAGCGCCTTGTCTATGAGCGCCCCAGAAACCAGCGGCCTCTTGCCCGATTACGGCACGCGGGGCGATACCATCACCCTGTACGCCGGGCCTTGCTCCATTGAAAGCTCCCAGCAATTTGACCAGGTGGCAGCCTATATTGCCTCTTTGGGACTCACCTGGATTCGCGGGGGTGCGTTCAAGCCGCGCTCAAACCCCCATTCGTTTCAGGGTTTGGGCGAACAAGGCCTGCAAATCATGCAAGAGGCCGGGCAGAAATACGGCCTGAAAACGCTGACGGAAGTGGTCGATTCCGCCCATTGCAGCTTGGTGCACTCCTATGTTGACGGCCTGCAAATTGGCACGCGCAACATGGCCAATTTTTCGCTGCTGCAAAATGTGGGTCGGGTAACGGCGCAGTCGCATAAGATGGTGCTGTTCAAACGCGGCATGGCAGCTACGATTTCTGAATGGCTGGCAGCCAGCGAATATATCACGCTTGCGGGCAACGATAACGTGGTGCTGTGCGAACGTGGCCTGCGCACCTTTGAAACGGCTACGCGCTTCACCCTCGATATTTCGGCGGTGCCGGTTGTGCACAAGCAAAGCATGTTCCCCGTGTGTGTCGACGTTTCCCATGCGGCGGGCGCCCGCGATTTGGTGCCGGCCTTGGCGAAGGCGGCGGTGGCGGTGGGCTGCGATTCCATCATGATCGAAGTGCATCCCGATCCGGTGGCGGCGCTTTCCGATGGTCCGCAGCAGTTGACGCTTGCTCAGTTTGGCGTTGTGGTGCAGCAGTTGCGCGAAGTCGCGGCCGTGTTCGGCAAAAAAATTATTTAACCTGGTAAGGAAGTAGTGTCTGCATGTCTATCGATATCGATTCTTTGAACGACTCGCAACGTGAAGCCGTGTTGTGCACCGAAGGCCCGCTTTTGGTGCTTGCCGGTGCGGGGTCGGGGAAAACCCGCGTGCTCACCTATCGCATTGCGCGCCTGATCGATGATTTGGGTGTGGCACCTTGGGAAATCCTTGCTATCACCTTCACGAATAAAGCTGCCGCTGAAATGCGCGAACGCTTGGGCGCGCTTGTGGGGGCATCTTCGCGCGGCATGTGGGTTTCAACCTTTCACAGCATGTGTGTGCGCATGCTGCGCGCCGATGCCGAGCGCTTGGGCTTCACGAAAAACTTCACCATTTATGACGATGACGATTCCAAGCGCCTGGTAAAAGAAATCATGGCCGAATTTGACATCGACCCCAAACGCTGGCCGGTGCCCACATTGCGCGGCCGCATTTCCACAGCCAAAAACGAGCTGCTTGCTCCGGGCAACTTCGAGGCGCAGGCCACCGATCCGGTGGGCAAAGTGGCGGCGCGTATCTATACACGGCTGCAAGAACGCCTGAAGGCCGCCAACGCCTTCGACTTCGATGACCTGCTGTTTTACGCCTATCTTCTGCTGAAAAACCATCCCGATGTGCTGGAAGCCTATCAAAATCGCTTCCGCTATCTTATGGTGGACGAATACCAAGACACCAACCACGCCCAATACACGATCACGGGGCTGCTGGCTGCCAAGCACAAAAATATCATGGTCGTGGGTGACGATGACCAGAGTATCTATTCGTGGCGCGGTGCCGACATTCGCAACATTCTTGAATTTGAAAGCGATTATCCGCAGGCGCAGGTGGTCAAGCTTGAACAAAACTATCGCAGCTGCGGCAACATTTTGGCGGCGGCCAATGCGGTTATCACCAACAATCAGCATCGCAAGGCCAAAAAATTGTTCACGGATTCAGAGGCGGGCGCTCAAATTTCGGTGTATATGGCCAACGATGAACGCGATGAAGGGCGCTGGATCGCGGGCGAAATCGAGCGTCAACGCGAAGGCGGGATGCTCTATGACCAGATGGCCATTTTTTATCGCACGAACGCGCAAAGCCGCATGTTGGAAGATATGTTGCTGCGCGCCGGCGTTCCCTACAAAATCGTGGGAGGCACACGCTTTTTTGCGCGCAGTGAAATCCGCGACGTCATGGCCTATTTGACGCTGGTAGTAAACCCTGCCGACGACATTGCGGCCAAGCGCGTCATCAACCTGCCGCGGCGGGGTATCGGTAAATCGACCATCGAAAAGCTGGAACAACAGGCGCGCGGCGAAGGCTTGACCTTTTTGCAAGCCGCTGAACTGGCCATTGCCGATGAAGGCTTTCGTCCTGCGACGCGCAAGGCCATCGCTGAATTTGTCGAACTGATAAAGGAGGCGGGCAGCTACGGCGGCGATTTGCGCCGCGTGATTGAAGCCATCATTCACAAAAGCGCACTCATACAGGCTCTTGAAGCGGAAAATACCGACGAAGCGCGTGGCCGTGTTGAAAACATCAAGGAACTTTTGGGCGTTGTCGATGAATACACACAAACACACGACGAACAAGATGCCCAGTATGCCGCCCCCGATGCCAACGAAGTTACCCCCAGCAGCGCTACCACCGCGCAGGCGGCCCTGCCCGAAGACGGCTTGTTTGGCCAGGTGGCCGCGCCCGAGCCCCCCGTGCGCGAACTGTTTGCCGATTCGCTCGCTGATTTTATCGAATGGGTCACACTGCGCACCGATCTTGATTCGGTCGACGAAGGGGGTGCCGCCGTCACCATGATGACGGTGCACTCGTCTAAGGGTTTGGAATTCGATTGCGTGTTTGTGGCAGGCATGGAAGAAAGCCTGTTTCCCCACACCAATTCAACAAGCGATGCGGCGGGCGTAGAAGAAGAGCGCCGCCTTGCCTATGTGGCCATAACGCGTGCTCGCAAGCGCCTCTATCTAACCTGCGCCACAACGCGTCAGATTTTTGGCCAGACTTCGGCCAACCCCACCTCGCGCTTCATCACCGAAATTCCTTCCCACCTGCGCCAGACCACCGGCTTGGGCAGCGCGGGCTTTTCGGGTACGGGATGGGAAAAGCGCGGCAGCCGCAAAGGAATCGCGGGGTCGGGCACCGAAGCGGGCGGCGGGCGCGTTTTCGGCACGTCGAGCGCCTCGGGTGGCACCAGCCGCAGCTTCGAGCCCATCACGCGCCCTGAAGTGGGGAAGAAGGCGGCTGCAACCATGACCTTTGCTGTGGGCGATGTGGTCGATCATAAGATATTTGGCCGCGGCAACGTGAAGGCGATTGACGGCGATACCCTCCACATCCATTTTGCCAAAAGCGGCCAGACGAAAAAGCTGCTGAAAGATTACGCCCCGATCGTGAAGCTTAACTGACGAATCACAAGCGGCAGCTTTTGCAGAAATCGCAGGCCGCAGGCGTGGCAGCCATGCCGCCCAAAGCTGTTTCGCGCAGCTCGAAGGGTAGCGCCCGGCCCACCGCATACAGGGCGGCAACCGTCTGGTCGAAATCGACCAGGTTTGCCACGCCCGCCAGCGCAACCTGCGCGCTTACCAGCGCCGTTGCGGCGCCTGAGGCGTTGCGTTGCTGGCAAGGGGCTTCAACCAGGCCGGCGATGGGGTCACACACCAGCCCCAACATGTTGGCGATTGCGTTGCTGGCCGCAGCCAAGCACTGCGCGGGTGTTCCCCCTGCAAGTTCGGTGGCGGCGCTTGCCGCCATGGCCGCCGCCGCGCCAATTTCTGCCTGACACCCGCCTTCGGCGCCCGACACCGTTGCGTTGCGGGCAATCAAGTAGCCGGTGGCCGCAGCGTTTAACAAGGCCGCCCCCAGCGCTTCATCGTCAAAGCCGTATTCTTCCTGCAGCGAAAACAGCACTGCGGGAATCACGCCGGAAGATCCGGCGGTGGGGGCGGCAACGATGCGCCCCATCGAAGCGTTTGTTTCAAGCACGGCCAGGGCATAGATGGTGGCGCGCGCAAGTTGCCCGCCGCACACCGTGCGTCCCTGCGCCGCCGCATCGGCTAAGCGTTGCGCTTCGCCGCCGATAAGCCCGCCCATGGAACGCTGCGGGTGGGCAACAGGCTCGCGCGTAGCCGCGCGCATCACGGCCAGCACGCGGCGCAGATAGTCGTCGGTGTCGGCCGCTTCACCCCGGCTTGCCAGCCGCGCGCCTTCCCGGTGGTAAAAAAGCGCCGAAATCGTGCACTCGTATTTCTGGCAAAGTTCAAGCAGCTGGGCACCACTTTCAAAATCCCGTGCCTCAAAAGCTTCCTGGGCCGCTTCTTCCGTAGGGAAAATCGCTCCTGCGCCCGCCGCTCCTTCGATCGTGCCCGCCACTTCTGCGCTCGCCGCGCCGTCGCACCCGCCCAGCGCGCTTACTCGCGATCCTTCCGCGGCAATAATGCGCACTTCGGTGATGGCGGGGCTGCGCTGTATAGCCACTTTCAGCGCTTCCCCAATTGCCTCGTCGGTTTCCATGACGGTGTAGGCAACGGCACCTCGCCGTTCGCGATACATGCGCGCCGTGGCAATGTTCACGTCAAAATCCCTGATGCAGCCGGCAATATGGGCAAGTACGCCCTTTTCGTCCGTCTGCTTGATAACGATGGAATTGTGTTCGCCGGTGATGGATACATCCACCCCGTTGATGCGGTCGATAACCGCCGCGCCCCCGCCAACACTGATGCCGCGCACGTCGAGGGTCGCGCCCCTCTCGTCGGTGATTTCCATTTCAACGGTGTTGGGGTGGTCGCTGGAAACCCCTGGTAGCGGCTCAAACTTAAACTCCAGCTGGGCTGCGCGCGCCAACTCGAAGGAATCGCGGATGCGCAAATCGTCGGTGGCCAACCCCAGCATGCCGCCGACAAGAGCCTTGTCGGTGCCGTGTCCGGTGTAGGTATGGGCAAACGATCCGTACAGCTTAAACACCACCGTGCGCGGGGCTCCGGCACACAGCGTGCGTGCCATGGCGGCAATGCGCAACGCGCCGGCAGTGTGTGAACTTGAGGGGCCGATCATAATCGGTCCGATGATGTCGCGCAAGCCCGCTGCTTCCATGGTGCCTCCTACGCTCGAAATTTGTATGCGCACATCCTACTCGAAAAGTGTGCTGACATGCAGACATTATGCTGATGCGCGCATTCGACCAAGCAACCGGCGCCCCGCACGCTACAATACGGATGAAAAAACACGTGATGCGCAAAGAGGGTCGTGTTACTATGCGCCCATTCGCGTGAGCAAGGCACAAGAAAACGTAAAAGGAGTTGCGCTAATGGCTGAACCTATCTTCGTCGTCGGGCACAAAAATCCGGACAATGATTCCATCGCGTCGGCCGTGGCCTACGCCTACCTCAAAAATGCCCTTAATCGTCGCGCCATCGAAGAAGGCAAGCAGGTTGAAGAAGTTGTCTATCTGCCCGTATGCTTGGGTCCTGTGCCGGCCGAAAGCGCTTGGGTGCTTGCGGAAAACGGCTTTGAAACACCCGCGCTCATCCAAAGCGTGCAGCCCGGCCAAAAGCTTGTGCTTGTCGATCACAACGAAGCGCAGCAGGCGGTCGATGGCCTGGAGGAAGCCGATTTGCTGACCATCATCGATCACCATCGCATCGGCAGCATCACCACGAACAATCCCATCGAATTCATCAACTTGCCCTGGGGCTCGACAGCCACCATCATCACGGTGCTCTTTCGCCAGCTTGATGTGCCTATCTGCAAGGAAATCGGCTGCGTGTTGCTCTCGGCCATCCTCACCGATACGGTCATCACGAAGTCTCCTACCACCACAGATGTCGATCGTGAACAGATTGCCTATTTAAGCGCGCGCATCGGCGTCGATGCAACCGAATACGGCCTGCGCCTGTTTTCCTGCCGCAGCAGCGAAGATGAAATGGCCATCGAAGAACTGGTCTGCGCCGATTCCAAAGAATTCAAGGTGGGCACTTCCACGGTGCTTATCGCCCAGCGCGAAACGGTGAACTTAAAAGGCGTTATGGCGCGCGAGGAAGAAATGCGTGCTCACCTGCGCACCCTTATAGAAGCCAATGGCTACGAATTCGCCTTGTTGCTTGTCACTGACATCATCGCTGAAGGCAGCCAATTTTTGGTGGAAGGCGACTCCTCAATGGTCCAGCGCGTCTTCAACATCACCTGCCAGCCGGGCGGCACCTGGATGCCCGGCGTTTTAAGCCGGAAGAAGCAGGTTGCAGCCCCGCTTTTGGGCGCTTAAATAAGGAGGGGCAAACGAAATGGCGGCACTTTTAGAGGCAGTAATGCTTACCTGTTTTGGCCTATCCTGGCCGATCAACGCCTATAAAAGCTACAAGTCGGGCACGGCTGCCGGTTCAAGCTGGCAGTTTTTAGCCCTGATTACCTTTGGCTACTTCGCGGGCATCGCGGCGAAGTTTGTGGGAAATTCCATCAACTGGGTAATCATCGTCTACGTTGTCAACTTGGCCTGCCTCGCCGTGAACTGGGCGGTGTATTTCCGCAATCGCAAGCTCGATGCCGCAGCCGAACTGATTGCCGCCTCAGAAGAACTCAAGCAAAAGTCGGCCGCCCGCTCCCGCGCAGTGCGTGCCGCCGAAGAAGGCTACATCGAAGGCGTAAACGCCAAATAGCCCACCATTTCCCCCACGCCCTCATTTCCCAAAAAAATCGAGAAAGTTGCTAGGGCGCAGCGTTGGGGGCTAAATACGCCTTCCACCTGCGCTAATCAATTGTGAAGTAATAGACACTCCCGGATGCGTGGCGTTTGACAGGTTTTTCCGCCGCTGGTAGAGTACTCCAACGCACCTCAGAAAGGGGTGCGCGTTTCGCGTGCGTAACAGCTGAACGCACACGAAGAACAGCACGGTTCGCTTTCAAAAGGCGCAAGCCCAAGAGGCGACAAGAGAAGAAGGATAGGAGAAAGACTTGCCTACAATCAATCAGTTGGTCCGCAAGGGCCGCAAACAGTCGGTTGACAAGAAAAAGACACCGGCACTGAAGGGCAACCCGCAGAAGCGTGGCGTATGCACCCGTGTGTACACCACCACCCCGAAGAAACCGAACTCCGCGTTGCGCAAGGTGTGCCGCGTCCGTTTGGTCAATGGCATGGAAGTGACCGCCTATATCCCGGGCATCGGCCACAACCTGCAAGAGCATTCCATGGTGCTTATCCGTGGCGGTCGTGTTAAGGACCTCCCCGGTGTTCGCTACAAGGTTATTCGCGCTGCGCTCGACTGCGCTGCCGTGGATAATCGCGCCCAGGCTCGCAGCCGTTACGGTGCAAAAAAGCCTAAGAAATAAGTATGAGTAAGTCGCACGGGTAAAGCGGTGGCGTAAACCATCGCAGCCTAATGGGTAAACACCTCGAAGTGCGCACAATGTTAAGGAGAAAGATATGCCGCGTCGTGCAGCAGCAGTCCGCCGTGAAGTAGCGCCGGACGCAACGTATAACAATCGTTTGGTCACACAGCTGATCAACAAAGTTTTGCTCGATGGTAAAAAGTCCGTCGCCGAAGGTATCGTCTATGGTGCTTTCGACATCGTGGCCGCCAAAACCGAGCAAGATGCCCTGACCATCTTCAAGAAGGCCATGGACAACGTACGCCCCACGCTTGAAGTTAAACCCAAGCGCGTTGGTGGTGCCACCTATCAGGTGCCGATGGAAGTTAGCTCTCGTCGTGCCACCACCCTTGCTATCCGCTGGATGGTCGATTATTCCCGCGGTCGCAAAGAACACACCATGAAAGAACGCCTCGCAGGTGAAATCATGGATGCCGCCGAAAACACCGGCGCTTCCGTGAAAAAGCGTGAGGATCTTTACAAGATGGCCGAATCCAATCGTGCGTTCTCGCACTATCGCTGGTAAGCGGGGGGTGGTTATAACATATGTCTAGTACACCCTTAACAGACACGCGTAATATCGGCATCATGGCTCACATCGATGCAGGTAAAACGACCACAACCGAACGTATCCTCTATTACACCGGTAAAACCCACAAAATCGGTGAGGTTCATGACGGCGCTGCCACCATGGACTGGATGGTGCAAGAACAGGAACGCGGCGTGACCATCACGTCTGCTGCCACCACTTGCTTCTGGGATAAAGATAACACCAACTACCGCATCCAAATTATCGACACCCCTGGTCACGTAGACTTCACCGCTGAAGTCGAGCGTTCCTTGCGCGTGCTCGATGGTACGGTTGCCGTGTTCGATGCCGTGGCCGGCGTGCAGCCTCAGTCTGAAACCGTTTGGCGTCAGGCTCATCGCTACAACGTTC
>JAVVPE010000050.1:0-11496 GCA_036655915.1 Raoultibacter sp.
ATAGGCCTATTCGCCACCAACAACCACATCAAAGCCTACGGCCTACCCGCATCCCAACAAGCCCTCACCCTAGAAGTGGGACAATCCGCCAATCTCTTTGAGCCCGGCACCTTACAAGCCCCCGACCCCTCAAAACCAGTCTACGCCTACGAAGCCACCTGCCTATCAGTATCCCAAGAAGGCACCATCACCGCCAAAGCACCAGGTACTACCACAGTAACAGTCACCCTCATGTTGGACGATGTGGAATTGGGTAAAACGCAGCGCGATGTGGTGGTTTCAACTCCAGAAGCGAGTGCCTCAAACTCGCGTTCCGATTCTGTAAAAGCTGTGCCGCCCCAAGCTTCCCTGGTGAAAATGCCTTTTGCCAGCCAGCTAACGCCTGCAGCGGTAAACGATACTATTGTTCAAGGTCATTTTACGTATACGGTGCTTTCGGTGGATGCGGCGAAGAAAGCGGGTACCGTTTCAATCAAGGGTACTGCGCCGTATGCTTCGACGGACGGGCTAACTATTCCCCGCACGATTACTCATGGCGCTGCAGGTGAGACCTATACATATACGATAACCGAGCTTGCGTATGCTGCTTTTAAAGATTACGCCAATCTTGCGGGAACACTTACGCTCCCTGATTCTTTGGTAAAGATAGGCTCTAGTGCAGTTGCGTGGTGTAAGGGACTTAATGGCACGCTTGTTATTCCTGATTCAGTTACCACGATAGGGAATGCTGCTTTTGCTGGCTGTCGTTTTGCGGGACATCTCAACATTCCTGATTCTGTTACGATAATCGCCCGAGCAGCATTTAACGGGCTGCCAATAACCACCGTTTCGATTCCTGCATCAGTTGCTTCGGTTTCTGGTGCGTCATTTTATACCTGCAGCCAAGTGAAGTCTTACACCGTTGCTGCGGGCAACCAAGCCTATTGCTCTGTGGACGGCATTCTGTATAACAAACAGATAACAAAGCTTCTTAGATACCCATCCGCAAAAACGGGATCCTATGACATTCCTTCAACAGTGACCGCTATCGAAGATGAAGCTCTTGCCGATTCCTGTTTAGTAAGCATCGAAATTCCTTCGTTTGTTTCCACGTGGAGCGTGTATATGTTTGCCAGCAGCCCGGCGCTGCAATCAGTCGTTTTAGGTGCAGGAATTTCTGGAATTCCTGTGGGAACGTTTGGCTGGTGTCGCAGCCTTAACTCAATAACTGCTTACGGTAATGTTTCAGATATTAGTCAGCATGCTGACACGTTTGCACTGGTAAATAAAACAAATATCACCATCTACCTGCCCACTGGCATCGTCGGGGGTCGAACACAGGCGGCTCGCCAGGAAACGTGGCGGGCTGAGGGATTCACTCTATTCGCCGATGCACCGAATAAATCGATTACTTTTAATTCCCAGGGTGGTACTGCGGTGGCAAATCAAGTTGTTGTGCCGCAAGCTAAAGCCAGCAACCCTGGCGACCCAAGCAAGAAGGGTTACACCTTCGCAGGATGGTATCAAAATGCCGCCTGCACGGGTGCTCCGTGGGATTTCAATAGCCCCGTCACCAATTCAATCACTCTCTATGCCAAATGGGTGGCCAATACCTATAGTGTTGCCTTTAACGCCAATGGGGCTGCGGGTTCTATGAATTCCCAGCCTTTCACCTACGATGCCCCTGCTCAAGCTTTGTTGGCCAACACCTTCACAAAAACGGGCTACACCTTTGCTGGCTGGACAGAGGCGCAGGCGGGTACAGGCACCCGTTATACCGATGCTCAAGCGGTAAGCAACCTTTCTGCGCAGCAGGGCGCAACTGTGACCCTTTATGCCCAATGGATGCCCAACACTTACACCATTGCTTTCAATGGCAATAATGCAACAGGCGGCACAACGGCACAGCTGCCCATGGTCTATGATGTGCCGGCAAGTCTTACCACCAACGGCTTTACGCGTACGGGCTACACCTTTGCGGGTTGGAACACAGCCGCCAACGGCGCGGGCACTTCCTTTGCACCCGGGGCATCCGTAAACAACCTTACGCCAACACCGGGCGCAACCGTGACCCTTTATGCCCAATGGAATCTGGTAATCAGCGTGGATGTTCCTATCGAACAATCCTTCAGCATAGATGCCAAGGGAGGTATCACCTCTACCACTACGGGAGCAAGCTTTTTTGCGTCAAGCACCGTGGAACTGCTGCGTGTTTCAAGCATCAAGTGCACTAAAGGCGCGGGGGCTGACAGCATATTTAAGACCCCGGGCGATCACAGCAAAATAGCTATTACCATGGCAGCGGGTGGCCCTGTGGCCAGTGTGCCTTTGGTGGGGGACGCCTGGGTGCAGCCCGGCGGTGCCAACTTGTTTGTGATACCTGCCCAAACCCCCGGGCCAACCCCTGTCGCGGGCAAGTTGCCTGTAAGCTTTGGGCTCAACATCCCAGAAGGAGTGTCGTATTCCTACGTGAACCCCGCCAGCCCCGAACCCTTCGCCACGCTTGTCTTTAGTGTTGAGGCGCTAAAGTAAAACGCTTCGGCGGGGGGTCGTGCCTGTGCACCTCGCCAGCTTAAATGCGGGTGGCGGTGGTGGTGATTGTGGCTATTGCTTGCCCTCTTCGGGCACGTCTAGCGCATCCAGCAGTTCGACGGCGCTTGTTTCCACCACATCGCAGGCTTCTGCGGCGCAGGCATCAACGCAGATGCCGCAGCCGATGCAGAAGCGTTTGTCCAGTTCAATGGCACCATCTTCAGCTATTTGTCGCGCGCCGGTGGGGCAGGCGTCCACACAGCTATAGGCGCGCGTGCAGCGCTGTGTGTTGGTGGTGGAAAGATAGACGGGAATGTTTTCGGCAATTTCGGGGCTGCGCTGCAGGGCTTCAAGTAGCATGCGCCGCTTGGGAAACAGCATCTTGCGCGTGCGCCCGCCGGGCAAAAAATCGCTGAGCACATCGGTTTCGGCCAAGTTGAGGTTGGCTATGGCCTTGTTCTTTTCGCGCCGCTCGAAGAAATCTTGCAGCACTTCAGAATTGCGCAGGCGCCTTTTGCCGCTGGCGATATCGCCCACATCACCCAGTGTTTTGGTGAAGGCCGATCGGCGATCAAAGCCCCGTTCATCGGTGTATTCTTCAATCAGTTTGCGCTTTTCGGGTATTTCGCTTGCAAAGCCGATCGTTTTGCCTGTCCAGGCTTCAGCGCTTTGGATGGCGTGGGCATACAGGGTTTCTGCCAGCGTGGTGGCCACTTCACATTCGGCGCAATAGGCAAGGTCACACGCGATAACAAGGTCTATGTTTTCCGCCAGAAGCAGCGTCCAAAATTCGGGTGCAAGCGCGGCCAAACACGGCACCACCACCACATTGTGTGCGGGCGTGAAGCCGGGGAAGATGTTTTCTTTGCAGGTGATATACACACGGTCGCCCGTAAGTGCGATGCGGCGAATGCGTGCGTGCAAATCTAGCATGGTTACGCGCGTGGAAGAAAACGCGTCGCAGATGCCAAAGCAGATGCCGCAGCGGCTGCAGGCTTCGGCGTCGATGATGGGCAAACCCGCGTCGGCGTCGTGGGGCGCAAAGGTGATGGCAGTGTGGGGGCAGGCAATTTCACAGCGGTTACACACAGCGCCCTGGGCACGCACACAGTAATCTTTTAGCAGCAACACTTTGTTGTGTGGCCGCCCTGCGCCTTCAACAGGGGATTCGCCTTCGGGCGCAGGTCCGGCATCCACCTGCGCGCTGGGGGTGGGCACTTCTTCGTTGGCCGCGCTTGCGGTATTTTTAGGCACCAAAAACCTCCTGGAGGGTCGCATCGATGCGGGCAACAACGCTGGCGCGATCCATAAGCTCGATGCTTTCAAACAGCGGGGGAGAAACCATGTTGCCGCACACTGCCACGCGGATGGGTTGGAAGATGGCCTTAGCCTTCACATCGAGCGTTTCGGTAAGTGCACGGCAGGCATCTTGCAGCGGGTCACAGGCCCACGCGATGCTTTCATCGGCGATGATGGCGCGCACAGCGTGCAGCACTTCATCGGCGCGGCAGCCTTCCTTCTTCAAAATCTTGTTGACGCTGGCTTCATCAAGCTGCACGCTGGCACCCCAAAACATATAACCCAGTTTTTCGGGGATTTCATCGAAGCGCGTTAGGCGTTCGGCCACCAGCGGGTAAAGCGCTTCGTAGCGTGCGGGTTGCGTCGCGATGTCGGCGGCCTGTGCCCCGGCGGCAAGCAGCCACGGCGTGGCGGCGTGCACCCAGGCGGCTGCCCCCATTTCGCGGATGTAGACGCCGCACATCCAATCCAGCTTCGTTTCATCGAACACGGCATCTTTTTTGGTTACGCGGTCAAGCGAGAAGTTTTCGGTGAGCGTGGCGCGGTCGATGATGGTCGTTTCGCCATCGAGCGACCAGCCCAAAAGCGCCAGGAAGTTTACCAGCGCGTCGCTTAAATAGCCGCGGTCGCGGTATTCTTCGACCGATGTGGCACCGTGGCGCTTGGAAAGTTTTTTGTTGTCGGGTCCCAAAATCATCGACAGGTGGGCAAAGGTGGGCACGGGCGCGCCCAGTGCTTCATAGATGAGTATTTGGCGCGGCGTGTTGGAAAGGTGGTCGTCGCCGCGGATAACGTGGGAAATGCGCATGTTGGTGTCGTCGCACACCACAGCAAAGTTATAGGTGGGGCTGCCATCGCTGCGCACCAAAATCATGTCATCCATCACATTGGCAGGAAAGCTGATGTGCCCATACACGGCATCGTCAAATGCGATGGCGCCGTGATCGTTGGGCACGCGCAGGCGCCAGACGTGCGCCTCGCCAGCTTCGATGCGTGCGCGCGCTTCTTCAGGGGAAAGGTCGCGGCATGTGCGGTCATAGCCCGCATAGCCGCCGTCGTGTTCTTCGGCAGCTGCGCGCTTGGCATCCAGCGATTCCTTTGTGCAAAAGCAGGGGTAGACCGCCCCGGCCGCGCGCAGCTGTTCAAGCGCGGCGGCGTAGCTGTCTTGGCGCTGCGTTTGGAAGTAAGGCCCGGCACTGCCGCCCACGCTGGGGCCTTCATCCCAATCCAGACCCAACCATTGCAGCGCGCGCAAAATAACCTGGGTGTTTTCTTCGGTGGAACGTTCCGGGTCGGTGTCTTCGATGCGCAGGATAAACGTGCCCCCCTGCGCGCGCGCAAAAGCCCAGTTGTAAATGGCTGTGCGGGCACCGCCAATGTGCAGCTGGCCGGTGGGTGAGGGGGCAAAACGCACGCGGATGGCGGGGTTTTGCACGGGGGTCGTTGCTGTTGTGTGCATCATAGTGAGTGACGTCCTTTTCTTCCTTTGAGTAAAAATCCGACAAGGCCCGCTGCAGCGCAAGAAAGCACGCTGGTGATAAGCCAGGCGGCACCCATGCCGATCCAAAAATCGGGGGGATACATGTTGATAAGCAGCGAATCGGCACTGAAAGTCCAGGTGCCTTCCGCAAAAAACAGCGAATGGAAAAATGCGAAGAAGCCGTTGAAATCGACCAACACCCACAGGCCCACACAGGCAAAGGCCACACACACCGCCCCCGACGCGCCCAACAAAATAAGGCCGATGCGTCGGCGCCCGCGCGTCAGGTACACGATGATGGAAGTGAACAGCGCCACGACGGCGGCTAAAACGATGGCCAGTTTGCCCTTGGTGATAACGCCGCGCACATCATCGAGGTGGGTCACCGCATCGGTGGGCAGCCCCACCACGTCAGATGCGCCGCCGAAGAATTTGGCCAGGCCACTGACATCAATGTTGCTGATATCGATGCCCGGTGGCAGCCATTTTTGGATGTTTTGTTTGCCGGAATTCATGGCGTCTTCGTAGATGATGGTGTAAAACTTGTCCAGCGATGTGCCATCAACGGTGTAATCGCGCCCTGCCACGGCCAGTTCCACAAAGGCTTCCTTGGAAAAGGTGGTCGCTTCGTTGCCGCTGAAATTTTGAGCAAGCGTGCGCGTTGTTTGCGGTGCGCAACACACGAATAGCCCGCCGCCAATGAGCACGAAGGCCACGCAGAGGGCGCACAGAGGCTGCGCTAACACCACAAGCGTTTCGCGGATAAGCCCGTGTTCGGGGTAGGGCGGTTTTTCGTGGGACATGGTGTTCACGCTTCCTTTAAGCCTCTTCGCCCGCTTCGCGGTCAACCCACAGCGTTGCCGCTGTGATGCCGCGCATGTCTTTAGAAATCGTGGGCAGCGGCCCCAAGCGCGAAAAGACGCCCGTGAACTTACCATTATAAAGGTAGAGGCCCGAAAGATTGTTGTAGGGCACAGGCTGGCGGTCCACAACTGCATCGCTCAGGTTTTCGATGCCGGCATCGGCGGGCAAGGTCATCGTTTTGTAGGGGGTAATATAGCGTTGCACCAAGAAGGGCGCACCCGCAGCCCCGTTGGCGAAGCGATTGATAAGGCTGTTCCAGGCTTCGGCTTCAAAGAAGCAGCCCGCATACACATCGGCGGCGCCGTAGGCATCGGTGGGCTTGATGATCCAGTCATCTTTGTGGTCGCGCACGGTGGCCAGATCGATGTGCGCGCTATCTAAAAAGGTGGTTTTTGGCACAAGGTCTTGGGTGAAGGCGATTTCTTCCGGCGTCAAAAAAGCTTGTGTGAGCGGGTGGAACAGCGCTTCAAATATCTGCTTGTCGTGCACGATGTGGCCCGCAAAGCTGCCGATAAGCGCCACGCTTTCGGCGCGCACAGCCGCAATTAAATCCTGCGATTGCTCCCAGTGATCGATGATGTCGTTGGTAACCGAACGCCGCCAGATGGCGTGTATCGGCTGCCCCGTGCCATCGCGCAGCACCTGCCCATCGAAGTGCAAATCGCGCACGTCACAAACGACGCAGCTTATGCCGCGCGCGGCAAACAGATCGCAAAATATTTGGAATTCATCGACCACAGCATTTTCCAGAAAATCGCAGATGGCGATGCGCGGGTTTTCGACGCGGTGATTGTAGGTGGCATAGATGGCCAAAAATTCATCGGCCCAGCTATCAAAAAGCTCGCAGCCTTCAACGTGGTGCTTGGCCGCAAAAGCTTGCAGGGTGGCCGAACCCATAACGCTGGCGGTAATTTCGCGGTTTTCGTTCATACCCGAAGATCCGTCGGCATTAAATTCGCAAAAGGCGGCCGAATAGTCGTCTTCGTTGATAAACGCATCGACGCGCGCAAAGGGCAACACGGCATCGTAGCCACGGGGCAGCAAAATCAAATCGACCAGGCGCGCGTCGTAGGAAAACACGCTGCGATAGGCGGGATCGTCCAGGTAGTGATTGATCACCTTGCACAAAATGCTGTGCGTTGTTTCGGCGATGCTGCGCATGGTGGTATAGGTTTCGTTATTGTAAAGGCGCGGCACAAACGAAGAATCCACAACCCGATGGTGTACGATGGCGGTGGAGTTTTCCATGTAGGCGCGTGTGGCGCGACGCCCGGCGATGTCGCCATTGCGCTCGGCCGCCAGCGCGAAAAATTCTGCGGTATAATCTGCGTTTGCGGGACGATCCTGCGGCATATTTGTCCTTTCGGTGGCATCTTTTCGGGCAGTTTCGTTGCCTTGAAATGAAAGTGTATCATTAACGCTTGACCAGAACTGATTTTGAGTGCCCCCGGGCACCTGCATGCACGAAGAATTCGTAAAAGGAGCTTGGAACCCATGACCGATTCCCCCGTATCAGCCCCGTGCGCTCACGCTGCGTGTGCTACAACCCCAACGCCGCAGGCCGCCGCTGTGCCCGCCGCGTCGTATCTGTTCACTTCCGAATCGGTGACCGAAGGGCACCCTGATAAGGTGTGCGACCAAATTTCAGATGCCATTTTGGATGCCATTTTGGAAAAAGAAATCGAACTGGCCAAGACGGGCTACGTTGCCCCGGGCGGTCAAGCTGCCGATGTGACGAAGGTGCGCTGCGCGTGCGAAACCATGGCCACGACCGGCATGGTTATAGTCGCGGGCGAAATTCGCACGCAGGCCTACGTTGATGTGCCCTCCATCGTGCGCGATGTGCTGCGCGAAATTGGCTACGACCGCGCGAAATACGGCTTCGACTGCGATACCTGCGGCGTTATCAACACCATTCATGACCAATCCGCCGATATTGCGCTGGGCGTGGATTCTTCCTATGAAGCTCAGCACGGGCAGGTGGCGGCGGGCGATGAATTTGACACCATAGGCGCGGGTGACCAGGGCATGGTGTTTGGCTATGCCTGCAACGAAACAAAAACATTGATGCCGATGCCCATTTATGTGGCGCATCGTTTGGCCGAACAGTTAACGGCCGTGCGCAAAAATGACACGATGCCCTATTTGCGCCCCGATGGAAAAACCCAGGTGAGCGTGCGCTATGTGGAAGGGAAGCCCATCTGCATCGAAAAGGTGCTCATTTCCACCCAGCACGCCGAAGAAGTTGATCTGGAAGATTTGCGTGCCGCGTTGATAGAAAATGTGGTCAAGCCGGTGTTTGCCCGCGAAGGGCTGGTTGCCGCCGACGCCATGGATGTATACGTGAACCCGACGGGGCGCTTTGTTATCGGCGGGCCCATGGGGGATGCCGGCTTGACCGGCCGCAAGATTATTGTGGATACCTATGGCGGCATGGGTCGCCACGGAGGCGGAGCGTTTTCGGGCAAGGATTGCACGAAGGTGGATCGTTCGGCCGCCTATGCGGCGCGTTGGGTGGCTAAAAACGTGGTGGCCGCCGGCCTGGCCGATCGTTGCGAAATCCAGGTGGCCTACGCCATCGGCATGGCGCGCCCCCTTTCGGTGATGGTGGAAACCTTTGGCACGAACCACTACCCGGTGGCCGCTATAAAGGCGGCTGTGGAAGCGGTGTTTGATTTGCGCCCTGGCGCGATAATTTCCCATCTTGAACTGCGCCGTCCCATCTATCAGAAAACGGCTGCCTACG
The DNA here is from genome assembly GCA_036655915.1 of Raoultibacter sp. GTDB lineage: Bacteria > Actinomycetota > Coriobacteriia > Coriobacteriales > Eggerthellaceae > JAVWGW01. The sequence continues at coordinate 8,901 of JAVVPE010000050.1, forward strand.
GTCATTTTGGTCGCGAACTTCCCGAATTCACCTGGGAGCGCACCGATAAGGTTGCGCAGCTTTTGGCGGCTGTGACATCGTAGCGGCGCTGGCGGGTGGTGTGTTGGCATGAGGCTCGCATCGGTCATACTCGATATTCCCACGCAATCGCTTGATTGCGCGTATAGCTATGCGGTGGCCGACGATATGTTTTCCATCGAAATTGGCTGTGCCGTGTTGGTGCCCTTTGGGCATCGCCAGGCTATCGGCTATGTTGTCGCCGTTGATGAAGTGGGCGATGAGCTGCCAAAAGGCCTTGATGCGGCGAAGTTGAAGCAGGTGGCAAGTGTGCTTGGCCCCCCCTATTTCAATGCGGAAGGTGCCGCGTGCGCGCACTTTTTGTCCGAGCGTTATATAGCGCCGCTTTCCGTGTGTGTGCGATTGTTCACACCGCCGGGCGGGGTGCCGCGCATGGTGCACAACGGCAGGTATTGGCAGGTGGAACAGCCCAGCGTGGGTGCGGTTGACGATCGCTGGGTGCGCCTGGGCGAAGCTGCCGCCGATTTTGTGCCGAAGAAGAGCGCCGTCAAGCAGGTGGCCATCATCGAAGCCTTGCGCGCGGGCGAACTGCGTGTGGCGGAACTGACGATGGAGTTTGGTTCGGTATCGGCCGTGCTCAAAACGCTGGCCGCCAAGGGCGTTGTGGTTGTTGAAGCGCGCCGGCGGATGCGCGGCGTGGACGGCGTGGGCGCCACGGACGGCCTGCGCGCTGCGGGTTCAGGCACTGCTTCCGCCTGCACCCCCGCGTTTACCCCCAGCCCCAAGCCGCAGCTAACCGAAGGCCAAGCTGCGGCGCTGGCCACCATAGCCGCCGCTTGTGATGCGCACTGCGGCGAAGTGGTGGTGCTTGATGGGGTGACGGGTTCAGGCAAAACGGAAGTGTATTTGCAGGCCATCGAGCGCACGCTGGCTGACGGGCGCGGCGCTATTGTGCTGGTGCCCGAAATTTCGCTGACCCCGCAAACGCTTGCGCGCTTCCGCGGACGTTTCGGCGATACGGTGGCCGTTATGCACTCGCGCATGAGCCAGGGCGAACGCTACGATCAATGGGATTTGATTCGCTGCGGCGCTGCGCGCGTGGTGGTGGGTGCGCGCAGTGCGCTGTTCACCCCGCTTGCCGATGTGGGCTTAATAGTGATCGACGAAGAACACGAAGGTTCCTACAAACAAGATAGCGCCCCGCGCTACGATGCGCGTATTGTGGCGCAGTGGATGGCGGCGCGCCACCAGGCCACACTCATTCTGGGGTCGGCCACCCCTTCGATTGAAAGCCTGTATGCCTGCGACAAAAATGCGGGGTGGCACAGCGCGCTTTTGCCGCAGCGGGCCAACAAGAAACCCTTGCCACCCATCGACGTAATCGATATGGCCAACGAATTTGGCGGCGGGCATCGTTCGATGTTTTCGCGCAAATTGACCACGGCGCTTTTGGCCACAATGGACGCGGGGCACAAGGCGGTATTGCTGCTTAACCAGCGCGGTTTCGCACAGTTTTTGCTGTGCCGTGAATGCGGGTTTGTGCCCGAGTGCCCTTCGTGCGCCACCTCGCTTACCTATCACGAACAGGGAAGTGCGCTTACCTGCCATCATTGCGGCCACACCGAAGCGGTGCCGCCGCGCTGCCCGACCTGTAACAGTCCCTATCTTAAAAAGTTTGGCGCGGGCACCCAGCGCGTGGAATCTGAATTGCGCGCGCTGCTTGAAGAAACCGGTGCGCACATCGTGCGTATGGATGCCGATACCACAAAAGGCAAAGGGGCACACCAGCGTTTGCTGGAAGAATTTGCCGCCGCCGATGCCGCCGTGTTGTTGGGTACGCAGATGATTGCGAAGGGCCTCGATTTCGATGAAGTGACCCTGGTGGGCGTCATCAACGCCGACACCATGCTAAAGCTGCCCGATTTCCGCGCAGCCGAACGCACCTTTGACCTGATAGAACAAGTGGCTGGCCGTGCCGGGCGCGCGGATTTGCCGGGTCGCGTGATGGTGCAAACCTATTGGTCGCAGGCCGCCCCTATCCAGGCGGCCGCACACTACAACCGCGCCGCGTTTCTGCGCGATGAACTACCCAAGCGTCGCCTGCTGCACTACCCGCCCTACGTGCGCATGGCAAACGTGCTTATTTGGGGCAAAAACGAAGACGAGGTGGCCGGTGTGGGCGGCGAACTTTCCCAAGACATCGCCCGCCTTATCCGCGATGTGGTGGGCTCGGCGTGGTCGGTTTTGCCCGCAACGCCGTGCGTGATGGCAAAGCTGCGGGGCAGCTATCGCTATCACATCGTAGTGAAAGCCCCGCTTACCGACGATATTTCGGCGCTGCTGCTGCCCCTTTTCCGCCGCCGCAAGCCCCACAAAACCGTTAACGTTGCCGTCGACATAGATCCCAGCGATTTGCTGTAGCGAAGCGCTTGCGCGCCGACCTATTACAAGAGAACCTAGCGTGTGTGAAGAGGTGAAAAAGTGAAAGGCCGCCATTTAGAACTGCTCGTTTACTTGCTCAAACACAAAAAAACAAGCTACAAGCAGCTTGCGCAGCATTTCGAGGTAAGCACGAAAA
>JAVVPE010000051.1:0-10842 GCA_036655915.1 Raoultibacter sp.
GCGTTTTATGGCTTCAATGTGGTCGGCGCTGGCATAGCCTTTGTTTTGTTCAAAGCAGTAAGCAGGATAAGTTTTTGCCCACTGGCACATAAGATTGTCGCGTTCCACCTTCGCAATAATGGATGCTGCGGCGATGGAAGCGCACAGGCTATCGCCTTTGATCACGTTTAGCTCGCGCGCATCAAGGTGCAGCGGGTTGCCATCAAGCAGCACCACCGCAGGCATCACGCCCTGCGCTTCTATGGCAGCCACGGCACGCCGAAATGCGACGCGCAGGCAGGCGCTCATGCCGGCGGCATCTATCTGATCGGCGTCTATGTGCTCGATAGCCCAGGCAAGAGCCATCTGCTTTATTTCCGCAGCCATTGTTTCGCGCTTTTCGGGGGCCACCTGTTTGGAATCGTTAAGCCCGGCAATTATCCCGTTTTCGGGCAACACCACAGCACCCACCGTTAAAGGACCTGCCACAGGCCCCCTGCCCACTTCATCAAGGCCCACAACAAGCCGGCCGCCCGCCTGTTGTGCCTGATAGCTATACAGGCCTAGCAGGCGATCGTGTTCGACAGCTTCGGCTTGCAGGCGCCGCTGCGCTACTTCCACCGCAGCGCGCACGCCCTTGCGGGTATCAGCCAGCAAGGATCGTTGCAGCACGGCAAATTCTGCGGCGTCGGCCACCTGCAGCCGCGCCTTGATGTCGGCAACCGTTTTGGGTGTGTTGGGGGTATCCATAGGCTAGTGTGCAAGAAAAAGGCTTCCCGGGGGAAGCCTTTCGCCTACGCAGGAAAGAGTGCAGCCTAGTAAGCTTTTTCTTTAATTTTTGCGCTTTTGCCAATCTTCTTGCGCAAGTAGTAAAGCTTAGCGCGGGCAACATCGCCCTGGCGCACCACTTCAATTTTATCGATTTTCGGGGAGTGAACCGGGAAGGTGCGCTCGACGCCGATGGAAAAGCTAATTTTGCGCACGGTAAAGGTTTCGCGGTTTGAGGCACCGTGGCGGCGGATGACGTCACCCTGGAAAACCTGGATACGTTCGCGGTTACCTTCGGTGATGCGATAGTGAACCTTCACGTTGTCGCCCACATTAAAAGGTGCAACGTCTTGGTTGATTTGCTGTTGTTCAATAGCGCGAATGATGTCCATTTTCCCTTGTCCTTCTATATGTTCACTTACCTAATTGCAGATATGTCCGTTAAAGACGCGATTGCTGATTATACGTTGCCTTAGCACTTGACGCAAGTACCATTTCACAAATCCCACCTAGGATGCAAAAGATGCGCGCTGCTCACACACAATGCTCACGACTAAAGCAGCATCAGCAGCGAATAGGCCGCCACTCCGGCCAAGGCGCACCACAAAAGCGACTTCGTTTTTACGGCCACCACGGCCACTACCAAGGCAGCCACCAAGGGTGCCGCCGCCGGCCACAAGCCCTCGGCAAACATCGTGGGAGAAAGCAGGTCGTTGGCCACAAGTGCCGCAAAGGCCGCTGGCGGAATAAAGCCTAAGGCCTGACTTACCGCTTCGGGCAGCTGCTTGCCCTTCAGTAAAAACAGCGGCACCACACGGCACACCAACATGGTGGCCGCGCAGGAAACAAAGATGATAAGAAAGTCTGACCAGCTCATTTTTGCCTCGCCCAGGTAAACAGCATGGCGGCCATAACGCCCGCCAAGGCACCGATCAAAATAGCGGGGCCGGAAAGCCCGATAGATTTGCAGGTGAACACGCCCAAAGCCGCCACAGCCACCGCAATTACATTGGCGGATGACACCTTCTGCGAACACAGCAGGCAGATAAAAATGGCGGTCATAGCAAATGAAGCGATGGCTAAAGGCACGCTTATGGCATTGCCGATAAGCACGCCCAGCACGTTGGACAGTGCCCACGATGTCTGCGAAAACAGGTTGACCATGCACGCGCGCCCCACCGACCAATCCCCCGCCTGAAACTTCGCCATGTTCACGCCGTAGCTTTCATCGGTTACCGTGGCAGAAAACAAAAACGACAGGCGCTTGCGCACACCCTGGCAAAACTGCGCCAGCGAAGCACTGTAGAGCATTTGACGCGTGTTGATAAGCGACACGCTGGCAATGATGGAAACAAGCGGAGAGCCCGCAAGAAACATATTGGGAATCATAAACTGTCCCGCGCCCGAATAAAACAGCAGCGAAAGCAAGAAAACCTGTAGCGCGTCTAACCCGATGGAAGCGGAAAGAATGCCGCAGGGAAGGCCAATGGCAACGTAGCCCAGCATGATAGGCAAAGCTACGGAAAGCGACTCTTTTATGTGATCAGTGTTAGGCACAACCGCGCTATTATAGCGACAACACCGCCGCGTTGTAAGCCCCTGGGGCAAATTTATTGCTTCCAAGGGCTTTTGTGCGCTTAGCTAACCTTCGATGCCGTCGTTGTTGCGGATAAGTTTGCGCTTGATTTTGCCGCCGATGGTTTTGGGCAGCTCATCCACAAATTCAATGATGCGCGGGTATTTATAGGGCGCCGTAGTGTGCTTCACGTGGTCTTGCAGTTCCTTCACCAGTGCATCCGAAGGCTTCCAGCCGCGCGCCAGCACAACCGTCGCCTTAACCACTTTGCCACGCACGGGGTCGGGGGCGGCGGTAACGGCGCATTCCACCACGGCATCGTGGGCCACCAGGGCGCTTTCCACTTCAAAGGGGCCTATGCGGTAACCGCTACACTTGATAACATCGTCGTTTCTACCCACAAAAAAGCAGTAACCGTCGCTGTCGCGCCACGCCATATCGTGCAAGTTGTAATACGCGCCGCCCACCGCTTCTTGAGTGCGCGCATCGTCGCGGTAATAGCCCACAAACAAGCCGGGCGGATAGGCCTGCTGCAAGCCCGTTACGCAGATGGCACCTTCTTCGCCGTCAGGCACTTCGCAGCCCTCATCGTCGAGCAGCTGCACGTTGAGCAGCGGCGAAGGCTTGCCCATCGAACCGGGGCGCGCGGCAATCCAGGGGAAGGTTGCCAGCAAAACAGGGCCTTCCGTCTGGCCAAAGCCTTCACGAATATTTTTGCCCGTCAAGCGCTTCCAGGCCAGGGTCACTTCGGCATTAAGCGGTTCGCCCGCCGTGGTGAAGTTGTGCACGCTTGATAAATCATAGGCCGCCACATCTTCTTGCAGCATGAAGCGATACATGGTGGGCGGCGCGCAAAAGGTGGTGATGCGATAATCCTGAATTTTTTGCAGCAGCTTCGTGGGCACGAATTTGTCCATATCGTAGGCAAACACCGTGGCACCGGCAATCCATTGCCCGTAAATTTTGCCCCAGCCAAACTTTGCCCAGCCGCTGTCGGTCACGCTTAGATGCAGGGTGTTTTCTTCGACCTGCTGCCAATATTTTGCCGTGATGATGTGGCCTAAGGGGTGGGCAAAATTGTGACACACCGCTTTGGCCATGCCCGTTGTGCCGCTGGTGAAATAGATGAGCATGGTATCTTTGCTGGTGGTGCCCGCCGCGCCCACCGGGCGTTCAAAGTGATCGGGCTGGGGCGCGATAAGTGCATCAAAATCAAGCCATCCTTCGCGCTTGCCCGCCACAATAACGCGCTGCGTGATGCTGGGGCTGGCGGGGGCGGCGGCTTCGGCCTGTTCACACACGTAATCGTCATCCACACACACCAGCATTTTAACCTGGGCGCTGGTGGCACGATATTCAATATCCTTCTTCGTCAGCTGCAAGGATGCGGGAATGATTGTGGCGCCAATCTTGCACAGCGCCACGGCGCACACCCAGTATTCCCAGCGGCGGCGCAAAATCATCATGACCACATCGCCCTTGCCAATGCCCAGCCCCACAAAGGCATGAGCCGCTTTGTTTGAAAGCCGCGCGATTTCATCGAAGGTAAAGGCGTGTTCATCGCCGGCATCGTTGCACCACAAAAGCGCCCGCTTTTCCGGTTCGATGCGCGCCCAAACGTCCACGACGTCAAAGCCAAAATTGAAGGCTTCGGGCACGTTTATGGTGAAGTTGTCCCTAAAATCTTCGTAGGTTTCAAAATCGATACGCGGGCAATACTGCTTGAGCACATGATTCACGATGCTATCCTACTCTGCGATGATGGTAACGAACTTCGCGGGGGTATCCCCTTTGCATTTTTGCCCATGAGGATGGGTGGGGTTGAAATAGATGCTATCGCCGGCGTGCAGCTCGAATTCTTTATCATCCCAGCTCACAACCACACAGCCTTCCAAAACCAAATTAAATTCCTGCCCGGTATGCGTGACGGGCTTGGCCGGTTCATCGCTGGGATCAAGCACCACCAAAAGCGGCTGCATGATTTTTCCGCTGTAGCGCCAGGCCAAATCTTCATAGTAATAGCCCGGGTAGCGATCCACTTCGCGGCCCTGCCCCGCGCATACTACATGATAGCTATTCAGCTTCGCTGCCGTGCCCGTGAGGATTTCGGTGAATTCCACCCCGAAGCGACGGGCAAGGTGATAGATGGCTGAAATGGGCACATCGGCACCCGTCTGCTCCCACGATGTGTAGGTTTCCAGCGATACTTCCAGGTCACGCGCCATTTCTTCGCGCGAAACGTCGCAGGCTTCCCGCAGGCCTTCTATGCGCAGGCCGATATCCTTGAACTCTTCGTTTTCCACGCGCGGCGTATCCTTCCTATGCTTTCATGCCCAGGGCAAGCGCTTGCTTGTTGCTTTTAACCATGGCCTGTTTTTTGGCGGGCACGCACTTTTCAATGGCGCGATCCAGGGTTTCCGGCTTACAAAAACCAATTTCGGCAAACAGCTTGCCCACACAAACAATGTTGGCCAGCCCCTTCAGGCCGTTTTCTTCCGCCAGTTGCGTTGCGGGGATGGCGCACACGCGAACCCCTTCAATTTCGGGGATGCGTTGCACCATCGTGGAATCCACAATCGCTATGCCACCAGGTGCAATAACATTTTCAAACTTGTCAAAGGATGGCTGATTCATGGCTATGAGCACATCGGGTTCAAGCACCAGCGGCGAACCGATGGGGTCATCGGAAAGGCACACGCTGCAGTTGGCCGTGCCGCCGCGCATTTCAGGACCATAGGATGGCAGCCAAGAAAGCTGGCGCCCTTCAATCAGTCCGGCGGTGGCGATAACTTTGCCAGCAAACAAGACGCCCTGCCCGCCGAAGCCGGCCAAAACGATATTATGCGTTTTTCCCATCAGTTTTCCTCCCCCACAGCAATTGGACAAGCGGCCGCACGCGCTGCTGCGGCTTCCGTGATGCTAGGAAAGCCCTCGGCCACAACATCGCGATACACGCCCAGCGGATAGTAGGGCAACATGTTGGTGCGCATCCAGGTAAACGAATCCTGCGGTGTCAAACCCCAGTTGGTGGGGCAGGTGGCCACCACTTCAATGATGGAATAGCCGCGGCCTTCAATCTGGTAATCGAAGGCTTTACGGATGGCCTTTTTGGCGGCGCGCACATTTTTGGGCGTATCAACCGTGACGCGCTGCGCCAAAGCCACGCCGTCAAGCGTGGAAAGCAGCTCGCACACGCGCACAGGGTAGCCCGCCGTAGCCACATCGCGGCCATAGGGCGATGTTTGCGTGACCTGGTGCGGAAGGCTGGTCGGCGCCATTTGGCCACCGGTCATGCCGTAGATGGCGTTGTTGATGAAGATGACGGTGATTTTTTCGCCGCGCATTGCCGCGTGGATCGTTTCGGCCATGCCGATACTGGCAAGATCGCCATCGCCCTGGTAGGCGAACACGACGTTTGCGGGGTTGACGCGCTTGACCGCAGTGGCCACCGCCGGAGCGCGACCATGCGAAGCCTCTATCATATCGCAGGCAAAAAAGCCCGTACAAGTAACCGAGCACCCCACGGGTGCGATGCCGATGGTGTCACCTTCTATTCCCAGTTCATCAATGGTTTCTGCCACAAGACGGTGCACGATGCCATGGGGGCAGCCCGGGCAATAGGAAAAGGGCACGGGGTTGATGGCATGGGGGCGTTCAAAAACAATTTTCTCTTCTGCGGCCATGATTTAGGCACCTACCTTTGCGTTGAGCGCTTCGATCTGTTCAAGCACTTCAGCCGGCGTGGGAATAACCCCGCCTGCACGACCGAAGAATTCCACGGGCGCACGCCCGTTAACGGCCAAGCGCACATCATCGACCATCTGTCCCATGTTCATTTCCACAGAAAGGTAGGCCTTGGCCGTAGGGATGGTGGCTTCGATGGCGTCGGTGATAAACGGCCACAGCGTGATGGGGCGAATAAGGCCTGCTTTGATGCCCTTTTCGCGCGCCAGGTTGATGGCACTGCGCACGATACGGGCCGTGGCACCGAAGGCAACAAGCACGATTTCGGCATCTTCGGTGTACACCGTTTCGGCACGCTGTTCTTTGGCTTTGATGATTTCGTAGCGGGCAAAACGCTCGCGGTTCAGGCGTTCAAGTTCTTCGGCCGTAAGATAGAGCGAATCGACGATGTTGTGGGCGCGCGCATTTTTGTGACCCGTGGTAGCCCAGGGCTTGGCGGGAAGTTCACCTTTGGGTTCGGGCAAAACGACGGGTTCCATCATTTGGCCCAACATGCCGTCGGCCAAAATCATGACCGGCGTGCGGTATTCATCGGCCACATCAAACGCCAAAAAGGCATAATCAGCCATTTCTTGCACGGTCGAAGGCGCATACACCACCACCTGCGAATCGCCGTGACCCAGCGCGCGCGTTGCCTGCCAGTAATCGGCCTGGGAAGGCTGAATGCCACCCAAGCCAGGGCCGCCACGCTGCACGTTGATGATAACGCCCGGCAGATCGGCACCCACCATATAAGAGATGCCTTCAGCTTTAAGTGAAATGCCCGGCGAAGAAGACGACGTCATGACGCGCGCACCCGCAGCCGACGCGCCATACACCATATTGATGGCGGCTATTTCGCTTTCAGCCTGCAAAAAGCAGCCATCCACCTTCGGCATACACTTGGACATATAGGCCGCAAGTTCTGTTTGCGGCGTGATGGGATACCCAAAAAAGAAACGGCAACCGGCGCGCAGTGCGGCTTCGGCCAAAGCTTCGTTTCCCTTCATCAATACTTTTTCTGTCATAGCTACCTCTTAACCGTAATGGCAATATCGGGACACATGAGCGCGCACGACATACAACCCGTGCATTTTTCTTCATCGACCAGATAGGCGGGGTGATAGCCCTTGCTGGTAATGGCGTTGTGGTCAAGCGCGATAATGCCTGTTGGGCACACATCCACGCACAGGCCGCAACCCTTGCAATAGTGGTCGTCGACAATAATTGTTGGCATGCTAACACACTCCTCTATAACAATGCACACACCTTTTCGGCGCGGCAGTTGATCGATGATGGGAAACGTGCCCCAGCGATTACCAAGGGGCGCGAACGAGCACTTTTACAGGATAGACGTTTTGGGAATCATCGCCACAGGAAAACGGTGAATTTTTCCGCTCAACGAGCGAATTTGGCACGGTAGTGCACACAAGGGGCAAGGCCAGCAAAGCAGCGGTGGTGGTGGCGAAAGCCTCCGCATCCAAAATGGTGCGCTGCGTGGTTTCGCTTTGCAGGTGCGAGTTGTTGATGATGCCCGTGGCGCGCAGCTGTGATTTCGCCTGGATTTCGGCCAGCACAGCGGCGGCATCTGCGGGCTGCTGCGTCAGATTGCGGTAGGCGTTGATCACGTAGAACAGTGCGTAGGGACACGCCGCGATTTGGGAAGCGAAACGACCCAAGGCCGTAGCGCCCACATCGTCGCCGCCCGCATCGATGATGAGGCAATCGCTTGGGGCGGTTGGGGCGGGGGCGGTTGGGGCCGCCGGGGCGCAGGCGCGCACCGCATTGTCGATGGCGGCCGACACCTTCCCCGAAACGCTGGGGGAATCAAGGGTTGACCCTGCGAACACGGGGCTTATAAGACAAACGCCCGCCTGATCAAGCACGGCGGCATATTCGCTCGACCTAAAATAGGGATTGACCACATCTAAATCAATCAAGGTCACACGCTGCCCACGCGCTGTGGCATCCAGGGCAAGGTTGAGCGACAGGTTTGTTTTTCCCACACCGTAATGCCCGACAATAACCGTGATGGGGTTTAAGGGGAACAAGCCCTGCGCACCACCGGCTTTCCCGGCCTCCCCGGCTTTCCCAGCCTTCCCGGCTTCCTTGGCTTCGCTGTCCATAGTCGTTCTCCTTCGCTGCCTTAAGCTTTGTTTTAATTGAACCACATCAACACCGAAAACGGGCGGTCGCTGCCAGCTTCACGATTAGTTCTACCGAAAATCTTGATTCCCCCCACAGCTTCGCCTTATAGCGGGCAAGAATGTTTTACAATAGCCTTCACCCTTTATTTATAGAAGCGCGCGGGGGTTCCCTTTTGGGGAAACGCGCCCCTAAAACGATACGGAGGCCACAGGCGTATGGATCAGAATTTACAGGAAATTGCAGGCCGCATCCGCGCGCTGCGCGAAGATATGGATCTGACCATGCAGGAAATGGCCGATACCACCGGGCGCAGTTTGGCCGAATATACCGCCATGGAATCGGGCGGCCAAGATATGTCGTTTACGTTTTTGTACAAGTGCGCCCAGCGCTTCGGCATCGACGTTATAGAGCTTCTGACCGGGGAAAACCCGCACTTAACCGGCTATTCACTCACCCGCGCCGATCAGGGGCTTTCCATCAAACGGCGCGCCGGCTTTGAATATCTGCACAAGGCACCCCACTTCAAAAACAAGCTGTGTGAGCCCTTTTTGGTAACTGCTCCCTTTTTGGAGGAAGAACAAAACGTGCCCATCCACCTTTCTTACCATGCCGGCCAAGAACTCGATTACATTTTGTCGGGACGTATGCGCTTTGCCTACGAAGACCATGTTGAAGAAGTGGGACCGGGCGACACGCTGCTCTACGATTCGGGACGCGGCCACGGCATGATTGCTACCGGCGGGCAGCCCTGCACCTTTTTGGCCATGGTTATGAAGCCGCACGATGAGGGGATTATGTAGGCGCTTTGATCCCTTGCGGGTCGGCGCCTTACCCAAGCCCACCTTATCCCCCACACGGCTGCCGCCGCGCTTTTTAAGAAAGAACATTATGAGAAACATCAACTTAAACTATGTGAACGAAAGCTACAACGACCAGGGCACTTTGACCGATTTTTCCGTTGTGTGCCCCCCCGATTTCAATTTTGGCTACGATGTTGTGGACGATATTGCCGCGGCCGACCCCGACCGGCGCGCGATGCTGTGGTGCAACCCTGAAGGCGAAACCCACAGCTTCACCTTTGCCGATATGAAGTACTGGTCCGATAAAACCGCCAACTTTTTGGCAGCGCAGGGCATTGGGCGCGGGGATTGCGTGATGGTTATACTGCGGCGCCATTACCAATTTTGGTTTGTAGCCACCGCGCTGCATAAGCTGGGTGCCGTCATGGTGCCTGCCACGTTTATGCTCAAGGAACACGATTTGGAATATCGCCTGAACAGCGCCAGCATCAAAGCCATGATTTGCACTTCGATCGGCACTATCGCCCAAGTGTGTGACAAGGTGTGCGCACAGACCCCCAGCCTGAAAGTGAAGATTTTAGTCAACGGCGCGGGGGGCGGTGTGACCCCTCAAAACGATGCGGGACAATTTGTGCCACCCGATAACGCAGCTTGGGGCGCAGCCTTAAGTGGTACCGCCGGCATTTGCGCCAGCGCCGCCACGCGGGAAGGTTGGCTGGATTTCAACAGCTGCGTGCGCAGTGCCGATGCCACGCCTGTGCGGCGCCAAACGCTTGCGGCCGACCCGCTGCTCATGTATTTTTCCAGCGGCACCAGCGGCAATCCTAAAATGGTACTGCACGATTCCAGCTATGCGCTTGCCCACATCATGACGGCCAAGCACTGGCACAATGTGGAGCCCGACGGCATTCATTTCACCATAGCCGACACGGGCTGGGGCAAGGCTGTTTGGGGCAAATATTACGGGCAATGGCTGATGGAGGCCTGCGTATTCACCTACGATTTTGACCGCTTCCACGCGGGTGAAATTTTAGCGCTTATCGAAAAATACCAAATCACAACGCTGTGCTGCCCCCCCACGATGTATCGCATGATCGCACAAGAAGATGTGGAAGCCTTCGATCTTTCTTCGCTGGTGCACACGACCACGGCCGGCGAAGCGCTTAACCCCGACCTGTTCACCTTCTGGAAAAAGCATACGGGACTTACCATCTATGAAGGCTTCGGCCAAACCGAAACGCCGCTGACCATTGCCAACCTTGCCGGATCAACGCCGCGCTCGGGTTCGATGGGCAAGGCCGTGCCCCTGTACACCCTCGAACTTCTGCGCGAAGACGGCACGCTGTGTGCGCCCGGTGAAACCGGCGAAGTGTGCATTTGCATGGACCCGCGGCCGGCCGGCATCATGATGCAATACTATCGCAACCCGGAAAAAACCGCCGAAGCCATCCACGACGGTTGGTATCACACGGGCGACACCGCCTGGCGCGATGAAGATGATTACTTCTGGTATGTGGGGCGCAACGACGACGTTATCAAATCGTCGGGCTATCGCATAGGTCCTTTTGAAATTGAAAGCGTGCTGCTTGAACACGAATCGGTACGCGAATGCGCCGTCACCGGCGTGCCCGACCCCGTGCGCGGCACCGCCGTAAAAGCCACCATTGTTTTAGCGGAAGGCTTCGTTGGCACACCCGATTTAACCCACGAACTGCAAACCTGGGTCAAGCGCCGCACCGCCCCCTACAAATACCCCCGCAGCATCGACTACGTGGAAGAACTGCCCAAAACCACCAACGGCAAAATCCGCCGCGTAGCCATCCGAGAAAAAGACAAAGACTCAACCCC
>JAVVPE010000052.1:0-10408 GCA_036655915.1 Raoultibacter sp.
AAAGATATCACCGTCGACACCAAGGCTGAACTTGCTAAGTTCCCCGATAGCGCTCAGGTTTCTGATTTCGCTCAGACCGCTGTCGCTTGGGCTGCCAAGAACAAGATTATGGGCAACGCGGGGGTTTTGAATCCTGCTGCACAGGTTACTCGTGCTGAAGTTGCTGCCATGGCGGTTAACTTCCAGCCTGAGAAGATGAAATAAGCTTAAGTTTATGCTAAACGTGAAAGGTCCTTTCTCGTAATGACTGGGGGGATGGAAATCCCCCCAGATGTGAATGGCTTTTGTCGAGTGGCCAGATATCATCTCTGATACAGTGCCCTGCTCGGCCTCGGGAAACCTTCCTTCCGTTGATCGGAGGACAGTAAGAACCCCGGAAATTCGGGGTGGTTGAAAACCGAATAGCGTAAGCGAAAGGTGACAGATGACCGCAGCGGGCCCTGGCTCTCGGATACGTACAACAACTCCGATAAGCCTTGAGTCATATAGCAAGCTGTCACATAAGGCTTAGTCTCTTTTTTAATGAAAAGACCCAGGAAAACTCCTGGGTCTTTTCGCTTTTTCGCGCAGGGTGGCTTTTCTTGTGTGCATCGCCAGTGATTTCACTCCCTGCGCAGTAGTTCGAGGATAATTGAACGGAGCGCTTGCAGGCAAAGGGAAGGGGTGTGGCGTTGTGGTGCGTGTTCGCAAGTATAGCGGTGTCGTTATTCTTCCCGCGGCGGTCTTGGGGCTTTTGTTTGCTCTGTTTATGGTGGTGGGTCAAAGCTTCGCCGAATCGGGTTCGTTTGATCAGATGCTTGCCACGCCGCAACGTGTCGCACTTTCTCTGGTCAAGATTTTGGGTTATACCACCCTGTTTGGCGCTCTTGTCACTCTGGCGTTTACCTGGCTTGACCGGCGTTCTGCCGTCTTGGCTGCGCATCCTGTTGCCCCGTCCCACCATGCTGAGCCGCAACCCGGGCGTTCGTGCCGCCGTTTTTGGGTGGCCTTTCTTGCGCTGATGGTTTGCTGGGGCGTCTTTCTTGTTATTTTCTTTCCGGGGTCATTACCCTGGGATGGCGCGCGCAGTCTCAATCAGTTTTTGACCGATGCTCCCCTCGAAAACCATCACCCGGTATTGATGAACGCCCTTTATGGGGCATTGATGGTGCTCGGGCGCTTCTTGGGTTCTGATAATGCCGGCATCTTCTTGATCGTTTTGTTTCAGACGGTCGTGTGCGCTCTGGTGCTGGCTTCTGCTTTTGTGTGGATGGAAAAATTGCGTGCGCCTCGCCCGTTGGTAGTGGCGTGTTCGCTGTTCTTTTTGCTGTTTCCCCTGTGGGGGTCGTTTGCGCAAGCCGCCTTCAAAGACACCTTGTTCTTCGGGGTGTTTCTCTGGTTTGTGCTGAGGGTTTTAGCGGTGATGGTTCAGCCGGTTTCGGCAAGGCGTGCGTCAACGTGGATTTTGCTGCTCGTGGCGGCAGGGGTTGTCTGTCTTACGCGCAATAACGGCATTTACCTCGTGCTTCCCACCCTTGTGCTGCTGTTGGCGTTCACTCCCCGCAAAAAGCCCCTGGCGGTCTGCGCGCTGGGGGTGGTGTGCCTGTATGCTGGCGCAACCATGCTTCTGTATCCTGCCTTGGGTGTCAACATGCATGAAGGCAAGGAAATGCTTTCCATCCCCTTCCAGCAAACCGCTCGGTATGCTCAAACGTATCCCGATGAAGCAACCGAAGAACAGCGCCAGGCCATTGATGCGGTTTTACCCTACGACCAACTGGGGCAGCTGTACAATCCCAACCTTTCCGATCCGGTCAAAGAGCGCTTCAGCGGCAACAACCAGGCACTGGGCGCCTATTTCAAAGCGTGGTTCGAGCAGGGGCTTGCCCACCCGGGGTGCTACGTGCAGGCCACGATTGCCAATACCTACGCGTATTTTTACCCCAACGTGCTGATCGACAACGGGGGCGATCGTCCCATCTTGACGTTTGAAGTGGTCGGGCCTCCCATCAATACGTCTTACGACGTGCACTACGTGATGCCGCAAGAAGTGCGCGAAGGAGCGGTTTCGGCTATCGAGGCAGCCTTCGATATTCCCGTGTTGCAGCAGCTGTATTCGCCGGCCCTCTATATCTGGCTGTTGCTGGCAGCAGCGGCTTATGCCCTCCATGCCCGCAGGCTTGACGTGCTGGTGCTGTGCGCACCCTGTCTCATGCTGGTGCTGACCAATATTGCGGGCCCCCTCAACGGCCACCTGCGCTATACCCTTCCCGTTCTGGCGACCTTGCCTGTGATTCTTTCCCTGCTTTGCTCTGCTCCCCTCAGGCCGGAAAGACCCCACTCTTTCGACCGACCTTGCCCGCGTGAGCGCTCGGGGGAAGCCGCCTCGTCGGTCCCGCATGAAGAACGGCACGTCGGTGGGCGCAATCTGGTAAAATAAGCGCCATCGGCGCAAAGGGCGATTGTGTTTGGCAAAGCCGCTTCGCCGAAGGGAAAGGATGCGCATGGATATCGAACACGAACAACGAATAGTGCCCCGCAGTGCGGCGGTCTTGCTTGCAATGGTTTTCGTGGTGGTGTTGGGGTTCTTCGCTCCCGCGCAGGCTTTCGCTGAAGCCCCTGCTCCCATCGGCGCGCGTGAAGCGCTGGTGGTGGGTGTTCCAGAAAAATCCGTTCCCGCACCTGCGGCTTTTGGAAGCCAGATTTGGGCTTGGCCCCTTCCCTCAAGCAACTGGATTGGCCAGCCCTTTATTGAAAAAGAACACAGCGGTATCGACATTTTTGCCAACGAGGGAGAATCCATCGTTGCTGCGCGCCCGGGTATTGTTGCTGCGGTGGAAAACAGCGGCGATTACCTGGAAGATTCGGGATACGGCATCTGTGTCGCAATTTATCATTACGACGGCACGACTTCGCTTTACGCGCACATGAGTAAGCGCTTGGTTGAAAAGAATCAGGTGGTTTCCCAGGGTCAGGAAATCGGCAAAGTCGGCCAAACCGGGTGGGCTTATGGCAACCATCTGCATTTTGAAGTGCGCACCGATACAAAACCAAACTGGATTTGGGGCCATCGCGTCGATCCCGTGCCCTACCTGCAGGGTGCCCACGATCCGTTGTCGCCCGGGTGCTACTACGACGTTAATTATTCCGACCCCTGTTGCTGGTACGCTTCAAGCGTGAAGCAGGCAACCGATTTGGGTCTGATGTATGGTCGGGGCAATGGCCTGTTCGCTCCCGACGACACGCTGACACGGGGCGAAGTTTTCACCGTGCTTTTCCGCGCCGCAACGGGCACTCCCGGAACTATTGCGGGAAGTAATGACACGAAATTCGCCGACAATACCCCCGGGCAATTCTATACGGGCCCGATTAACTGGGCGGCTGGTAACGGTTTGGCGCAGGGTGATCTTTCGACGGGCCAATGGCTGGTTCGCCCCGACGACCCCATCAGCCGACAAGAACTCGCGGTGATTATCCACCGTTATGCAGCCATGCAGCAGGGCGCCTCGACGGTTGATGGTTCCGTGCTCAGACAGGCCTCCGATTGGGAAGCGATTGCCCCCTGGGCGCTTCCCGCGCTCGAATGGGCCGCGTATCATAAAATTATGAACGGCAAAGTGTGTTCAGACGGATCGCTTCTCATCGATCCCAACGATACGGCCACGCGGGCCCAGATGGCGAAAATCATTGTACTCACTAAACAGCTGGTAGGCTAAGTTTTTCAGCGCTTTCCAAGCGTTCAAAGCAAAGTCGGCCAAACAATCGGAAGGCGGCAATCGTTATCACTTGCAAGGGACCCAATACCAGGGCGTTTTATCGCATACTCCACCTTACCAACCCCCTGCTGGGTGAGGGCGATTTTGCTTGGCGCGTAACGGCAGCTTTGAAAGACAACGGTCATGCGGTTACCTTGTTGACGCCAAATAAATGCCCCGCCCTTTTCGCGGGCGGCACGCTTGTTTCTCATGCGCTCGATGCCTTTTTTCTTAACACCAAGCCTGATCTGGTGCTGCTTTCTAACGGCGTTTCGCTTGATGAAGAGGCGATGGCCCTCGCTCGAAGCTGCGGTATCACGGTTGGGGTGATTGAAGGCTTGTCGGTCGCCTGGGGAAAAGAGCACGCCGCTGTGGCGCCGTTTCCCCTTTTCCCCGCCGCCGATCGCGGCTATACAGAAACGCCTCTGGCAAATTTCATTGCGTGCCCGCCCTGCTTCATCTGCGTGCAAGATGCCAAAGGCGAAACGCTTGAGCGGTTGGTGTCCCTGTCGGATCGGCTCAATCTGCAAGGCTGCACCCTGCCTATCCGTTGTTTCGGGGCGGGATGGCCTCAACCTTTTGCCTTTCCTGATCCGGCATCGGATTATGTCTATGCTTCGCGCAATGCGGTGGCTGCAATTGTTGTGGGTCCCGCGGCGGCAGAAGAGAGCAGTATTCGCTTACGGCTTGCCTTGCCCCACGCCGATGGCGTTCCGGTGTTCGGGCTAGCGGTGGAAAATTCATCTCCCCTGGTCGCTGAAGGATTGCAGCCAAGCGATTCAGAGGAAGACCTGGTGAAGCTTCTTGTTCGTGCCGCGCAGTTGACCGGGCCGGTATCTGAATGGTGTCCCCCTGCACCCCAAGGGGCAGCAGGTGCGTATCCCGACCTGAATCAGCAGATGGAAAGCATGCTTGATCACTTACGGAATGCCGGGTGTCTGGGCACGGGCAGCAAGCTTCCCGCTCGTTCGGTCGCTATTTTGGGCTATTTCGGGGAAAACAATTTTGGGGATGAACTGATTCTTGCTCAGCTGACAAAGCAGCTTTCAGAAAGTTACCCGCTTGTTTCGGTATGCGCTGTCTGCGCGAATGCGCAGGAGGCTTTTTTGCGCCACGGCGTTGAAACGCTGGAACTCTCCGAGCACGTTCGCTTGAGTGAAATACTCGATGATGCCAGCGTCGCCCTGGTCGTTGCCGGACTTTTGTTCGACCAGGGTGTCCGTTGGACCTGCGGCTTGGGCGAACTGGTTTCGGATGCCCGGGCGTCCGATTTTGCCGGCATAGTGAACTACACCCTGCTTGCAAAGGCCAGCGATACGCCGGTGCTGCTCTATGGCGTAGGCGATGGGCCGCTCGAACTGGAAGATTCGCGTCGTTTGGTGGCTTTGATCGCGGCTTTGGGGGGATCGTTTTATCCGCGCAACCAGCGGACGGCCGAACTGCTTGCTTTTTGTGGGGTCCCCTCCGAACAGGTTTCTCTTTCTGCAGACACTCTGTTCGGGCTTGAGGCGCCCTCACCTCATCGCGCGCATCTTTGGGGAAAATCGCACGACCTCGATTTCGCCCGAGAAGGGCTGTTTGTTGTTTCCCTGCGCGATTGGCCGGGATTTGCGACGCGCTTTGAAGAAGCCGTTGCCGCTGAACTTGATCGAATTGCGGTTGAGCAAACGCTTCGTATTGTTTTTGTTTCGCTCGATCCTCAAGATCAAGAAATCCATACGCGCATCTTTGCGCGGATGCAACAACAAAATCGTGCTGTTTTGTATGGTAACGCCGATGATTTCGACGAGGTTCTTCCGCTGTTTGCCTGCGCCCGCGCAGGGCTTGCCCTGCGCCTGCACTGCTCTCTTGTGCTGAATTGTTTTGGAGTGCCCTGTGTGGGGGTTGCCTATTTGCCTAAGGTGGAAAGCCTTTTCGCCGCGATGGAGCAAAACGATTTGTTGCTGCCCCTCGATTTCGATCGGGACGCACTCGCCGCCGCACTCGACCGGCTTTTTGCCACCCATACCCAGCGACACAACACGTTGGTGAAATGCGTCGATGGGCAGCGTTCGCTTTTGGCGCCTTCCCAGCAAAAGCTTGCAGAGCTTGCCGCCACCCCGAAAGCGGCGCATGAACGCCGCTTTTATTGCACCCGTCAATCCAACGCCGAAGCGTTAAAGAAAAACGACGAAGCCCAAAAACGCTGCATATCCGATTTGCAAAAACGCTTGCGCGCAGCAACGGATGCGTGCGCCCACGTGCAGGAAGTCGAATCCGAGCTTGCAGAAACCTACGCTTCCCATTCTTTCCGCTTGGGCTGGGCGCTTATGTCCCTCCCCTCGAAAGTGAAATCTTTCCTGACCAGAAACGACTCCTCACAAAAAGGCTGACACGCGGCCTCCATCTCCTGACCGGCCTGTATGACGGGAAGGTAACAAGTGAGATAACATGAGCAAATAACCTGAAAATAACTTGACAACGATAGACTGAGATTATATATTTCTATCGTCCTAAAAAGACAAAGAGAACGCCAAAAAGGATAGGTTACACCTGGAAAGCTTCTGAAGTCGCCCACCGCCCCTCCTCGGCGGGCGTACGACGGAAGCTTTCTGTAGAGAAAAGAAACAACAGGGAAGGCTTTGCCGCACAGCGGAAAGTCTCGCAACTGAAAGGAATCGCAACAATGGGCAAGATTATCGGTATCGACTTGGGAACCACCAACTCCGCCATGGCAATCATGGAAGGTTCCGAACCAGAAATTCTCGTAAACGCCGAGGGCGACCGCACCACTCCTTCAGTGGTCGGCTTCCGCAAAGATGGCGAACGCGTGGTCGGCAAGGCTGCCAAGAATCAGGCAGTCACCAACCCCGAAAACACCATCGCATCGGTCAAGCGTTTCATCGGCCGTTCGTTTTCCGAAACCCCCGAAGAGCAGAAAACCATCTCTTATAAGGTGAAAAACGGTCAGGGTAAGCGCGCGGTCATCGACATCGACGGCAAAGATTACATGCCGGAAGAAATTTCGGCCATGGTTTTGCAAAAGATGAAGACCGACGCCGAAAAGCAGGTGGGCAGCCCCATCACCCAGGCGGTCATCACCGTGCCGGCTTACTTCAACGATGCTCAGCGCCAGGCCACCAAAGACGCGGGTAAAATCGCGGGCCTCGAAGTCATGCGTATCATCAACGAGCCCACGGCAGCAGCCTTAGCTTACGGCCTCGACAAGACGCACAAGGATCAGAAAATTCTCGTCTTCGACCTGGGCGGCGGCACCTTCGACGTTTCCGTGCTCGAACTGGGCGACGGCGTGTTTGAAGTGTGTTCTACCGCAGGCGACAACCACCTGGGCGGCGACGACTGGGATCAGCGTATCATCGACTGGATGGCCGACAAGTTCAAGACCGACAACGGTATCGACTTGCGCACCGACAAGATGGCGCTGCAGCGTTTGAAGGAAGCAGCTGAAAAGGCCAAGATGGAACTTTCTTCCACCGCACAGGCCAACATCAACCTGCCCTTCATCACCGCTGATGCATCCGGCCCGAAGCACTTGGACGTTACGCTGACACGTGCTGAATTTGAAAAGATCACGAAAGACCTGCTCGATCGTTGCAAGCACCCTGTCGAACAGGCGCTGCGCGATGCTGGCTTGGCTACCGGCGACGTGAACGAGGTTATCTTGGTCGGCGGCTCCACCCGTATGCCCGCCGTGCAGGACCTGGTGAAAACTATCACCGGCAAAGCGCCGAACATGTCGGTTAACCCCGACGAAGTGGTTGCTATGGGCGCGGCTGTTCAGGGCGGCGTGCTCGCAGGCGATGTTGAGGGTATTTTGCTGCTCGACGTTACCCCGCTTTCCTTGGGCGTTGAAACCATGGGCGGCGTCATGACCAAGATGATCGAACGCAACACCACGATTCCGACGCGTAAGACTGAAATCTATTCGACCGCAGCAGACAACCAGACTTCTGTCGAAGTCCACGTGTTGCAGGGCGAACGTGAAATGGCTTCCGGCAACAAGACGTTGGGCAAGTTCCAGCTGGCCGGCATCCCGTCTGCTCGCCGTGGTGTGCCGCAAATCGAAGTTACCTTCGACATCGACGCCAACGGTATCGTGAACGTTTCCGCTAAGGATCTGGGCACGGGCAAGCAGCAGCAGATTACCATTTCCGGATCGACCGCGTTAAACGACGATGAAGTCGATCGCATGGTCAAAGATGCCGAAGCGCACGCCGAAGAAGACGAAGCGCGCAAGCAGGAAGTCGAAGTACGCAACACCTGCGATTCGCTGGTCAACGCCACCGAACAGACGCTGTCCGAGCTGGGCGACAAAGCAAGCGAAGACATCAAGAAGCAGGCCGAAGATGCTTTGGCTGAAGCGAAAACCGCACTTGAGGGTACCGACATGGAAGCCATCAAGGCCGCAACCGAGAAGTTGCAGGCCGCCGGTTACAAGCTGGCCGAAGTGGTGTACAGCACTGAAGGCGCCGCTGCTGGCGAAGGCGCTGCAGCTGCCGCAGGCACGCCGGCCGATGACACGATTGAAGCCGACTACGAAGTCGTCGAGGATGAAAAAGAAGGGAAATAACAATGGCTAAGCCCCACAAGGACGAAGTCTTGGAAACCCCCGAAGCAGGTGCGGGCAAAGCCTCCGGTGACGTGAAAGACGCCACCGGGGCCGCCCGCAACAAAGACGCCGAAACCGTTGATGCCGAAATCATCGACGAAAAGGATGCCTCTGAAGACGGGTCCGAGGAAGCGAAGGAAGCGAACAAGCTTTCTCCCGAAGATGCGTTGACGATGGTCCGTGCTGAAGTCGAAGCGTGGAAAGACAAGCACCTGCGCTTGCAGGCGGAATGGGACACCTACCGTCGTCGCACGAACGAACAGCGCAGCCAGGAAAAGGCGCGGGCCGCTGAAAAGCTGGTCGAAAGCCTGATTCCGGTGATCGACGATTTTGAGCGCACCATCGATTACGCCCAGAAAAATGGCGAAACCGGGTTGCTGGAAGGTATCGAAGCGGTGCACACCAAGTTCGTCAACGTCTTAGGCAGCGACGGCGTGAAGGTGCTCGACCCGAAAGGCGAGGCTTTCGATGCGCTCGAGTCGCAGGCGGTTGGAACGGTTGACGATGCCAGCGTGCCCGACGAAACGGTTGCGGAGGTCTACCAGAAGGGGTATCGAATGGGCAATAAAGTGCTCAGGCCAGCGATGGTCACGGTGACCACCGGCGGGCCGAAGCGGGAAGCCCCCCAAGACGAAACGAAAAAGTAAATCGACGGAGGCGGGCTGATAAAAGGCCCGCTTTTGTTTCAACAAGTCACTCCATAAGAAAGTAAGGTGGTGGAACAATGGCAGCAACTCCCGATTACTACAAAACGCTCGGCGTTCCACGCACAGCGACTGTAGACGAAATCAAGAAGGCTTATCGCAAGTTGGCCCGCACGCATCATCCCGATGCGGGCGGCGACGAAGCTAAGTTTAAGGAAATCGGCGAAGCCTACGAAATTTTAAGCGACAAGAAGAAGCGCGATCTTTACGACCAGTACGGCACCGCGAACGAAAGCCAGATTCCCCGTGGTTGGGGCGGCGGCCAGGGTAATCCCTTTGGCGGCCAAGGCGGCCAGGGCGGCAGCTGGGCCGATATCCTCGAAAGTATCCGCAACGGCGAAGGTGCGTTCGGAACCGAATGGGATTTCGGCGGGTTCGGCGGCAGGCAAGCGCATCCTCGTCCGCAAAAGGGCCAGGATATGAAAGTTACGCTGACGGTCGATTTTGACGATGCGTTCACCGGTGCTGAAAAGCGGGTGACCGTGCGCGTTCCCGGGAAATCCGAAAAGGAAACGCTGACGGTCAAGATTCCCGCCGGCGCGGTCGATGGCGGTCGCTTGCGCTTCAAGGGCAAGGGCGCCCTCGGTGCCAATGGGGGAGCAGCGGGCGATTTGCTGATCACCACGCAGATTGACGAGCATCCGTATTATTCACGTGATGGCGCCGATGTGGTGGTTGATATGCCCATTACCATAGCCGAAGCAGCCTTAGGTGCCTCGATCGTGGTTCCGGCGCCCGATGGCACGCGCGTTCGCGTTAAGGTTCCTGCGGGCACGCAAAGCGGTGCAATTTTGACCATCAAGGGCAAAGGCGCTCCCCGCTTGAAGGGCGAAGGTTTTGGCAACTTGAGTATCAAGGTCGATGTCGTGGTTCCCAAAAATCTGACCGACGAGCAGAAGCAAGCCTTGGAAGCATACAAGGAAGCCGCTGCGGATAGCGTGAGGAAATGGTGATGGACGACAGAAATAGACCGCTTTACATGATCAGTATCGCTGCTGAACTGGCGGGCGTGCATCCGCAGACCTTGCGTATCTACGAACAGAAAGGCCTGCTCACGCCCCAGCGGACCAGCGGAAATACCCGTATGTATTCGCAGGCCGATATCGAACGCCTTGCCATGATCAATCAGTTGACCGGTGAAGGCATCAATCTGGCTGGCGTGATCCGCATCATGGATCTACAAGGTCGCCTCGACGAGCGCGACACCGAAATTGATGATTTGCACAAACGCGTTCGCCGTCTGGCCGATCGCGTGCACGAATTGGAAACTCAGGCAAGTGTGACCGCCTTGGTTCACCCTGAGATAAGCACGGCTTTACGACGTTTACCGTAAAGGAGGTACCATCATGAGATTAGACAAA
>JAVVPE010000053.1:0-9650 GCA_036655915.1 Raoultibacter sp.
GAGTTCTTTAATGCCGAACTGGGATTATGTTGGTTTTTACTGCGGAAAAGAAGATCTTGTAATGGTTTTCTCCGTGATGGTGAAGGTTTTCCAGCGTTCTTATCATAGGGGAAGAAGAATTGAAAGACAACCTCACCCCTTTTGGGGATACCTTTTATCAGGGGCTCTCCCGTTTAGGGGATTTTATTTTGCAGGTGGGTGACAAGAATGGTGTTAGGTCTTACATCACGAAAGGGAGGGAATTATGAACGAACAAGAAAATGAGGTTCTGGCACAGGGGGGTCAAACGCGTCGTGGGTTTATGAAGACGGCGGGCATAGCCCTTGCGGGCGCGGCAGCTATGGGAATCGCTGGGTGTGCTCCAGGTGGCAAGCAAGCGTCGGTTACTACGCAGGCTTCGCCAGCAAATATAAAATGGGACGAGGAATTTGATGTTATTGTTGTTGGCGCAGGTGCTGCGGGAAACGCTGCCGCCCTTGTTGTCGCCACGGAAGGTGATGGTGCGAAATGTCTTCTTATTGAAAAAGGCGACAAGCCAAGCGGCAATACGCCATTTTGTAAGGGCGACTCTATTTGGACAAAAGATGTCGATGCCCTAACGGAATACATGAAGGAAATGGCGCACGGCACGACCCCCGATGATGTTTTGGCCGCTTATGCGAAAGGCTGTTCTGAGGTTTTAGACTGGTGCTTAGCAATGGGGGCTATCGAGGGAGAAATGAGCATCACCCAGCCCCAAACCAAGGAAACGGCTGATAAAATCAACTCCGAATACCATGAATATGAGCATTCTTACAGCTTTGGGTATTTTGCCGTTGGAAAGAAAAAGGATGTTGAGATAAAAGGCCCCAACCACATCCAGGTATTTCTTCAAGAAGCGGTTTCAAAGCATTCCGATGTTATCGATTACAGAACCTCTACGCCCCTGGTTGATCTTATTCAAGACCCCGAAACCAAGGCAATTCTTGGTGCGCTTGTTGGGGGAAAGGATAAGAAGTATATCAAGGCCAAGCGAGGGGTAATTCTTTGCTGCGGTGGTTTTGAGCATAATCCGGAGATGATGCAGAATTATCTTGGACAGCTGGCAGCTGTTCCGGCGGCAGGATCTGCCAATACGGGTGATGGACACCGCATTTGCGCGACACTTGGTGCCGATTTTTGGCATATGAACAACTGTGCAGGATTTTGGATGGCAGGCCGAGATTTGAAGAATACTGTCTACACGAATCCGCCAATCTTTAAACCCGCGCCTAAAGGTTTTGGCATCACGGTTGGTGCTAACGGTCGCCGTTTCTACATGGACTGGGATGGCTATAATGTGCGCGAAAAATATCCGCATCTATCCGATATGAGCGTGCATGTGGGGTCGCGTCACGGACACATGCAGTTCGGTGGAGAGTGGCCACATTTGCCGATGCCCTCGAAAGCCTGGTTTATTTTCGATAAAGAAGGTCTTGCCAAGGGGGCTATTCCGCCGGTGACCACAAAGGGCGAACCCGACAAAGAGGGCTTTGCCTATGCAGCCAATACCATTGAAGAGCTTGCTACCTACATGAAGGTGCCGGCAGATGAGCTGGCAACAACGGTTCAGCAGTGGAACGACTGCTGCGCACAGGGCAAGGACATCTTCTTCCACCGTCCTGAAAGCACATTGGTTCCCGTATTAACACCCCCGTTCTACGCGCAACTGTGCGCGCCCTCCTTCCTGAATACCGATGGTGGTCCTGTTCGTAGTGCGAAGGGTGAAATCCTCGACTATGATAGCAATCCGATCCCCGGCCTCTATTCGGCGGGCGAATTCGGATCCATCTGGGGTCACTACTACGAGGGTGGCGGCAATATAGCCGAGTGCCTCGTTTACGGCCGTATTTCGGCACAAAGCGCCTTGGCTCATACTCTGAGCTAAGAGGTTTTGCACAGCTCCCCGATCCATTTTTTGGGGAGCTGTGCGTTTGATAGGCCGAGCATGGTGCGCCCCCTACTTGGTTTGCAGTTGGATGCAGATTTACAGGCGGCGGTGGCCTGTTACAATGGGCTGATGGAAAATGATGCTTTAACATATCGGGATTACGCGCTTTTTGCGCGGCAATCGCCTGAGGAAATCGCGCAAAACTGCACGGTTTCGGTGTTTCGCGGGTCGGGGCCAGGCGGGCAGTGCGTCAACACGACCGATTCGGCCGTGCGCATGCGCCACACGCCCACCGGCATCACGGTGGTGTCGCGCGATTCGCGCAGCCAGCATCGCAATCGCCAAGCGTGCCTAGAAAAGCTGCACCTTGCTTTTGCGCGCCGCGCCGTGCCACCCAAAGCGCGCACGAAAACGAAGGTGCCCCGCCGCGCCAAGGAAAAACGCCTCAACGACAAGCGGAAAGTGGCGCAAAAAAAGGCTTCCCGCAACACCTTCGAGTGACACCCCGGCCATCCACATCCCGCGCCCCGCGCCCTGCATCCCACCGCACGCGTTGGTCGCTTAGAAAGTTTTCCAGAAATCGCGAATGAGGTCTTGGCGGTTCGCCTGCTTGGTTTTCCCTAAAATTTTGTGCACGTGCACCTTCACGGTGCTGACGGCAAGGTGCATGGATGTGGCGATATTTTGGTTGTCTTTCCCCAGCAAAATAAGGCGCAGCACTTCGCCTTCGCGTGCGGAAAGCTGGTGGCGATTGCTGTAGGCATCCAGGTTTTGATCGATGCGCACCTGCACGGGTTCGCTATCGTGGGTGGGCGGGTGTTCAAAACGCAGTGAAAGCGTGCGCCACGAATCGCGGCAAGCGAAAAATACGCAGCAGATGGCCAAGGCATTTTCGGCAAAATTGCGTTCGGGGAAAAACGGCAAAACGCCCGATTGCAGCAGGGCGGGGTCGAACAGCAGCAAAAAGTAGACGTTTTCGATAAAAACGCAGAACCCTAAAATCCACAGCAGCAGATAAAGGCGTCGATGCCGCCACAAACGAATGCGTTCCACCTCGTTTTTTGTGCCCACATACCTTGCGGCAATAAACAGCAGTATCCAGCACAGCATCAGCGAACGCATGCTGTAAAAAAGAAAAACCTGCCAGTTGCCTTCTGGCACCAGCAGCAGCACCGCCGCGCTGCCCAAGGCAAACAGCGCGCCGGGGATCACTATCAATCCCCGCCGCTTTTCGTTCAAGAAATCGCAGATGAACAGCCAAAAGGAAACCAGCAGCCCCGTGCCAATAAGCAGCGAAGCCACAGGGCTGCCAATAAAGTAAAGCGAGCCCGCATGGATGCTGGGGCTTTGCAAAATGAAATCGTCTTGAAACACCAAGGCCACATCGAAGAAGTAAAACAGGAAGCCGGTGAAGGCGAAAAGTGCCGTGCGCTTGTGCGAAACAAGGTAGGAAGAAAGGCAGGTTGCCGCCGCCAAAATGGTAACCAGAAGCACAAGCAGTGTATAGTAAAACAGTGCGGTGTCCACGGGTGTAGAGGCCCTTCTTCATCAGTGTTCGGCCCGCGCAAGGCGGCTAAGAACAGTATTCTTCCATAGTATACGAAGCTTGCCCCAAGGCGAAGCCTCTTTAATGTGGCTGCGAAACTGCCCCTTTCAGCAGCGCGCAAAACCCCTTGTCACAAGCCTGCCGCTGGCATCACCAACGCAGCCTAAAACCTCTCTACACCCGAAATACATCTTGTGTTAGACTCGGTTACACCTGTGCGCGTGGCGGCCCGTGCCCCATGGTTACCCCAAGGATGCGCGAGCCCCCAAGGTGCCGCGCATTTCACCCAAGGGAAAAGGAGAATCGACCGTGTCAACAACAGAAGCGGCCCTGCCGCGATCCGCTACAGCCGATCCGGGAAAGCCAAAGAAGAAGTGGAAGCTCAATTTTCCCACGGCCTTCACCATCTTGTTCGTTATCACTATCTTGGCAGTTGCCGCCACGTGGGTGGTGCCAGCCGGGTCTTACGCGAAGTTGGCTTATGACCCCGAAGCTTCCGTGCTGCAAGTAACCAGCCCCCAAGGCGAAGTGAGCACGCTGCCCGCCACGCAGGAAGAGCTTGACAAAATTGGCGTGAATATCGACATTGGCCAGTTCACCACCGGTGCGCTTTCCAAACCTATTTCTGTTCCCAATACCTATGAATACCTAGAACAACAGCCCAAAGGCATCCAGGATATAACCGTCAGCATGGTGCAGGGCACCGTTGAAGCGGCGGATATCATGGTGTTCATTTTGGTGCTGGGCGGCATGATTGGCGTGGTTAACGCCAGTGGCGCCTTCGAGTCGGGCTTGCTTGCATTGACGAAGAAAACCAAGGGACGCGAGTTTTTGCTGGTCTTCATCGTGAGTGCACTGATGGTCCTTGGCGGAACAACCTGCGGCCTTGAAGAGGAAGCCGTTGCGTTTTATCCCATTCTCGTGCCCATATTCTTGGCGCTGGGCTACGATTCTATCGTGTGCGTGGGCGCTATTTTCTTGGCGGGATCGATGGGCACCACCTTTTCAACCATCAATCCTTTTTCGGTGGTTATCGCCTCAAACGCCGCCGGCACCACCTTCACCGAAGGCATGGAATGGCGCGCCGTCGGTTGCGTTGTGGGCGCCGTGGTCGTTATCGCCTACCTATATTGGTATAGCCGCAAGCTGAAGGCCGACCCCACGTTTTCCTACACCTATGAAGACCGCGAGAAGTTCAACAAGCTGTATGCCGTTGACCCCGATGGCAGCAAGTTAGGGCCTTTCACCTGGCGCAAGAAGATTATTCTGGTGCTGTTTGTGGTGGCATTCCCCATCATGGTGTGGGGCGTGGTAAGCCAGCATTGGTGGTTTCCGCAGATGGCTGCTTCGTTTTTGGCCATTGCTATCATTATTATGTTCCTTTCGGGCATTGCGGAAAAACCGATTGTGGAATCCTTCATCGCGGGCGCATCAAGTTTGGTGGGCGTGTCGCTTATCATCGGCTTGGCGCGCGGCATCAACCTGGTGATGGAGCAGGGCCTTATTTCCGACACGCTGCTGCACTATTCATCTGGCTTGGTCGCCGGCATGCACGGGCCGCTGTTCATCATTATCATGATGCTTATTTTCTTCGTACTTGGCTTCGTGGTGCCTTCATCTTCGGGCTTGGCCGTGCTTTCCATGCCCATCTTGGCGCCCCTGGCCGACACGGTAGGCATCCCGCGTTCGGTGGTGGTGTGCGCCTACAGTTGGGGCCAATACGCCATGTTGTTCTTGGCACCGACCGGTCTGGTATTGGCAACATTGACCATGCTGGATATGAAATACACCCACTGGCTCAAATTCGTGTGGCCGATGGTGGTCTTTGTACTTGTGTTCGGCGGCATCATGCTAGTTGCGCAGGTGTTAGTGCTTAGTTAGAATGGATGCCATTGCTGGTTCACACGGAAAGACTGTTGCTTATGAAAGAATACAACCCGCACGAGCTTGAACCCCGTTGGCAAAACGCTTGGGAACAGGCCGCTGTGTATAAGGTCGACGAAGATGCCGCCAAGCCGAAGAAATACGTGCTTGAAATGTTTCCCTATCCTTCGGGCGATCTGCACATGGGGCACGTGCGCAATTACACCATCGGTGATGTGATTGCGCGCTACGCCAAAATGCGCGGGTTTGCCGTGCTGCATCCGATGGGCTGGGATGCCTTTGGGCTTCCGGCTGAAAACGCGGCTATCAAGCACAACAGCCATCCGGCAAAGTGGACGTATAGCAACATTGAAACGCAAAAAGCCAGCTGCAAGCGCATGGGCTTTTCATTTGATTGGGATCGCACCGTGGTTGCGTGCGATCCCGAATACTACCGCTGGGGGCAGTGGATCTTCCTGAAAATGTGGGAACGTGGCCTGGTAGAACGCCGCAATTCCCCCGTTAACTGGTGCCCCAACTGCGAAACGGTGCTTGCCAACGAACAGGTTACCGATGGGCAATGTTGGCGCTGCCACGGCGCCATCGTCAAGCGCGATTTAGAACAGTGGTATCTGAAAATTACCGATTACGCCCAGGAATTGCTGGACGATTTGGACCAGCTTGAAGGCTGGCCCGACCGCGTAAAGCAGATGCAAGCGCACTGGATTGGCCGTTCGGAAGGTGCCGAAGTCGATTTCACGCTGTGCGATGCTGCGGGCAAGGTGCCTGATGCGCCGGGGGCCAACGATACTATCACCGTGTTTACCACGCGCCCCGACACCCTGTTTGGGTGTAGCTTTTTCCTGCTGGCGCCCGAATATCCGCGCACGCTTGAACTGGTGGCGGGCACGCAATACGAAGCTGCCGTCAAAGAAGTTATCGCCATCGCCGAAGCGTCAACGGCGGTCGAACGCGCCCA
Source organism: Raoultibacter sp. (assembly GCA_036655915.1). Taxonomy (GTDB): domain Bacteria; phylum Actinomycetota; class Coriobacteriia; order Coriobacteriales; family Eggerthellaceae; genus JAVWGW01. The sequence goes on from JAVVPE010000053.1 coordinate 6,298, forward strand.
GGGCGACCGCGAAAAGCACGGTGCCTTCACGGGCCGCTACGTGATTAACCCGGTCAACGGCGAAAAAGTGCCCGTATGGGTGGCCGATTACGTCATGGCCGATTACGGCACTGGCGCGGTTATGGCCGTGCCTTCGGGCGATGCGCGCGATTTCGAGTTCGCGCGCAAATACGACTTGCCCATACCGCCGGTCGTGTTGCCGCAAGACGATGCGCTCTACGCCGAACTGGCCAACAAAAGCGAACGCGTGCGCGATAATGTGGAATGGGAAACCGCCTTTGCGGCGGAAGGCTATCTTGTTCAGTCGGGTAAATACACCGGCTTGGCCGGCGGCAAAGATTCCCCCGCGGTCGATGCCATCATCGGCGATTTGGAAGCGGCGGGCAAGGGCAAAAAGTCCGTGCAGTTCCGCCTGCGCGATTGGCTGATTTCGCGCCAGCGCTATTGGGGCAATCCCATCCCGGCCATCTATTGCGAAAGCTGCGGTTTGGTGCCGGTGCCAGCGGAAGATTTGCCCGTTGTGCTGCCGCTTGATGTTGATATTGCCGCAGGTGAAGGGCTTGCCGATCACCCGGAGTTTGTCGAGTGCAGCTGCCCCGTGTGTGGCAAACCGGCACGCCGCGAAACCGATACGATGGACACTTTTACCTGTTCTTCCTGGTATTATTTGCGCTACACCGATCCGCACAACGATGCGCTGCCCTTCGATGCGGCGCAGGCCAACCGCTGGATGCCGGTCGATCAGTATATCGGCGGCATCGAACACGCCATTTTGCACCTGCTGTATTCGCGCTTCTTCGTGAAGGTGCTGCGCGATATTGGCATGGTCGATTTCGACGAGCCGTTCCAAAACCTGCTTACTCAGGGCATGGTCAAGCTCAACGGCGAAACTATGTCAAAATCCAAGGGCAATGTTGTGGCGCCCGAAGATATGATTATTGAATATGGCGCCGATGCTGTGCGCACGTATATCCTGTTCATGGCCCCGCCCGATAAAGATCTTGAGTGGGAAGAAGATGGCCTGGCGGGCATTTACCGCTTCCTTAACCGCGTGTGGCGCATGGTGGGCGATCTGGTGGGCGAAGCGGGCGAAGAAACGCTGTTTCAAGAAGGTGCCGCCACCCAAGAGGAAGGCGAGCAGGCCGCCACGGTGCTGCACCGCGAACGCCACCGCGTCATCGGCAAGGCCACCGACGATTTTGCGCGCAACAACTTCAACACCGCCATCGCGGCCATCATGGAACTGGCCAACACCACGGGTGATTACCTGCGCAAAGTGTCGCCCCAGCAGCGCGCCGCAAGCGCTTTTTGGCAGGTGCTTGATAGGGAAGTGGCCGAAACTTTGGTGTGCCTGTTGGCGCCTATGGCACCGCATTGGGCCGAAGAACTGTGGCGCGGCGTGCTGGGCCACGAAAGCTCGGTGCACGTGCAGGCATGGCCTGAATTTGATCCTGAGCAGGCAAAAGCGGATGAAATTGAGCTTGCCGTGCAGGTTAACGGCAAGGTGAAGGCACGCATTACCGTGGCCACATCCGCCGCAGAAGATGCTGTGCGCACCTGTGCGCTTGAAGCGGTAGCCGATGTGACGCAGGGCAAAACCGTGGTAAAGGCCATCGTTATCCCTGGCCGCCTTGTTAACATCGTTGTGAAATAGGCGCTGGTTAGCTAGGCGTATGATAAGCAGAGTATTCAGGTGGGTGAAATCGTTGTTGCTGGTAATCGTGTGCGTGGCTGTGGTGTCTGCGGGTCTTGTCGTGGGCACCAATGCTTTCGTTATCGGCACCACCAGCAGTAAGATTGTTGCGCCCAGTGCGGCGCCAGCGCACAACGCGCAGTGCATTGTGGTGCTGGGCGCTTCGGTGCTGCCCGATGGTTCGCCTTCGGGCATTTTGCAGGACAGGCTTGATGCGGCCATCGCGCTGTATAAAGCAGGTGCGGCACCCAAGATGCTCATGAGCGGCGACAACGGCGATGTTTCGTATAACGAAGGCGCCGCCATGAAAAACTACGCCATTGAACAGGGAGTTCCCAGCGAAGACATCTTCAACGACCACGCGGGATTTTCAACCTACGAAACCATGTATCGCGCCAAAAACGTGTTTGGCGCCCAGCGCATTATCGTGGTGACGCAAACCTATCACCTCTACCGCGCCCTCTACGCCGCCAACGGCTTGGGCATGGAAGCCATCGGGGTTGCAAGCGATGCGCACGCCTACAAAAACCAAAGCTATTACGACCTGCGCGAAGTGCCCGCACGCACCAAGGATTTCTTCCAGACACTTCTAAAAGTGCCCTCCACATTTGTGGGCGACCCCATTTCCCTCAATCAATCCGGCGATATAGCCGAAACCTTGTAAGCCCCTTACGCCATCCTGGGTGCTGCGAAGAAGCTGGTTTCCCCTTGTTGGGAAGCGCGATTTTTGGCGGAAAAACACCTCGGGTGTGCCCTTGCGTTGTCGTTCATGTCGCTGGATTTACTGTTCATGACAAATTGCAGATTTTTTTCACCAAAGGTTTTATGGTGGGTGCAGAAGTTAAAGGAACAGTGTGCGCAAACAGCGCACTAGGCAATAGAGGCAAGGGGCACCAAGATGATGAAGAATACGAAGAAATCAAGCAAGGGTCTGGCACTGGTACTGGCAGCCGTTTTGGCGCTAACCCCCATGGCAGGCTTCCCGCTTACCGCCCTGGCAACGGGCGACACCGCCGCACCGAAAACGGAAGCTCCCGCCGGCGATGCTGCGGACGCCCCGCAAGTCGAAGCCCCCGCCACCGATGCGGATGCCAACACCGACGCCACCCCGGGCATAACCCCCAGCACCCCTGCAGCTGATGCCGAAACTCCGCAAGCAGAAGCTCCCGCCACCGATGCCGCACAGCCCGCTGCTCCTGCCCCCACCACTTCGGCTGCCATCGCATTAACCGCCCCTGCCGCCGCCGTTGAATCCGCCGCCGCAAGCGAGGGGGATGTTGTTATCAACGAAATATACTTTCCCGACCTCGCCTTCCGCAACCATATTGCTGGGATGCTTAAAAAGGCTGAGGGTGACAGCATTTCCTCTGCGGAGCTGTTGGCTGTAACGAACATGGACTTGCCTTATGGTTTCAGCGGTAAAAACCTAGAGGGCATAGAACACTTCTCAAATTTAAAATCGCTAGCGGTTACCAGCCGTACACTTACCTCGCTGGTTCTTACCCAAAACAAGGCATTAACTAATCTGTATATTACCAATTTTCCGGGTAGCCTTACCTCGCTGGATGTTACCCAGAATAAGGAACTGACTGATTTGCACGTGGAGGCGTCCAACCTTGAATCCCTTGATGTCTCCAACAACACAAAGTTGGAAAACTTG
>JAVVPE010000054.1:0-9588 GCA_036655915.1 Raoultibacter sp.
ACCCCCAACCCCGCAGCCATTCCCCCCGAAGACGGCTATGCCCAAGCCTACGAAAACTTCAAAGCCAACCACGCCCAAGCCTGGATGCCCCGCTTTGCCCATGAAGTAACCCAGCAAAGCCAAGAACCCTTCTTTACCGCACTAACCCCTCTTTTGGCCGCCTTTGTGCAAGAAGAGGCGTAAATAGGGAAGATGTCATTCTTCTTAGCTAGCGCCACCATTCCTGTGTGTTTACACATTATTCGGCCGAATAATGTGTAAAACATCACGTTTTTCGGCTGAATAATGTGATACTCTCTTGCTAGAGCTGATGCGGTAAGGCCTGCCTTGCCCACATCAGGGGTTTCAAGGGAAGGGTGTTGTCGTGCAGCGCAATCTGTTTGCAAGCCTACAGGCGTGGAAAGATCATCCCCATAGGAAGCCTCTTATTTTGAAAGGGGCACGCCAGGTTGGTAAAACGTGGCTTCTCAAAGAATTTGGGAAGCAGTGTTTTTCATCCTGCGTGTACGTGCGGATGGAGGACAACGCCGCAATGGCTCAGCTTTTTGAAGGCTCCCTCAATCCCGATCGCCTGCTCGACGGCATTGCTGCCTTTACAGGGCAGCCTATTATTCCAGGCGAAACGCTGTTGATCCTTGATGAAGTGCAGGCGGTTCCGCGCGCGTTGACGGCGCTTAAATATTTCAACGAAGATGCGCCACAATACGCCATCGCGGTTGCGGGGTCGCTGCTTGGCGTGGCACTTCATCAGGGAATATCGTTTCCCGTGGGGAAGGTAACCTTCCTCGATCTTCACCCCATGAGTTTTACCGAGTTTTTGCTGGCATGCAAAGAGGATGCCCTGGTGCGCATTTTAGAAGAGCGCGCCACCGACATGCTTGCTGTTTTCAAGGAACGTTTTACCGACCTTTTGCGGCAGTATTATTTTGTAGGGGGCATGCCAGAAGCGGTTAAAACCTTTGTTGCACAAAAGGATTTTAGTGCGGTTCGCGCAGTTCAAAACGATATTCTCACCGCCTACGAAAGTGATTTTTCAAAGCACCAAAATGAAGCCACGGCCGAACGCTGCCGTCAAATATGGCAATCAATACCTCGGCAGCTGGCAAAAGAAAACAAGAAGTTTGTCTATGGCGTGGTGAAGCAGGGCGCGCGTGGCCGCGAATTGAGCGAAGCCCTTCAGTTTCTGGAAGATTGCGGCCTTGTCATAAGGGTCGATAGAATTGCGAAGCCGGGCATTCCCCTTGCCTCCTATAAAGATAGCGCTGCTTTCAAGTTATACCTGGTTGACGTGGGATTATTGGGGGCAATGGCGGGGCTGGACAGCAAAAGCATCATAGAGGGCAACCGCTTGTTTGAAGAATTCAAGGGGTCTTTGGTCGAACAGTATGTGTGCCAGCAGCTGGTGGCAGATTGCGGCCTGCACCCCTATTATTGGTCTGCCGAAAAATCAAGTGGCGAAGTTGATTTCGTATTCCAATCGGGCGGGGAAGTGATCCCTTTGGAAGTGAAGGCGGAAGAAAACCTTAAAGGCAAAAGTCTTGCAAGCTTTTGCGAAAAGTATCACCTTGAAACAGCACTAAGGTTGTCCCTTGCCGGGTACCGCGACCAGGGATGGCTTACCAACATCCCCCTGTACGCGGCACGGTTTTTGCGGCCTTAGCGCAAGACTTGAAGCGCTGCGTTGCTATTTCTATGAAAAGTGTTAATATCAAAAATAGTTGATATTAGACAAAAAAGTGAAAATATCAAATAAACTTGATAAGCAGCTGGTGGTAGGGGTGGCTATGGCATGGACAAATGCATATTCTGTTGCGCAGGCCGCAGCTTTTCTTCGGAAAATGCGCAGGGAACAAGGGATTACCCAGCATGAGTTTGCAGAGCTGATTGGCGTTTCGCACGCCACGCTTTCGGCGCTTGAAAACGGCCGCGGCGTTTCAACCGAAACATTCGCAAAGGTCTTAAGCTACCTTGGGTTTCGCCTGGCCGTCATCCCAAAAACCGCATCGGTAACCGTTGTCGAAAAAAGCGAAGATTCGCACGGAGGCAACCTGTATGAACGCTAACACTTTAGCCGTCTGGCTAGGAAAACAGCATATCGGCACACTGAATCAGGTAAAAAATGGTGCACGCTTTCAATTTGATGAGAGCATCTGCCAAGCAACCCCCGGGTCTCCCTGCTTATCGACAGCGCTGCCCGTGCAAGGCGAGGCCTTTAATGCGGTGGCTACGCGCAACTGGTTTTCAGGCCTTTTGCCAGAAGACGCTCGTCTTGATGAAGTGAGAAGATTTTTTGGCATCGAGGGTTCTGATTATCTTTCAGTATTAGAAGAGGTTGGCTGGGAGTGCGCTGGCGCGGTTTCGATTCTTCCTGAAAACAATGATTCGCTACCGGGGAAAATAGCGGGAGTTCGCCGAATTGATGCTGCTCAGCTATCTAGTCGCCTAAGTGCCCTGCCGGCTCACCCTTTTGACGACGCAAGCACTCTGAGGATTTCGCTGGGGGGCTACCAAGAAAAACTGTGCGTTGATTTACCGGATGGGTTTATCGTAGAAAATGGGCGCGCCAAGCTTGTTTACGCAAATTTACCCCTCAACGGCGCACTTTCCACGCATATCCTCAAGCCTCAGCCAAGTCGTTTTCCTGGCCTGATTGAAGGGGAAGCGTGGGCTATGGTTGCCGCTTCCTACGCAACTTCTACCGCGCGGGTGGCTCTGCTCGATTTGAGTGATGCGCCTCAAACGCTTCTTGTTGAAAGGTTTGATCGAAAAATTGTAGGGAACCACATCGAAAGAATTCATCAAGAAGATTGCGCTCAGGCTTTGGGGGTTGATCCTGCAAGAAAATATGCAGCTGCTTCTTCCCCTAAAAAAAGCGACCCCTCATTTCGACGTATCGCTGCCCTTTTGGGGGTATATGCGCGCAATGCTCCGCTTGAACTTGAACGTCTTTTGCGGCAGATGGTCGTTACGGTTGTTCTGGGAAACACCGATGCGCATGCCAAAAACTTTGCATTTTTGCACCCCGACACAGAAACCATTGCCCTCAGCCCCTTATATGATGTTGTGCCCGCTTCGGAAATTACGCCGGGCGTGGTCAATATGGGGATGCGCATTGATGGACGAATCCGCCTTGATCGCATTGAATTTGAGCATATAGCACATGAAGCGAAATCCTGGGGAATGTCATCTGCGCGCATTATCCAGATTATCAAGGAAGCAACGAGTGGTTTGCGCGAGGGGATTGAACATGCGAGCCTACTGTATCCAAGCGCGGGCACACGGCACGCGGGTCCGGCGCTTGAGCGCTTGGGGCGCATGCGGGCTTCGTTTCTCTTGTAGGGATGGCGCGCTTTTGTGGTGCCTCGATTTTTGCTGCATTATAATGGGAAAAAACGAAGGCGAAAGGTTGCGTTATGCCCGATATTCAGTTGCGGTTTCACAAGGATATGCTCGTGTTGTCGGGGGGCCTTGATGCGGTGCTGGCGCGCCAGGGTGTCGATGTGCAGCGCGACCGCGAGTTTCTTAACCTGATCGAGCCCGATTCCGTGCGCGAAGCCTTGCGCCTGGAATCCCTTGCGGGTGCACAATGCCTGGTCACAAACACGGCGGGCATCACCACGGCGCGCCTGACCCACGCGCGCATGGAAGATCGCGCCCCCGAACTGGCAACGGCGGCCTGTGCGGTGGTGGCATCGTTAACACCCCAGCATCTGCTGTTTGAAATAGGACCTACCGGCCTGCCGCTTGATCCTTCAAGCCAGGCATCCCTCAAGCAAAATCGCGATCAATATGCGGAAGCGGTGCGCGCGTGCGACACACAGGGCATTGATGCGCTGTTCTTAAACGGCTTCACGCGCACGGCCGATATGCGCTGTGCGCTCATGGGCGCGCGCCTGGTTAGCAGCACACCCATCGTGGCTTCGCTGCGCCTTGATGCGGCGGGGAAGTTGGCCGGCTGCAACGAAACCTTGGCCGAAGCGCTGGCGGTAATGGCTGAATACGAAGCCGATGTGGTGGGCTTTTCTTCTGCGGCGCCCCAGGAAACCGTGGTGGGCGCGGCTCGGCAGGCGCGCGCGCACACGGCGCTGCCCCTGCTGGTGCAACTAGAAGTGACAAAAAATGCCCCGCGCCAGCAAGCGCCCACCCCCGAAAACCCCTATTATTGCCCCGACACGATGGTGGCAGCCGCTACGGCGCTGCGCGGTGTGGGCGTGCAGTTTTTGCGCGCCTGCGGCCAATCGACGCCGGCCTACACCGGTGCCCTGGTTGCGGCAAGTGCCGGCTTCGACGTGTGTACTGTGACGGGTTAGGTTTACATGGCAATCGAGAAAAGCCCCGAATACGGCGCGCTGCAACACGTGGTCGATGCGCTGTTTGCCTACGATGAAACCGTGCGCCGCTTAGATGTGATAATCATGGCCGAAGCACTTGATGTGCCCGCCGAATTGCGCGAAATCGCCGATTTGCTGCCCCCGGGCAGCTATACGCGCCAGCGCCTGTGCGACCAGATGAATTCATCGCTTACGGGTCACGGCTGGGGCTATGTCTTTGGAACCGTCGCTTAAAAAATAAAATGATACTAAATGTGTGCCATTTGCGGAATTCACGAGAATTCTACTTGCTATCGCGCTGCCGCCCAGGTACTATATCTATCGAAGCAAAGCGAACAAGCCACAATATATTGTGGAAAAGTCACCTAAAACCTGTGGAAAAGTAATTCCTCATGCCTAAAACTTGGGGAAAACGCATGGGAAACACAGGGCAAAATTAGACGCTTCCCCAGACCAGCAACAGACGCCAGCAACAGACTACCAACAGTGAGGAACACGCATGCTAACCACTATCGTTAAACGCGACGGCCGTACCGCAGAATTCAACGACACGAAAATCATCGACGCGGTCCAAAAGGCCTTCCAGGCATCGGGCGCCATGCAAGATCGCAGCGTTGCTGCCGAAATCACCGCGTCTGTGGTGGCAAAAATCGAAGGCGGCGCCATCGAAGGCACCCCCACTGTTGAAGGCATTCAAGATTTGGTGGAAGAAGCCTTGATCGAAGCCGGCTTTGTGCGCACAGCCAAAACCTACATCCTCTATCGCGCCGACCGCAGCCGCGTGCGCGATGTGAACAGCCGCTTGATTCAAACGCTGAAAGACATCACGTTTTCCGATGCTTCCGAATCCGATATGAAGCGCGAAAACGCCAACATCGATGCCGATACCGCCATGGGCACCATGCTTAAATACGGCAGCGAATCCGCCAAGCATTTCTACGAAATGTGCGTGATCGACCCGCGTTTTGCCAAGGCCCACCGCGAAGGCGATATTCACATTCACGATATGGATTTCTACACGCTTACCACTACCTGTTGCCAAATCGAACTGAAAAAGTTGTTCCGCGGCGGCTTTTCCACGGGCCACGGCGTGCTGCGCGAACCCAACGACATCACCAGCTATGCCGCCCTTGCCTGCATCGCCATCCAGTCCAACCAAAACGACCAGCACGGTGGCCAAGCGGTGTGCGATTTCGACCGTGGCCTGGCCTTGGGCGTGCGCAAAACCTATCGCCGCCTGTATAAAAAGCATCTGGCAGAAGCCCTTGAACTGCTCACCGAAATCGAAGATGCTCGCGCCTTTACGCAGGAAACGCTCGGCCGCATCGAAGGCGAAACGGGTACGCAGGCCAGCTTGGTTATGGATGCCACCTTTTCTGCCGCAGTGCACGCTGCGCTTGTTGCCGCGGGCACCGAAGAGGCCACGGCGCAAAAAGTGATCGCCTACACCGAAAAGCAGGCGCACACCGACACCGACCGCGCCACGTTCCAGGCGATGGAAGCGCTTATCCACAACCTTAATACCATGCATTCCCGCGCGGGTGCCCAAACGCCGTTTTCCTCGGTCAACTATGGCACCGATACTTCTGCGGAAGGCCGCATGGTTATCAAAAACATGCTGCTTGCCACCGAAGAAGGCCTAGGATCAGGCGAAACACCCATCTTCCCCGTGCAGATTTTCCGCGTGAAGGAAGGCATCAACTACAATCCGGGCGATCCGAATTACGATCTGTTCAAGCTGGCCATGCGCTGTTCGGCCAAGCGCTTGTTCCCCAACTTTAGCTTCCTTGATGCGCCGTTTAACGCGCAGTATTACAAGGGCACGCCCGAAACCGAAGTGGCCTACATGGGCTGCCGCACACGCGTTATCGGCAACGTGTTTGATCCCGAGCGCGAAACCACGCCGGGTCGTGGCAACCTCAGCTTCACGTCGGTCAATTTGCCGCGCCTGGCCATTCGCTCTAAGGGCGATACCGATCTGTTCTTTGACCTGCTCGATTCCAAGTTGGCGCTTATTGTGGGTCAGCTTGATGAACGCTTTGAAATCCAATGCCGCAAAAAGGTGTACAACGCGCCGTTTTTGATGGGGCAGGGCGTGTGGGTCGACTCCGAAAAGCTGGGGCCTGAAGATGAACAGCGTGAAGTGCTCAAGCACGGCACGCTTTCTGTGGGCTTCATCGGCCTGGCAGAAGCCCTGGTGGCGCTGCGTGGTGCCCATCACGGTGAAAGCCCTGAATCGCAGAAGCTGGGCTTGGAAATCATCGGCCACATGCGTGCGTATCTCGACCGCATTTCGGCCGAGCGTCAGCTAAACTATGGCCTTATCGCCACGCCGGCAGAAGGCTTGTCGGGTCGTTTCGTGCGCATGGATGCCCAGCGCTATGGCGTTATCCCCGGCATCACCGACCGCGATTATTACACCAATGGCTTTCACGTGCCGGTGTATTACAACATCAGCGCGTTTGACAAGATTGAAATCGAAGCGCCCTATCACGCACTCACCAACGCCGGCCACATTTCGTATGTGGAACTCGACGGCGACCCGACCGACAACCTGGAAGCCTTTGAAGCGGTTATTCGTCACATGAAGGAATCGGGCATCGGTTACGGTTCGGTCAACCATCCGGTCGATCGTGACCCGGTGTGTGGCTATAACGGCATCATCGGCGATAGGTGCCCCAAGTGCGGCCGCACCGAAAGTGAAGGCGCCCCCTTCGATCGCATTCGTCGCATTACCGGCTACTTGGTGGGTACGCTCGATCGCTTCAACGACGCCAAGCGTGCCGAAGAACACGACCGCGTCAAGCACTGCTAACCCAGGCCTTATACGCATGCAGCCCGCACAAAACTCAACGGCGCCCGCGTCCCAAGCGTCCCCGGCACCCGCGCCCCCCGCGTTGCGCCTGTTCGGCACCGCCGATGATTCCATCGTCGACGGTCCCGGGCTGCGCTATGCGGTGTTTGTGCAGGGCTGCGGCCACGGCTGCCCCGGCTGTCACAACCCCGAAAGCCAACCCGCGTGCGGCGGCTTCGTCATCGAAACCGAGGCGCTGCTTGCGCGCATCGCCGCCAACAAGCTTACGCGCGCCGTCACCCTTTCGGGCGGCGAGCCCTTCGACCAGTGCGCGGGCTGCTTGGCGCTGGCGCGCGCGCTTAAAGCGCAGGGCTACAACCTCTGGATTTATTCGGGCTACCTGTTTGAACAGCTGTGCGCCGGCAAACCCGACCCCTTGGCCGCCCAATTGCTGCACACCTGCGACGTGCTGGTCGATGGCCCCTATATAGAAGCGCTCAATTCCTACGATCTTACCTGGAAGGGCTCTTCCAACCAGCGCGTGATCGATCTGCCCAAAAGCTTTGCGCACAACACGCTTGTTTTGTGGGAACACCATGAGGACTTCCCGCAAAAGCCTCAATCTTGGTAATATCGCAGCATGGAACAACTTTTTGCACAGATTAAAGCGTTTTTTGAACTGCCCTTTGTTTCCGACGTAATCGCCGCCGCCATCGTTTTGCTGGGCACGGCCGTCGTGGCGAAGCTGGCCGGCAGTTTCGTGCGCCGCATGCTGCATTTCGATGAAGTGCCGCTGCCCTCCAGTTCAATCTTTCTTAACATCACCCGCGCCACCATCTGGTTTCTGGGCTTTTGCATCGTGGCGCAAACCTGCTTCAACATAAACGTCAGCGCGCTTGTCGCCGCCTTGGGCGTGGGCGGCATCGCAGTGTCGCTGGGCTTCCAAGACACCATATCCAACCTGATCGGCGGCCTGCAGGTAACGCTGATGCGCCTGGTTGAACCGGGCGACAACATAAGTGTTACCGGGGTTACTGGCGTGGTGAAAGATGTTACCTGGCGCCATACCACCATCGTTGATGCGGCGGGCGAAGACATCACCATCCCCAACGCGCTCATCAACAAAAACTCGCTTACACACCTAGGCAATCCCGCACAAATTGCGGTGCCCTTCGTGGTCGTGGGCACCGATGCCGCCCATCTTGATGCCGTGGCAAGCGCGCTGGCCGCGGCGGCGGCCGCGGCGGCCACAGCGCTTTCGCCTGTTACTGGGGAAGTAAAAGTGCTGTTCACCGAAGTGACCGATGCCGGCTTCAAAGGCAAAGTGCTGGTGTGCATCAGCGATGTAGCAAAAACAACGGCCGCAACGGATGCGGTTGTGCGTGCCATCGCACCGCTTACGCGCTAAGGAAAAAGGGAAGAAGAAAAGGGGAAAAAGGGGTGCCATGCCAGAACATCACATCACCTGCGAAGGGCCGCTCCACAACGATAAAGGCGCACTTGACCAGCCCGGCTGGGCAAACCAACTGCTGCTGACCTACGACAAGGCGCGCGTCAAAGCGCCGAAGTGGCGCCTAAAAGAATGGGATTACTACCTTATCAACGACGATGATTACGCGGTGGCCCTAACGCTGGGCGATTTGGGCTATATGGGCTTGCTTTCCGCTTCGCTCATAGATTTTAAGGCCGCCACGTTTATCACCACCAGCGAAATCGTGCCGCTGCCGCTGGGGAAGTTTGCCCTGCCCACCACCACCGCGCAGGGTGTTTCTGAATTTCGCAACAAACGCGTGCATTTTCGCTATGAGGTGGAAGAAGGCCTGCGCCACATAAAGGTGCATTTTGCCCGCTTCAACGGCCGCGTGGCCCTTGATGTGGAAGCAACGCTTGATGAACAGCCTCGCGATTCCATGGTGATAGCCACGCCGTGGGCGCAAGACCCGCACGCGTTTTATTACAACCAAAAAATCCTGGCCATGCGTGCGCAAGGCAGCTTTCATACCGGCCAGCTGCTGCACGGATTTTCGCCCGACAACAGCTTTGGCCTGCTTGATTGGGGCCGCGGTGTATGGACGCGCGACAACCACTGGTTTTGGGCCTGCGCCCAAGGCTGGCAAGAGGGCACCCCGGATGCGGGCGAAGAAGACGCCGGGCATCGCGTGGGCTTAAACCTAGGCTACGGCTTTGGCGACACCAGCGCGGCATCCGAAAACATGTTTTTCGTTGACGGCCATGCCTACAAATTTGGTGTTGTTAGCTTTGAAATCCCCCAAACCGACGCCTTTGCTACCGCAAAAAAAACGGCCGACCGCTATCACCTTTTGCAACCCTGGCCCATCCACGATGAAGAAGGGCTGATAGATCTGGTGTTCACCCCTTTGCTCGACCGCTGCGACTACCAAAATGTGGGCCTTGTCCTTTCCGACCAACACCAGGTATTCGGTGAATTTTCCGGCACAATAA
>JAVVPE010000055.1:0-9384 GCA_036655915.1 Raoultibacter sp.
GAAGCCTTCTTCGGCAACGGATTCCCCTCTTACCCCAGTTAATGTTACTCGCACAGGCACGCCAATAGTCTTGACTACTTTACTATTTCGTTTTATAATTTCGTTAAACGTAAGCTAGAAAGGCGGCTGTTGCAGTTGCAAGATATCTACATTCACCCGCACGCCTTAAAACATGGACTTACAAGGAAGTAACACGATGAAAAAGACAGCTGCAGAGCTTGAAGAGATGTTTGGGGTCACATCTGACCAACTTGAAGAATGGGAACAAGCATTTGCGCAAGGTGAGCTGCCGGGAACAACAAAGGGTGCCATTATCGTAGGGCGTCCCTTGAAATTTGGCGAACCTTTGAAATTTGTTGGGTTTAAAGATACTCCAAAAGATGTTGCCGCCATGGATGCACGTGCAGCAAAACTGGGCATGAGCCGATCGGATTACCTACGCAACCTTGTACACAAAGACCTGACCACCGCCTAGAAGACGGCATCCCATCCAGCACGTATTCTATCGACGCACACGCAAGGTGCAAGCAAGCCTATACCACCGCGCATGTGCCGCCTAATGCGCAGGGGTGACGTAGCGCTGTTTTGAGCTGCGCGGCGTTTTCGGCAAGGTCATAACAAGCGAACCGTTTTTCAGGCAAGGAGTGACGTAAGCCCTGATTGCATAAGCCTGGGAACCCAATTGCAAAAATTCCGTAATTTCCTGCCTGCTTCGAGGAACGTGGCAAAACTCAAGCAGGCTTTCTTCCTGCGAGAACGTCCCCTGCGACAAAACTTTTCTTCTCTTTTCCAAAACCACTACAAAACTATCACGTTCTTCCGCAAAAACGGGGGCGGGAAGCTGTGCCTTTTCCATTTCCCGCAAAATTGTCGGTATTCCCGAATAGCGATTTTCGGTAAGACCCAGCACTTCCATCGCCGTGGCAATGACCGGATTTCTCGTGTCTGGCTGCATTTTTCCTAACTGATCAAGGCGCAATCGACCATACAAGCCACCAGGGTTTTTTACCTCTAGGCGATCCGCATACATAATTATCTGTATGGGCATACCTTCTGTATGCAAGCTGTAGTCTCGATGGATAAGGGCATTCAGGATGATCTCGCGTAAGGCAGCAACCGGATACTCGGTTGTGTCATAGCGATTACCCGTTTGAGAATCAATCGATGTTTGCGTTTTCATATTGCTGCGCACAAAAGCCAGCGCTTCCGAAAGCATGGCGGGTATCGTTCCCTCTATGCGCTTGTTGTCGATAAAACGTTCGCCTTCGGCTCCCACTTCACCAATCTCGTTGCCCGGCACGACAATAGCGGTAACGCACAATTGCGGAATATAGGCTTGAGGATATATTCCAAAAAGCCACTCGGCGGCAAGCGTAACCCCTGCTTCCTTCTTAATATTCATAAGAGAGAAAATCTTCTCGTCATCGAGTTGCGCCAGGTTAGGCTTGTTAAGTTTAAGCTTAAACAAATAATTGTTGAGCAATCCACTATCAAGCGAGGCAAAATCGCACCCCGGTATAATGCGGACATCATCTTGATATTTTTTGCGAAATGCTTCGTAACTATAAATTTCGTATTCCGTCATCCGCTGATCAGCATCACCAACCCGCCGGTAAGATCCTGTTGTCTTGCCTTTTCCTCCATAGAAACAAGGGCGCTCCGATAGATCAATAGCAGGAATCTCCGCTGAAACAAAATAGAGGCCGGCCTCTTCGTAGACGGTGAATAAAGGCCGAACAACGGGATGCATCTGGTCGCTTTGCTCAGTAACTTTTTTCTGCAAATCATGCACATCGTAAACGCCCACCTTTTTAAAGCCCTGTTCCTCGTCAAGACCGAAAAGGATAATCCCTCCTTCGTCTTGGTTTGAAAAACTCGAAAGAGTATCGTAGAGCCGCTTCGGGCAGCCATCGTGAGCCTTTTTAACCTCGACAGTTTGCAGCTCTGCCTGCATAGCTTCAGTTTTTTCGATAAGCGTCTTCAATTCTGAAGGGATCATTGCATTTCCTTAATCCTCAAGTACAACTAAGTAGCCAATAAGTGAAAAGTAAGTACTAAAATTTGAGTTATTTTTCACTTATTCTAGCATCATTTAACTTATTTTTCACTTACTGGTTCAGAATTTCACTTGTTTGCTGAAAATTTCACTTGTTACTTCGCTATTTAACTTATTTTTCACTTGTTTTTAACTTATTGCTTCAAAATTTCACTTGTTTTGTCGTCGCACAGAAAAGCGCCCCGCAGGAGGGCGCTTTTTTCAGTCGGCTGATTATGCGATATGGCTAGCCTGGCAGTTGGGCGGGGGTGTGGCCTTCTAGGGTTGCGGGGTTTTCCACGCGGCACCAATAGTTGCCTTCGCGGTCAAGGCCGATAACCACAGTGGCACCGTCTAACACTTCGCCGGCCACCATCTTGTTCGCAATGCGGTCCACAATTTCTTTTTGGATCAACCTTTTCAGCGGGCGTGCACCAAACACCGGGTCATACCCGTCGATACTAAGGCGCTCCATCGCGGCCGGGTCAACAAGCAGCGAGATATGGCGACCTTCCAGGCGACCACGCACTTCGCCCAGCTGCAAATCGACAATCGGTTCGATGTTGCCCATCGAAAGCGCGTTGAATACCACCACGTCATCGACGCGGTTGATGAATTCCGGTCTAAACGTTGCCCGCAGCGCTCCATCGATGGCCTGGCGCATGGATTTTTCGTCGCCGTGTTCCGCAAACTCACGGATGAACTGGCTGCCCACGTTGCTGGTCATGATGATGATAGCGTTTTTGAAGCTGACGGAACGCCCTTGCCCATCGGTCAGGCGCCCATCGTCGAGCACTTGCAACAAGATGTTGAACACATCGGGGTGCGCCTTCTCAATTTCGTCAAGCAAAATGACCGAATAGGGCTTGCGGCGCACCGCTTCGGTCAGCTGCCCGCCTTCGTCGTAACCCACATAGCCCGGCGGTGCCCCAATCAGGCGCTGCACAGAAAACTTTTCCATATATTCGCTCATGTCGATGCGCACCATCGCGCGTTCATCGTCAAACAAATATTCGGCCAGCGCCTTGGCCAGCTCCGTTTTGCCCACACCGGTGGGTCCCAAAAACAGGAAGCTGCCAATGGGTTGTTCGGGGTCAGAAAGCCCGGCGCGGTTGCGACGAATGGCGCCGGCGACCGAAGCCACCGCTTCATCTTGCCCGATCACGCGCTCATGCAGCTTGTCTTCCAGATCGACCAGCTTCGTCATTTCGCCCTGCATCATCTTCGACACCGGAATGCCCGTCCACGCCGAAACCACTTCCGCGATCTCTTCGTCGGAAACCTCTTCCTTCAGAATCGCGCCGTCTTCCTGCTTCACGTTGAGAGCCTCTTCGGCCTGCTGCAACTTGCTTTGCAGTTCGGGAATGCGCGCATAGCGCAGTTCGGATGCGCGGGAAAGATCGCCCTCGCGGGTGGCGCGCTCCTCTTCCAGCTGGGCGGTTTCCAAATCAACCTTCAGCGTTTGCACATCGACAATGGCATCTTTTTCGTTGCGCCATTCCGCCTTGCGCTTGTCCAAATCTTCGCGCGCCGTTGCAATGTCGCGCTTCAAAACCTCAAGGCGCTCCAAACTAGCGGCATCGTCTTCCTTCAGCAGTGCCTGTTCTTCAATTTGCATCTGCGTCAGTTTGCGCTCGGCCAAATCGACCTCTTCGGGCATGCTATCGATTTCGATGCGCAAGCGGCTTGCCGCTTCATCCATCAGGTCGATGGCCTTGTCGGGCAAAAAGCGGTCAGAAATATAGCGGTTGGAAAGCTCGGCTGCGGCCACTAGCGCCGCATCGGTGATACGCACGCCATGGTGAATTTCGTACTTTTCTTTCAAACCGCGCAAAATGGCGATGGTATCTTCCACGGAAGGCTCGCCCACTAACACGGGCTGAAAGCGCCGCTCAAGTGCCGCATCCTTTTCAATATACTTGCGATATTCATCCAAGGTCGTCGCACCAATCGCATGCAATTCGCCGCGAGCGAGTGCCGGCTTAAGCATGTTGCCCGCATCCATCGACGAATCGCCCGTGGATCCAGCGCCCACGATAGTGTGCAGTTCATCGATAAACAAGAGCACCTGGCCAGCGCTTTCTTTCACTTCGCGCAATACGGCCTTCAAGCGGTCCTCAAATTCACCGCGATACTTGGCGCCGGCCAGCATGGAAGCTAAATCCAGCGTGATGATGTCGCGATCCTTCAGCGACGAGGGCACATCCCCCGCCACAATGCGCTGGGCCAAGCCTTCAACAATGGCGGTTTTCCCCGTGCCTGGTTCGCCGATAAGCACCGGGTTGTTCTTCGTGCGGCGCGAAAGCACCTGAACCGTGCGGCGAATTTCTTCGGAGCGTCCAATAACCGGGTCAAGCTTGCCATCGCGCGCAGCCTGGGTCAAATTTTGGCCGTATTGTTCCAGCGCCTCGAATTCCGTTTTCGACGATACATCGGTTACTCGCGTGTCACCGCGCAGTTCTTCATAGGCCGCTTCGATGTGTTTGCGCGTTATGCCTGCCGCGCCCAGCACCTTGCCCGCCGCGCCTTTTTCTTCGGAAAGCGCAATAAGCAGATGCTCACTAGTCGCATAACTATCACCCAGTTTTTCGGCAATTTTCACCGAGGAATCAAGCATCTGCATAAGCGACTGACTAGGCATAACCTGCATTTGGCCAGAAACCTTCGTCACCTTATCCAGTTCCGCATCAACGCTGGCAGCAAGCTGTGCCGGATCGGCGCCAATGCGCTTGATGATGGCCGTCAGGTTGTTTTCACCCGCCGTCAACAACGCCTTCAATAAGTGAATGGGTTCAACGGTGGAAGATTCCGCTTCCGAAGCGATTATGATTGCTTGCTGCAGCGATTCCTGCGCCGTTAGTGCCAGTTTATCAAGTCTCATAGTGTTGTACCTCCTTTACGGTAAACGTCGTAAAGCCGTGCTTATATCGGGGTGGACCAAGGCGGTCACACTCACTTGTGTTTCCAGTTCGTGCACGCGGTCGGCCAAGCGGCGCACACGTTTGTGCAAATCGTCTATTTCGGTATCGCGTTCATCAATGCGACCCTGCAAATCCATAATGCGAATCACGCCGGCCAAGTTGATGCCTTCGCCCGTTAACTGATTGATCATATCTAAGCGTTCAATATCTGCCTGCGAATACATGCGGGTATTCCCGCTGGTTCGCTGGGGCGTGAGCAGGCCTTTTTGTTCATAGATGCGCAGGGTCTGCGGATGCACGCCCGCCAATTCGGCAGCGATACTTATCATGTACAGCGGCCTGTTCCTGTCGTCCATCACCATTTCCTTACGCTTGCAGCAGATGCCGCCTTAAAATCTTCCAGCGCACTTTTCTGCTCATCGGATATATCTGTGGGAACCACAACAGCAATTTTTATCTTTAAGTTGCCCGCGGCCTCGGCGTCCTTCAGGCGAGGAGCACCCTTGCCCTTGATGGTAAGCACCGCACCATTTTGCGTTCCGGCCGGCACTTTGACGCGCACTTTTGTGCCATCGGGGGCAGGCACTACAATGGATTCCCCCAAAGCTGCTTCCGCTATGGTGATGGGCATATCCACCACAACATCGGCACCTTCGCGGGCGTAATAGGGATGCTCATCAATTTTCGTCGTGATAAGCAAATCGCCCGCCGCACCACCATTGGTACCCAGGCCGCCCTTGCCTTTGAAGCGCAAACGTCCACCATCGACAGCGCCGGCAGGAATTTTAACCGTCAGCGTTTCCTTTTCAGATTTGCCCGGAATGCGCACCGTCACCCGTTTTTCGGAACCGGCAAAGGCATCTTCAAAACTCACCTTCAGCGTGACGTTCATATCCTGGCCTTTTTGCGGGCGCGGTTGCGCGTGCCCGCCACCAAAGCCACTGAAATCCCATTCCGTGCCAAAAGCGCCTTCGCCATGGCGAATGCTTTCAAGAATATCTGCCCAGCTGCCCCCCTGGCCACCCTGGCCTGCAAAGGGGTTGCCTCCGCCGCCCCAGCCACGGGGAATCTGGTTTTCGTTCGCGGTGCCGTATTGATCGTAAAGGTCGCGTTTTTTGTCGTCGCTTAAAACTTCGTAGGCTTCGCCGATTTCTTTAAATTTCGCTTCGTCGCCGCCCGCATCGGGATGGTGCGTGCGCGCCAACTTACGATAGGCCTTCTTGATTTGATCCACCGTCGCCGTGCGTGGAACGCCCAGCGCCTTATAGTAATCCGGAGTTGATGCCATAAGCTATTCCACCTTCTTCCTGACGGATTCTTGCCTGGTTAAACAAAGGCGGGCCTTTTTCAGCCCGCCTCCTGTGTTAGTTCTTCGCTTCGTCTTGGGGGGCTTCCCGTTTAGGCCCGCCGGTTGTTACCGTAACCATCGCTGGCCTGAGCACTTTATTGCCCATGCGGTACCCTTTTTGGTAGACCTCAGCAACCGTTTCATCAGGTGTTTCAGCATCTTCCACCGTGCCGACCGCCTGGGCTTCAAGCGCGTCGAACGCTTCGCCCTGCGGATCGATAACGCTCACGCCATCTTTATCAAGCACGCCAACAAATTTGGTGTGCACCGCTTCGATGCCTTCTAGCAACCCGATTTCGCCATTTTTTTGCGCGTAATCAATGGTGCGCTCAAAATCATCGATAACGGGAATCAGGCTTTCCACCAGCTTTTCGGCAGCACGCGCCTTTTCCTGCGTGCGCTGTTCGTTCGTACGGCGACGGTAGGTATCCCATTCCGCCTGAAGGCGCAGATGTTTATCTTTCCACGCTTCCACTTCGGCGCGTATCAAGGTCAAAGCATCTTCGGGGGAAAGCGTGCTTTTTTCAGCCGCTTCTTCCTCGTCTTGTGCCGCCACAGCTTGCGCATCGATCACTTCGGCCTCAACGCTTTGAGCCGCTTTGTTGCCGGAGGCTCCAGCGGCGTTTTTCGCGCCGCCGGAAACCTGATCCACACCTGCTTCAGGAGTTTCCAAGACTTCGTCCTTGCGGGGCTTAGTCATTGTTATTTCCCTTCTTTTCCGTCTTTTTCATCTTCTACGACTTCGTAATCGGCTTCAATCGTGTCGTCGGCCGGGGTGCCTTCGGCAGCGGTGGCCGCGTCGCCTGCAGCGGCGCCTTCGGTGCTGTATACCACTTCCGCCAGCTTGTAACCAGCTGCTTGCAATTTCTCGGTGGCCGCTTTGATGGCATCCATATCGCTGCCCTCAAGCGCCGTCTTTGCTTCGGCCAAGGCCTCTTCAGCCTGCGTTTTCACATCGGCTGCCGCTTTGTCGCCCAATTCTGCAAGCGTCTGTTCGGTGGCGTTCACCAGCGAATCGCAGGTGTTGCGCACTTCCACTTCCTGCTTGCGCTTTTCGTCTTCTTCGGCATGCGCTTCTGCATCTTTGACCATGCGATCGACTTCATCGTCGTTGAGCGCGGTCGATCCGGAAATCGTGATTTGCTGTTGCTTGCCGGTGCCCAGGTCCTTTGCGGAAACGTTCACGATGCCGTTGGCGTCGATGTCAAAGGTAACCTCAATTTGCGGCACACCGCGGCGGGCAGAAGGAATGCCGGCTAGCTGGAACTTGCCCAGCGTCTTGTTGCCGCCAGCCATTTCGCGTTCGCCTTGCAGCACGTGCACTTCAACCGATGTTTGGTTGTCGGCCGCCGTCGAATAAATTTCGGTCTTGCGCGTCGGGATGGTCGTATTGCGCTCGATCATCTTCGTCATCACGCCGCCCATGGTTTCGACGCCCAGCGAAAGCGGGGTCACATCAAGCAGCAAGATGCCTTCGACATCGCCCGCCAGCACGCCGCCCTGAACAGCGGCACCCATGGCAACCACTTCGTCGGGGTTAACCGACATGTTCGGATCTTTGCCGGTGATTTTCTTCACCAGTTCCTGCACGGCGGGCATACGGGTGGAGCCGCCAACCAAAATAACTTCATTCACGTCGCCAGTAGCCAAACCAGCATCCTTTAAGGCCTGTTCAACCGGGTGCTTGCAGCGATCCAGCAGGTCCTTCGTAATCTTTTCAAATTCGGCACGCGTAAGGGTCAAATCCAAATGCTTGGGGCCCGATGCATCGGCGGTGATAAACGGCAGATTGATGTTGGCCTGCGCGGTGGAAGAAAGTTCCATCTTGGCCTTTTCGGCCGCTTCCTTCAAACGCTGCAAAGCCATCTTGTCGGCGCGCAGGTCAATGCCATTTTCGGCCTTGAACTTGTCTGCCATCCAGTCGATAACGCGCTGATCCCAGTCGTCGCCACCCAGGTGGTTGTCACCTGCGGTCGAGCACACTTCAAACACGCCGTCGCCCAGCTCAAGCACGGAAACGTCAAAGGTACCGCCGCCCAAGTCGAACACGAGAATTTTCTGATCCTTGTGCGTTTTGTCAAGGCCGTAAGCCAAAGCAGCTGCCGTGGGCTCGTTGATGATACGCATAACTTCAAGGCCGGCAATTTTGCCCGCGTCTTTGGTAGCTTGACGCTGCGCATCGTTGAAGTAGGCCGGCACGGTGATAACCGCCTGCGTGATGGGGCTGCCCACCTGCTTTTCGGCGTCGGACTTCATCTTTTGCAGCACCATGGCCGAAATTTCTTCCGGCATGTAATCTTTACCGTCGATGTCGATAACCGCGCGCTTGCCCTGCCCATTCTTTACATTATAAGAAATGGTCTTTTGTTCCTCGGGGGTTTCGCTAAACGAACGCCCCACGAAACGCTTGACCGATGCAACCGTGTTTTCGGGGTTGGTGACGGCCTGGTTCTTTGCGGCCTTGCCCACGACACGTTCGCCATCTTTGCGGAAACCCACCACTGAAGGAGTAGTGCGGTCGCCTTCGGCATTGGTAAGAATCTCAGGTTCGGATCCTTCCATGATAGCCATGGCGGAATTGGTGGTTCCCAAGTCGATACCGATAATCTTTCCCATAGTTCAAAATCCTTTCAGTTGTGAGGCCGCGGATTTCCCGGTGCCTGCCCTGTTGTTCCCTACATTAAAAGCTTCGTTCGCGCACCCGCCAAGGAGGGGGAAGGCGGGCGGCGAACAGAAGCTTGCGCGCTTACATCGCCAAAAACTGCGCGTGTCCAAGCGCTCATTCACTACTTTTTAGAACGATAGAAATATATAATCTAAGTCTAATGCTGTCAAGTTATTTTCAGCTTATTTGCTCAAGTAATCTCACTTGTTACCCCGCCGACATATAACCTGGTCAGTCGATGGAGGTTAAGCGCTGCGCCCTCAAAAAGTGCACACACAAGGCACTATTATCCGCAGGGCCATTCTACCGCTAGCGCCGTCATGGCAGGTAGAAGCATCTTCTCGCCACTATGCAGCGATGGCCGCGCGCACGGCAGCCTGCGTTTGAGGGGTAACAACGGCCGGGCCGCCCAAGA
>JAVVPE010000056.1:0-8971 GCA_036655915.1 Raoultibacter sp.
GGGTCGCTTCCATCGTGGGTGCCTTCATAAACGTTGTGTCGGGGTTTTTGGGGCTGCGCGGCGCGAAGAATCCGAAGAAGATCGCGCTGTTTTTTTGGATTGCGCTTATCGATGCCGTTTTAACCGCGTGGTCGCTGGTAAGCAGCATTTCGCAGGGGCTCATCGATGTGACGGCCATCATATCGGGCGCGGTTATTGTGGTATTGGCCATCTGCGCTTGGCAAGTGCGTGGCCAAACGGGCTATTTCGATAATCACCCCATGCCGGAAGAAGAAGAATAGAGCGCCAACAAAAAAACTCCCCGGATGGAGAGTTTTTTGTTGCCACAGGCGTGTGCCTTACGCGTCGATTTTCTCAATCTGCGCGATAATGGGGTCGAGCGCCGCGCCCACATCGTAGCTTTCCACCTGGCCACTATCGCAGCTGCGTGCAAATTCGGGATCGATGGGCAGCGTGGCGTAAGCGGGAATGCTGTATTTTTCTGCCACCTGTTTGCCTTGGGGCTCGCCGAAGATGTAGTGCTTCTTGCCGCAGTCGTCGCAGGTGAAATAGGCCATGTTCTCAACAAGTCCCAGCAGCTCAACATTCATATCCTGCGCCAGGTGCACAGCTTTGCCCACAATCATAGCCACCAGTTCTTGCGGCGCCGAAACGGTAACGATGCCATCGACGGGCAGCGATTGGAACACGGTCAAAAGCACATCGGATGTGCCCGGGGGCATATCGACGAACAGATAATCAATATCGCCCCAGCTGACTTCGTTGAAAAACTGACGCACGATGCCGGAAACGACCGGGCCGCGCCAAGCTACGGGCAAAGTTTCGTTGGGAAGCATGAGGTTGACCGACACTATCTTGATACCGCTCTGTGTTTGAGCAGGCACGATGCCATCTTCATTCGCGGTGAGCGGATTGCTCACGCCAAAGGTTTTAGGGATGGAAGGCCCGGTCACATCGGCGTCAAGGATGCCGATTTTCTTGCCGCGCTTTTGCAGTTCGCTGGCAAGCAAGCTGGTCACAAGCGATTTGCCCACGCCGCCTTTGCCGGAAACAACCCCGATAACGTGCTTGATGCTCGACTGGGCGTTGGGGGTTAAAATCGCGCTAGCCGCTGCGGCGCGATCGTCGCAATCGCCGACTGAACAGCCGGAACATTCATGGGTGCACTCTTCTTCTGCCATATCTCCTTCTTTCTCCCTCTTTCGTTGCATGGGGAAAGTCTTATCGGGTAACGCGCGGCGGGGCACCACAGCGCACGCCGCACATCCGTTGATTCTACCCCTTGTTAGCGCAGGCTTGCAAGGCCGCGCGCCACGATTGATAGGCAAGCGCGCACAAGGCTTCCGCATCTTTAATGCGCGGCACGCCAATGTGGGCCTGGGGCATCGACGGCGTCGGGTGCGGCGCGGCCTCCAAAAACCCAGCCGCCAGCAACCGCAGGTTTAGGGCAACATCCATCGCGTCGTCGGTGAACAGCTGCGGCTGCACAATATAAGCGCTGACCAGCACATCCCAACAACAAAAACCATCGATCCCGTAGCGGGCTTGCATAGTGTCGAACCAGGGGGCGCAGCTGCGATACAAATAGCCCCCGTCTGCGCAATCGCCCAGCGTAAGCTCGCGTTTAAATTCCTCAGGGAAAAAATGGCAGGGAAGGCAGTTGTTGGCCGTGGCCACCACGATGTTCGCGCCCCGGTTGGCCGCATCGAGCACGGCCAAGGTGGCCTGCGGGTCGCACGAAAAGTTGAGCTCGTTCATAATGCTGCCGTTGAAGGCGAGCGTCTGCGTGATGCCGCCCATCAGCACCACTTCTTTATAGCGGGAAAGAATGTCGGCATCCAGCGCAAGCGCGCCCTTCAAGTTGGTGGTCGATCCGGTAACCGCCAGCGAAAGCGCGCCGGGGTTGGCGTGGGCGGCTTCCACAATAAAGTGTGCCGCTTCCGAATCGGGGTGGGCGGCATCGGTGGCGCCCCGCATAAGGGGAATGTCCAAGCCCAGGTCACGGCAGACGTTTTGGGTGTTAGTGTGCACGGCTTCCAGCGTGCTGTTGCCATAGCTAGAACAGATGCCCTCAACGAAAACGGGCGGGTGCGCGGCCTGCGGTGGCTGCGGTGCCAGGGCAAACAGCAGCGCCAGGCCATCGTCGATGTCGCAACCCGCAAGCCCCATGGTGTTGTCGGAATCAAAGATGATGCGCACCGGTTCTGGGCGGGGAGGTTCAGTCATAGTTTTCCTCTCGACAATTATTTTTACGGCAGGTACAATAGCAGCTATCTAATACTAGATGTAATCTTATAGTAGGCTTATGCGTTTGTGCAAGAAAAGAAATCTCTGAAAGGAGAAAACGTGGAAAGCACTCAAAATAATAAAGCGAACACCTTCCCGCAGGAAGAGGTTTTGGCACCTACAGCAACAACGCGCCCGCCCGCACCCACCGCACACGCCCCCTTTTCCCGCCGCAGCTTTTTAGGCGTGGCCGGCGTCGCCGCCGCCACCTTAGCCTTGGGACCCGCGCTGCTGGGCTGCTCTTCGGCGGCCAGCGACTCGAAAGCCGCCACTTCCCCCGAGCTTGATTACGCCGATTGGCCTGCCGTTTTGGCCGCCGCCAAGGGGCAAAGCGTTTCGTGGTACGGCTACGGCGGATCCAAAGATCGCAACGCGTGGATCAAAGAAACGCTCGCACCCACCCTGAAGGAAAAATACGACATCACGCTCGATTTGGTGGGCATGAATATCAACGACATTCTCACGCAGCTTTCCGGCGAAATGCAGGCAGGGGCAAAAACGGGCAGTATCGATTTCATCTGGATCAACGGCGAAAACTTCTTTTCCACCAGGGAAAACGGCTACCTGTTTGGGCCGTTCACAGAAAACCTGCCCAACTTCAAAAACTACATCGATGCGCAAAGCCCCGAAGTGGCCTACGATTTCGGTGCGCCCACCGGCGGCTTTGAAGCGCCCTACGCCAAAGCCCAAATGCAGCTGTGGGTCGATGGGGCAAAAATTACCGAAACGCCCAAAAACCCGGCAGAATTCAAGGCGTTTTGCGCGGCGCACCAAGGGCGCGTAAGCTACCCCGAGCCAGGTGATTTCGTGGGCACCGCATTTATATCATGCCTGATAGCTGGCGTTATCGGCGCCGAAAACTTTGAAAAGCTTTCCCGCATGAACGCCCCCGAAGCAAGCGAAGTGAAGCAGATCATCGACCCCGGTTTGGCCTACCTGCGCGAACTCAACCCGTTTCTGTGGAAGGCGGGCGCAACGTTTCCCGCCGATGCCGCCACCGTGTCCACCATGTATGCCGATGGCGAACTGGTGATGAACATGGGCTACGGCGCGCCCGAGCCGCTGGTCAAAAACAAAACCTTGCCCGAAACCACGCGTTCCTTTATCTTTGATACGGGCACGGTGGGCAACTCGAATTTTATGGCGATTGCGAAAAACGCCCCGCACAAGGCAGCCGCTTTGGTGGCAATCAACGAAGTGATTTCCCCCGAAATGCAGCTGTCCCAGTATGAAAATTTAGCGAACATCAGCGTGCTTGATATGGCCAAATTGTCCGAAGAACAGCGGCGCGCATTTGAGGCGGTGCCCCTGGGCACCACGCAGCTTCCCCTAAGCGACCTGCAACAACACCGCATAGTCGAAGCTTCCGGCCCCGCTATTCCGCTGATTGAACAGCTGTGGCTCGACGAGGTGATGGGGAAGTAAGGGGGCAGGTGTGGGTGCTTTAAGGTGGCGGCGCGCACGGCGGGCGATCACCCCCTATCTGCTTATCCTGCCCACGGTGGCCCTGCTGGCAGTGTTTTTGTATGGCGTGTTCAACGGCGTGCTGCAAGGCTTTGGCATCATGCCGTTTTTGGGGAAGACCGATTTCACGCTGGAATATTACGCGCAGGTGTTTGCGCGCCCCGATCTGGTGGCCTCGCTTGGCTACAGCCTGTATCTGGCTGCCGTATCGGCGATAATTGCGCTGGTGGGCGGCACCCTTTTGGCGGCGGCGCTCAGCTGCGTGAAGGCAAGCCGCGCCCTGCAATTGCTCGACATCCAAATTCCCCTCATGACGGCACACACGCTGGTTGTGCTGGCGGTAGTTTCCCTGTTTGCGGGGTCAGGCCTGTTCCCGCGACTGCTTGATGCCCTGGGCATTGCCGAAGGCATCGGCGCGGCAGCATCTGTGGTGGGCGACCCTTCGGGGTGGGGCATCATCCTTAGCTATGCGTGGAAGGAAATCCCGTTTGTGGCTTTTTGCAGCGTGGCGCTGATGGCGCACATTTCCGATCGCTTTGGCCAGGCGGCGGCCACCGCAGGGGCAAGCCCGCTGCGCACGTTTTTTAGCGTGACGCTGCCGCTGTGCAAAGGCGCGCTAATCAAGGCGTTTTTGGTCGTGTTTGCCTTCGCCTTTGGGTCCTATGAAGTGCCGTTTTTGCTGGGCCCGACGCTGCCCAAAGCGCTTCCCGTGTTGGCCTACATCGAATTTCAGGATCCCGACATTTTGAACCGCTGTTACGCCATGGCGCTTAACGGCACGATGGCGCTTGTGTGCAGCGTGCTGGCCTTGATTTACTTTATTGTGCTGCAGCGCGAAGGCCGCCGCAGATGACCGCGCGCCGCCGCATACCCTTTCGCCGCGCGTCCTGGATATTTGTGGGCGTGCATCTGGCCTGCGTGTTTGTGCCGCTCGCTGTTATCGTTGCCTGGGCATTTTCCAGTTCTTGGCCGTGGCCGGCCTTGGTGCCCGAAGGGTTTTCAGCCCGCGGCTTGGAAGAAATCTTTGCGCCTTCGCAGCATTTGGGCACCGTACTGGCGTACAGCGTGGGCATCGCGGCCGCCGTGGCGCTTGTGTCCACGGTGGTGGCAGCTCTGGCGGCTCGCGCCTTGACTTTTCACAGCTTTGCGGGCAAATCCTTGTTCAAATTTTCAACGGTGCTGCCTTTTTTGATCCCAGCCACCGTGTTTGCGATGGGGGTTCAGGTGCTGTTCATTCGCGCGGGGCTGGCGGGCACGGTTGTGGGCGTTATCATCGCGCACACCATCGTGGCGCTGCCCTACGCCATCACCATTTTGCTTGACGTGATGGCGGCCGCAGGCACGCGTTTGGAACAGCAGGCGCGCAGCGCAGGCGCCGGCCCTTGGCAAACGCTTGTGCACGTGCAGCTTCCCCTGCTTTTGCCGGGCATCCTTTCCGCATCGGCCTTGGCCTACATCTTGTCGTTTTCGCAATACTTCCTTACCCTGCTTATTGGCGGCGGCGCGGTGCGCACTTTTGCGGTCACGATGTTTCCCTACTTGGCAAGCGGGGACCGCACCATAGCCAGCGCTTACGGCGTCGTATTTTTGGTGGTAACATTTGGGGTGTTTCTTCTGTTCGAGCTTTTGATCAAGCGCTTTGCTCCGCGCTACAACAACGATTATTTCAACGGATAGGGCGGCGATGAAACTTTCGGTGCACGATATAACGCTCGATTTAGGCGCCAAGCCCGCCAAGCGCATCCTCGATCACGTTTCCTTTGAAGGGGAAGACGGGCAGTTTTTGTCGCTTTTGGGCGCTTCGGGTGCAGGAAAATCCACGCTGCTAAAAGTTATCGCGGGCATCCAAATTCAAGATGGCGGCGAAGTGCGTTTCGATGGGGAATCCATTGATGCGCTGGGTGCCCACAAGCGCGGCGTCGGGTTCGTGTTTCAGGATATGCGCCTGTTTCCCCATATGAACGTGGGGGAAAACGTCGCGTTTCCGTGCAAGATGGCGGGTATGGGCAAGCGTGAACGCCGCGCGCGTGCCTGCGATTTGCTTGCCCGTGTGCACCTGGAAGGCTTTGTTGACCGCAGTGTGGAAAGCCTTTCGGGCGGGCAGCAGCAACGTGTGGCCCTGGCGCGTGCTTTGGCCGGTCAGCCGCGTGTTTTGCTGCTGGATGAACCGTTTTCGGGGCTGGACGAAAACTTGCGTGACGATATGCGTTCGCTGTTGCTTAACCTGCAGCGCGATCTGCGCATTACCACCGTCATGGTCACCCACGATGCCACCGAAGCGCTGATGATGTCAGACCACATCGTGTATGTAAGCGGTGGCCGCGTGTTGCAGGCCGGGGTGCCCCAGGACCTTTACGCGCACCCGGCAAGCGCTGAAGTTGCGGCGTGCTTCGGTGCGTGCAGCGTGTTGGAAGGCGTGGTGGAAGCCGGCGTCTTCACGTTGGCAGGCTTCACCCTCCCGGCATCCACCTGCGCACCCGGACCCGCGCGCGCCATCGTGCGCCAAGCCGGCACAACGCTGCAACAGTGCGCCAGCTCGCCGCTGGCGCTGCGCTGCTGCGTCTACCAGGGTGCACATCACCTGGCACGCATTGACCTCGCGGGCCAAACCTTGGTGGTTCCCATCGCAGCGCAGGCTGCTCCGGGCACGTCGGTTAGCGTAAGCGTTGACCCCGCAGCGGCGTTCGTCTATCCCCACGCCCCACGCTCATGAAGCCGGCCGCCGTCCCCAACACCGCCGCTCGCAACCTGGCCACCCACCAGGTGCAGGCCTACTTCGACGCCAACGCGGCCCTGCGCGATGCCTTGGGCATCGCGGCGCGCGCCACCTGCATTTTGCGCCCGCTGGCCCGGGGCGAATACAACGCCAACTTTGTGTTCACTCACCCCGCCACGCGCGCGCTTTTGCTGCTGCGCATCAATTTGGGGTCGCAGATGCATCTGCCCGACCAGATAGGCTACGAAGCCCACGCCCTGCACCTGCTGGATGCCTGCCCCCGCACGCCGCGCGTCCTGTTTGTGGCCGCGGCCCCCGCCTACTGCGGCGCAGGCGTGCTGGTGCAAGAATATCTGCCCGGCGCCCCCCTGTGCTACGAAACCGACCTGGTCGAAGCCGCCCACATTTTGGCCGACGTGCACGCCGTGGCGCTTCCGCCCCATCCCGGGCTTGTTGCGCCAAGGTTTCCCCAGGCCGCCATCGTGTCTGAATGCGAAGAGATGTTTGCCGTCTACCGCCAAAGTGCCCTTGCGCGCCCCCAAACACTCGCCCGCATCAATCACCTGTTCCAGGCCGCGCGCGCCACAATTGCCCACGAGGCGCCCCAGGTGGGCGGCTGCCTTATCAACACCGAGCTAAACGCGCGCAACTTCCTCATCAACCCCGGCGCGCCCGGTTACCTCATAGATTGGGAAAAACCCCTGCTGGGCGCCCCCGAACAGGATCTCGCTCACTTTTTAGCACCCACCACCACGCTGTGGAAAACTGACACCGTGCTAGGCCTGGCCCCGCGCACCCACTTCCTGGAAGCCTACTGCGCCGCAGCCGGCCGCCCCGCGGCCGCAACCCCCGCAACCCTCACCCCCTACCTGCGTATCACCTGCTTGCGCGGCATAAGCTGGTGCGCCATGGCGCTGGTCGATTACGCCGCCCGCTCGCCGCAGGCCCGCGACGCCTACACCTACGCCAAAATCCAGCACTTCTTAAGCGAAGGCTTCCTCACCTTCATCGAACGCGAGTACTTCAGCTAATTTCCCCCGCAGCTCACATTTCCCCCGCCGCGCACAATCTGCACCCCAAACCTCCTGCTATACTCAAACGAGCACAACCGCAAGCAAGCCGCACGCACGCTGCACGAACCCGCACGAACCCGCACGAACCCGCCCACAAACCCAAAGGAAGCGCCGATGCTGTTCACCAATATTGCTGTTTTGGACGAGGATTTTAACCTGCACAAGCGCCAATGGGTGGGCACAAAAAATGGCCGCATCGAATACCTCAGCGCGCAGCCCCTCACCACCGAACAGGCGGCACCCTACGGCGACAAGTACGAAGGCGCAGGTAAACTGCTTATTCCCGGCTTCTACAACGCGCATTCCCACGCGCCCATGACGCTTTTGCGCGGCTATGCCGAAAGCCTGCCCTTGCACACCTGGCTCACCGACCGCGTGTTTCCTTTTGAAGCCCACATCACGGCCGAAGATGCCTATTGGGCCACCACGCTGGCCATCGCCGAAATGGTACGTTTTGGCACCGTCAGTTTTTCCGACATGTATTATCACACGCGCGATTGCGCCCGCGCCGTGCTGGATGCCGGCATGAAGTGCAACATCTGCGACACGCTTATCGCGCCGGACAACAAGCCCTACAGCGCCTACCCCCTTGCGGCCGCCAACAGGGAATACTTGGAAGAATTCCACGGCGCGGGCGATGGCCGCCTGCTGGTGGATTTCAATATTCATGCGGAATACACCTCGCATCCCACCGCGGTGGCCGGGCTGGCGGCGGCCGCCAAGGAAGCGGGTGTGCGCATTCAGTTGCACGCTTCTGAAACCCGCAGCGAACACGAAGAATGCAAGGCGCGCCACGGCGGGGCCACTCCCGTGCAGTATTTTGAAAGCCTGGGCGTGTTTGAAGTGCCGGTAACGGCGGCGCACTGCGTGTGGATCGAAGGGGAAGATTTCAACATTTTGGCCAATCGCGGGGCTACCGTTGCCTGCAATCCCGCTTCCAACATGAAGCTGGGCAGCGGCTTTGCGCCCGTGCCGCAGATGCTGGAGGCCGGCATTAACGTGGCGCTGGGCACCGATGGCGCCGCTTCCAACAACAGCCTGAACATCATGCGCGATATGGCGCTGATGGCGCTGGTGTATAAGGGCGCCCAGCAAGACCCCGCAGTTATTACCCCCCATCAGGCATTATATGCCGCCACGCGCGCCGGTGCCCGCAGCCAGGGTCGCGCCGATTGCGGCGTGGTACGCCTGGGTGCCAAGGCCGATCTATGCGTGCTCGACACCAGCGGCCCCAACTGGTTTCCCGCCACCGACCCCCTGGCCAACCTGGTGTTTGCCGGCCAAGGCAGCGAAGTGTGCCTAACCATGGTCGACGGCCAAGTGCTCTACCACGAAGGCCTCTGGCCCACCCTCGATATCGACACCGCCCGCACAAAAGTGGCCCTGGCCACCAAACGCATAATCGCCGAAGTGTCCCGCCAAGCCTAAAGCC
>JAVVPE010000057.1:0-8670 GCA_036655915.1 Raoultibacter sp.
GCGATTTCACCGCCGCCACCGACCTGTACATCCAAATGACCCCCGCCGATTTCGGTGCCTCCCTGCTGGCATCCCCGCCCCCCGCGGCCGCCCCGGCCGCGCCCCCCGCCCCCCACACTCCCGAAACCTGCCCGGTTGACCGCCCTTCCGCCGCGCCCCATCCCAAACAGGCCGCCTACGCCAAAGGCTGGATTTCCGCCAACGATGCCCAGCACACCCGCATCGAGTCGGTCGCGGCGCTCACCAGCGGCTTTGAAGGCGCCTTCGTGCACACGCTGCTGGATTGTTTGGTGCCCGGCTCGCTTTTGTTTTCGGCCAGCAGCATGGCCATCCGCGCGCTCGACACGTTTTACGCCAAGCGCACAAAGCAGCTGTGCGTGTTGTGCAACCGCGGCCTCAACGGCATCGACGGCACGCTTTCCACGGCGTTGGGGGCGGCCCAGCACTTCGCGCACGCAACATTTCTTACGGGTGATTTAACGCTGCTGCACGATCTGCCCGCGCTGGCGCTTCAGCAAGAAATGCTTGTACACCAGGCAAAAGCGGGCTATCATGTGCCGCAGGTCGCCGTGGTGCTGCTGAACAATCAGGGCGGCGGTATCTTCGACACGCTTCCCCAAAAGTCGGATGAGGATTATTTTGAGCGGCTGTTCATCACGCCGCAGACCGTGGATTTTGCGGCGATTGCGGCCGGATTCCATATCCCGCATGCCGCCGTGGAAACGACGGAGCAGCTGGAGCAGGCGTATGCGCAGGCAACGGCGGTGCTGGGTATCAGTTTGATCGAAATTGCTGTGCCGCTTGCCGGCGTGGCGCAACGTTACGCCCCCTATCAATAGGATGTGCTCATGGAAGATTTGCGATTTCAAGGTGTGAATTATCGTGTGCGTACCTGGTCGGAAGAGGCCGAAGGCACGCCGTTGGTGTTGCTGCACGGCTTCGCGCAAAGTTCGGCCACCTGGTGTGATGTCGCGCCGGTGTTTGCTGCCCAGCGCCCGGTGTTTGCGCTGGATTTTGCGGGCTTTGGCCAAAGCGATCGGCCGCAAAACGATGAGCCTTACCGGCTGGAAACGCGCGTGGCGGTGTTGGATGCCTTGATCGACGCCATCGGTGCGCCCGTGCATCTGCTGGGTTATTCGATGGGCGGCCGCGTGGCGCTTGCCTACACGCGCGCCCATGCGCAGCGCCTGGCGTCGTGCGTGCTGGAAAGTGCGGCCTTGGGGCCTGAAACGCCTGAAGAACGGGCGGTTTCCAACGCGCACGATGCCGTGTTGGCCGAACGCTTGGACAAAAACGATATTGCCACCTTTGTGGAGTATTGGGAAAATCTTCCCCTGTTTGAAACCCAGCGCCACCTGCCGCCTGAAGTGCAGCAACGCCTGCACGATGAACGCCTGGACAACAGCTGCGATGCCCTGGCGCGCAGCGTGCGTTTGGCGGGCCAGCACACCATGCCGCTGTTTGGCGAAACCATTTGCGCGCTGCCGATGCCCCTGCTCTATATTGCGGGCATGTCCGACAAAAAGTATACAGAAATTGCGGAAATGTTTGCCGCTTGTGGCGCGGCGACCTGCGCGCTGCTTTCGGCGGGGCATAATGTGCATGTGGAAAATCCGACGTCATTTTGCGATCACGTGCAGCCGTTTTTACAGGCCGCCGATGAACGCTTGCGGAAAGGAACGCTATGAGTGCGCCCAAGACGTTTCCCTGGAAGCCGGGGAAAACTTACGAAGAAATCATCTACGAAACCTATAAGGGTATCGCCAAAATATCCATCAATCGCCCCGCCTGCCGCAACGCTTTTACGCCGCTGACGGTCAACGAACTCTACGACGCTTTCACGGTGGCGCGCGATGACGCGCACATTGGGGTCATCATCCTCACGGGGGCAAATCACGGCGGCCGCCACGAAGATGAGGCATTTTGTTCGGGTGGCGATCAAAAGCGCCGCGGCAACGGTGGCTATGTGGGGGAAGATAACATCCCGCGCTTAAACGTGCTTGACCTGCAACGATTGATTCGTGTGGTGCCCAAGCCGGTCATCGCCATGGTCAACGGTTACGCCATCGGCGGCGGGCATGTACTCCACATTTTATGTGACCTTTCCCTTGCGGCGCAAACCGCCAAGTTTGGCCAGACGGGTCCCAAGGTGGGCAGTTTTGATGCCGGCTATGGCGCGGGTTATCTGGCCGATATTGTCGGGCAGAAAAAGGCGCGCGAAATTTGGTATCTGTGCCGCCAGTACACGGCGGCTGAAGCCCTGGATATGGGCCTGGTCAACAAGGTGGTGCCCTTCGACGATTTGGAAGCGGAATGCGTTTCGTGGGCCGAAGAAATGATGCAATTTTCCCCCACGGCGCTGCGGTTTTTGAAATCGTCGTTCAACGCAGCCACTGATGGTTTGGCGGGCTTGCAGCAGTTTGCAGGGGATGCCACGCTGCTGTATTACACCACCGACGAAGCCAAAGAAGGCCGCGACGCCTTCACAGAAAAGCGTATGCCCGATTTTGACCAGTTCCCGAAATTCCCCTGATGATGTTGCTTGTCTGTTTTGAAGCGCGGGCGCAACGATGATTGCCCTGCTTGAACAAGCGGCGCGCAGCCACCCTTCGGCCGTATGTTTCACGTTTGAGGGGCGCAGTTTCACGTATGCCCAGGTGCGCTTATGTGCGGCGGGCTTGGCCGATGCCTTAAGCCGCCGGGGCGTGCGGCGCACATCTGCCGTCGTGTGCGAAATGGAAAATTGCCCCGCGTTTGTTTTTCTGACCTTGGCGGCGGCTTACGGCGGGTTTTGCGTGGTGGCCCTTAACCATCGCTTAACGGCGGTGGAAAAGGCTGAACGCGTGGCCGACTTGCGCAGAACGCAGGGTGTGAATATCACCTTACAGCTTGATGAAGCTGCGGTTATGCAGCTGGTGGATACGCTGCGCACCTCCGGGGCATCCCGCACGCAGCCGGCAGCGGTATCCCGCACGCAGCCAGCAACGCGCGAATCCACGCTGCCCCGCACGCAGCTTGCAGCGCGCACCTTGGCGCATCATGCGCAGCGTTTTGCGGCGCAGTTTTCCCCGCAGCAACGCGCTCTGATTCTGTTCACATCGGGCACGTCGGGCAAACCCAAAGCGGTGGCGCTTTCCTGGGAAAATCTGATCGGTGCGTCGCGGGCATCCAACGCAGTTTTGGACCTGGGCAGCCCGGTGTTGTGGCAGCTGGCCTTGCCGCTCTATCACGTCGGAGGCTTTCAGGTGATGGTGCGTTCGTTGTGCAACGCGGCGCCCTTTGTGCTGTATCGCCACTTTGATGCCGCGCAGATTTTGCACGAGGCCTTGCAGCTTGAAGCTACACACCTGTCGGTGGTCGATAAGATGCTGCAAGATGCATTGGACGCAGCAGCCCAAGATGAAGAAGCGCATGCTGCCTTGGCTGCGTATCGCTGCGTGTTGCTGGGCGGGGCGGCGCCCAATCCGCACACCCTTGAGCGTGCGGCGGCCGCAAGCGTTCGCGTCTATGCCAGCTACGGCATGACCGAAACGTCAAGCCAGATTGCTTCGCGGCTTGTGACCAGGGATTTTGCAGGCCAGCTTGATCTGTTGCCCGGCTATGAGGCCACCATCATAGGCCCGGATGCCGAAGGCGTGGGGCAGTTGGCCGTAAAGGGGCCGGGCGTGTTTTCCGGCTATGTGAATGCGCGCGCGGCGTTTACGGCCGACGGGTTTTTCCTCACGGGAGATTTGGCACGCCTGCGCAAGGGACGCCTGCGGGTGGCCGAACGCACGCAAGATATGTTTGTTTCCGGTGGCGAAAACGTCTACCCCGCTGAAATCCAAGCGAAGCTTATGCAGGTGGAAGGCGTGGCCGACGCCTACGCCTTTGGCGTACCCGATGCGGCGTGGGGTCGGCGCCCCGTGGCCTTTGTGGAACGCTCGGCAGCGCCCATTACCCCCCCAGCTACCACCCCAGTTGCCCCCCTAGCCGGCACCCCAGCCACTACCCCCTCCCCGGCGGCACCCCCGATGCCCACCTCGCTGCAGGAATTTTCAGCGCAGGTGGAAAGCGCTTTACAGGGCACGCTTTCCCCCCTTTACTTTCCACAATGCATCTGCGCCGTCGAGGCTTTTCCCCGCACGGGCATTGGCAAAGTGGACAAGGCGGCGCTGCGCAAACGCTATCAGCAGCGTCTTGAAGTGGAACGGGTAGAAGTGTTTCATATCAAGCTGCCGCTGGTGGCGCCCATCCGCACGGCGAAGACGGTTTTGGATCAGCGGGAATCCCTGATCGTGCGCATCACCGATTATCAGGGGCGCACGGGGCTGGCCGAATGCGTTGCGTTTGAAAGCGACTGGTATTTGCCCGAAACCATCGAAGATGATCTGCGCGTGCTGCAAGATCAGCTGATCCCGCAGGTGTTGCGCCAGGTGTTTTTGCACCCCGATGAAGTGACGGCGTCGTTTGCCTGCTGCGAAGATGCGGCCACCCATCCCTTGGCGGCTGCGGCGCTTGAACCTGCGCTGTGGGATCTTTACGGCAAAATCGTCGAGCAGCCCCTGTGGCAATTGATCGGCGGCGTTGCCCCTGCCACCAGTTGCGATGCCACCTGCGAGGATGCTGCCGCTGCGGCCACCGCCACCCGTAACGCTGCTGCCACCAGCAACAACGACACCAGCGCGGTGCGCGTGCCGGGCGGTGTGGTGCTGGGCCTTGCCAGCGAAAAAGATACGCTTGCCGCGGTGCGCAGCGCTGTCGCCGAGGGCTACACGCGCGTGAAGCTCAAAATATGCCCCGGCCACGATTATAAGCTGCTCGCCGCCGTGCGCGCCGCTTTTCCCGCCCTGACGCTTATGGCCGATGCCAACCAAAGCTATGGCGAAGATGACCTGCCCGCTTTGTTGAAGCTGGATACCCTGGGTCTGGCCTGCATCGAAGAGCCCCTGCGCCCCCTGCCGCCCACAATTTCCGACCCCGCCACGGCTACGGCCACGGCCGCTACCACGGCCGCCGACCGCGCCGCCACCGATTCCGCCACGACCACCCCCGCCACCACGGCTGCCGATCGCGTCGCTCTTTATGGACGCTTGGCGGCGCTGCAGCGCCGGATGGCAACGCCGCTGTGTTTGGATGAATCGTTTACGACGGTCAACGATCTGCGCGCGGCGCTTGCCTTCCCCGAACTGCGCTGTTTTGCCGTGAAGATTGCCAAGTTTGGCGGCATCGCGGTGGCTGCCGCTTTTTGCCGATGGGCGCAGGCGCGCGGATACACCGTGTGGCTGGGCGGCATGTATGACACGGGCATTTCCAAACGCATGCACGCCGCGTTTCAAACGCTGCCCAACATTAGCCTCCCGGGTGATCTGAGCGATTCGGCGCGCTATTTTCCCTGCGACATCACCACGCCCCCCTTCGTGCTTGAGGGCGGCCACGTGCTGGTCAACGCGCCCGACCACGCCTTCGGCCTCGGTTGCGATTTGGACGAAGCAGCCCTGGGCGCCGCCACCCTCACTCGCTATTCCTACACGCTCTAATCCAGCGCTTGGGCCCCAATGCCGATCAGGCCGCGGCCGGTGTGCACAACCAGTGCGGGCGATATTTGCTCGGTGTACACTTCTGTGGCGTTGGGGAAGGTGGCGCGGATGTTTTCAACGATGGCATCGGCCTCTTCCTGCGCATCGCCATGAACCACGGCCACGCGGTAGCGCTGCGACCCCTGCAGCGAAGCTTGGGCCAGGGTCAGCGTTTTTTTCAGGGATCCCTTGCGACCGCGTGCTTTTCCAGCGGGCACATACACGCCGCTATCGTCGCAGGTTAAAATCGGCCGCAAATCCAGCATCGAGCCCAGCTGATAGGTCGCCTTGTTGATGCGGCCGCCGGCGTACAGGTATTCCAAGGTGTCCACGCAGAAAAACACATGCGTTTTCTTCACAATTGCCTGCGTTTTTACCACCACTTCTTCAAAGGGAAGCCCAGCTTCGATATATTCCCCGGCAGCGCAAACCGAAATTCCTGCCCCGAAACCGATACTTTTCGTGTCGATAACGGCGGTTTCCAAGGCGGGGAAGGTGGCGGCAAGATGGCGCATGATGTCGAAAGTGCCCGAAAGCCCCGATGAAATGGTAACGACTACCGCATGGGTGCAACCTTCAGAAATCGCCTGTTCAAACAGGGCATTGATGTCGGCAGGCAGGGGCAGCGACGTCTTGGGAATTTCTTCGGCAAAACGCGCATACACTTCTTCGGGGGAAATTTCGACGCGATCGCGATAGGAGGCATCCTTGTAATTGATGGTCAGCGGCGCGGTAAGAATGTGGAAACGCTGCGCCAATTCAGCAGGAACATCGGTGCATGAATCGGTGATAAGGGCGATTTTCTGGGTGGTCACGTGGATCCTTTCAACTAGTATTGAAAACTAGATTAAGGAATATCAAGCATCATGTCAACAAGTTGCGGATTTGATGTGATGGCGCACGCGAAGTGCTAACATAGCTTTCATGAAGCAGAAACAAACAACACAAACACAGCCCCACCTTCGCCAAGGATCTTCCCTTGCTGCCCTTCTTGCGCCAGGTGATTGCGCTGCCGAAAAACTTTCCGAAAGCGACTATGCGGCGCGCATCGCGGCCTTTCATCTTCCGCGCTACGATGAAATTCCGCGCATCGATTTGTATATGGACCAGCTGATCGGCTACATCGATGAACAGGTGGGCATCATTGCTCCCACGGGCGAAAAGCTGCTCACCTCTTCCATGGTGAACAATTACGTGAAGCAAAAACTGGTGCCGCAGCCTCAGGCGAAAAAGTACACCAGCAGCCACGTCGCCTATTTAATCGTGGTGTGCGTGCTGAAGCAGACCTATTCCATTGCCGAAATTTTGCGGCTTATTTTGATCCAGATTGATACCCACGAAGTCTCGCGCGCCTACGATTTTTTCTGCACCGCCTTTGAAGAAAGCCTCCGCACGCTTTTTTGCGGAAAACTGCAACAGCACGTTTTGGGCGATTGGCACCTTGAGCAGCCCGAAAGCTGCGCGTTTGCCCTAAGTGTTAGCCAGGCACACACCCTCACCCTCGAACGCCGCCTGGCCATAGCCGCCGTCACTTCGGCCGCCAACTGGTTCTACGTGCAAAAAAACCTCGAATTCATGCAGGCCGCCGAAGACGCCTAAGCGCGCACCTCAAGCGCCTGCGCTTGTTTTTCTTATGTATCCGAAGAAACAGGTGTCCCTAAATAATCGCAGAAAAATAAAAAGATTGCCGTATACTTTGCTTTTAGGCGATAAACGATGGGGGGTGCATTATGGGAATGAAGCCGAATCTTACTGTTTTGGCTTGGGCGATGCGCCGCGCAGGTAAAACGCCGGAAGACCTCAAATCGATTTCCCCAAAAATTGAACAGTGGATTGAGGGAACCTGGACCCCCACAATTAAGCAGCTTGAAGAGTTTGCGCACGCAACGCACGTTAGTTTTGCTGCCTTGTTTTCTGACGATATTCCCTCCGTAGGTCTTCAGATTGCAGATTTTCGCACCACTTCAACAGGAGCTATTCAATCGCGCTTATCTGATCCTAGCCCAGAACTATTTGATACGATTGATCACATGATGCTTCGGCAAGACTGGATGAGAGATTATTTTTCTGAAGAGGGGTATGCAGCAGTTTCTTTTGTGGGCAAATATGAAAAGCAAAGCGTTTGCGCACCTGCGCCACAAGAAATGGCAGAAGCCATGCACACTGATTTGAGCATGCCCACAAATTGGGCGGCATCTTGCAAAACCTATGGTGAAGCGCTCCGTTTCTTTAAAGACAAGGTTGAGGCAGCCGGGGTGTCGGTGGTTGTGAGTGGGTTGGTTAAAGACAACACGCACAGAAAGCTGTCGGTTGATGAGTTCCGGGGTTTCGTTCTTGCTGATAATCTTGCGCCGCTTGTCTTCATCAATGGTCGCGATGCTAAATCTGCGCAGATATTCACGCTGGCACATGAGGTGGCGCATCTTTACTTTGCGACGAGCGGGGTTATTTCTCCTGCGACGGATAAGGTAGAGGAAAATGAAGCTGAACAACTGTGTGACGCCATTGCCGCCGAATTTCTTGTTCCGTCCAGCGAATTTATTAAGTATTGGCGCGTGATTTGCGAAGAGAGATATGAGGCAATAAAAAGCGCAGCAAATCACTTTAAAGTCAGTTTTACCGTGTGCGCACGCAAGGCACGAGATTTGGAACTTATCAGTCAAAAAGAATTCTTCACCTATTACTATAAGCATGAAACGGAAGTGAGTTCCCTAGAACAGGTGCCTAAAAGAAAGGTAGAGGGAGGAGACTATTACAAGAGTAAGAACTATCGGCTAGGGACTGTTTTTAGCGAAGCAATTTTTTCCGCAGTACAGTCAAGACGTCTTACCTATAGCGAAGCTTTTCGCTTGACGGGATTTACAACAGCCACGTTCGATGCCTTTTTCAAAGAAGGTATCAGGTAGCCATGGATCGTTTTATCGTTGATACAAATATTTTGGTCACAGCTAAAAATTCTGAATATGGTTTTGATATCTGTCCAGGATTTTGAGATTTACTCAAAAAAGGATTCCAAAGCGGAAGGGTTGTGAGCCACCGCTTGGTGCGCAAGGAGGTTTTGGTTGGAGCAGACGAGCTTACGGAGTGGGTTTCTGAACTTAATGAAAGCTAT
>JAVVPE010000058.1:0-8575 GCA_036655915.1 Raoultibacter sp.
CATGGGACCGGTGCTAGAAGCCACCAGCTATATTTACGTGACCATTTTCGGCGTGGTTATTTTTAAGGAAAAAATCAACAGGAAGAAAATATGCGCCTTGGGCTTGATTTTGCTGGGAGTTGTTGTATATTCCCTGGGCCTGTAGTTCAACCTGACGGCGGGCTGTGGCGGCCAGCTAGGTGTTCAAGCCTCTCGCGGCTTTCGTTCGCGTACAGGGAGTACGCTTACTTCAAGCAGCTCGGTCTTTCACGCCTATCTGACTCGTCACAGACCGCCTGACTTTGTTGTTATTGCTTCAAGCTGCCGGCGGGCTGTGCATTTCAATCCTGGTAGCTTCTAGCGTGAAAAATATGCGAAAGTTGGCGAAAAATACTGTCTGTACAGCGCGTTTTTTGTGGTATATTATTCAGCTGTACGTTTATGCCCGAAACGGCTTTGTTTGTTTCGGGATTCACCTTGTTTGAAAGGACGCATACGTGGCTGAAGCCTCAAAGAAAAAATCCTCAAGCAAAACGACACCCACAGCAAAAATCGAAGACAGCGCACTCGACGAAACACTTGATGGCGAAGACATTCTTGATGTGGCGGAACCCGCAAATGAAGCGGTGCTGAAAGAAGTTTCCACCGTCGAAGGAATCGACGAAGAAAAACTTGAAGCCGATTTGGATGACGAAGAACTTCTGGAAGGCATTCCGGAAGAAGAGCTTAAGGCTACCGTCGATGTGCAGTTGCCCAAGATTACCAAAAGTAAGGTAAAGGCGCGCAGCAAGCGCAGCACCGATGCGTCGGTTACCATGCTTACGGGCGATCCGGTGCGCATGTATCTTAAGGAAATCGGCAAAGTGTCGCTTTTGACCGCCGCTGAAGAAATTGACCTGGCCATGAAAATTGAAGCCGGGCTTGATGCGGTTGAGCAGCTGGACAAGGCCGAAGATGAAGGTATCGAACTTGAGCGTCGTGAACGCCGCCGCCTTTCGCGCATTGAACAGGTGGGCCTTGATGCCAAGCAGCAGCTTATCGAAGCGAACCTGCGCCTGGTTGTTTCCATTGCCAAGCGCTATGTGGGGCGCGGTATGCTGTTTTTGGACCTGATTCAGGAAGGCAACCTGGGTCTTATTCGTGCGGTCGAAAAATTCGATTACACGAAGGGTTTCAAGTTTTCCACCTATGCTACCTGGTGGATTCGTCAGGCCATCACGCGCGCCATAGCCGACCAGGCGCGTACCATTCGTATTCCGGTGCACATGGTTGAAACCATCAATAAGTTGGTGCGCATCCAGCGCCAACTTCTGCAAGAATTTGGCCGCGAACCCACCCCCGAAGAAATCGGCAAGGAAATGGGTCTGCCGCCCGAACGCGTGCGCGAAATTCAGAAAATCTCTCAGGAACCGGTGTCGCTGGAAACGCCCATCGGCGAAGAAGAGGATTCTCAACTGGGCGACTTCATCGAAGACGATGCCGCCGTGGTGCCGCCCGATGCCGCCAGTTTTTCCATGCTGCAAGAACAGCTGAACAAGGTGCTTGATGGCCTGGCCGAACGCGAGCGCAAAGTGATTGCCCTGCGCTTTGGCTTAGAAGATGGCCACCCGCGCACCCTTGAAGAAGTGGGTCGCGAATTTGGGGTAACGCGCGAACGCATTCGCCAGATTGAAAGCAAGACGCTTGCGAAGTTGCGCCACCCTTCCCGTTCGTCCAAATTGAAGGACTACTTAGAAGACTAGGAACTTCGTGGATAACGACGAATTTTTTGCTACCTGTCCTTTCGGTTTTGAAGCGCAGTTGGCGCAAGAATTGAAGAGCCTTAAAGCCAAACGCGTGCGCCCCTTAAGCGGGGGCGTCGCGTTTTTTGGCACGCTTGAAGTGGCCTATCGCGCCTGCTTGTGGTCGCGTAGTGCCTCACGCGTGCTTTTGATACTTTCCCGTTTTGCCTGTGCGGATGCCGACGATTTGTATACGGGCGTAAAAGAGCTTGCCTGGGACCAGCACATAGGGCCCGCCGCCACCATTTCGGTGCGCGCCCGCGGCACAAACGATGCCCTGCGCAACACGCAGTTTGTGGGCGTGAAGGTAAAAGATGCGGTGTGTGATGCCCTGCGCGAAGCGCGCGGTACGCGCCCCGATGTGCAAGCTGATCGCCCCGATGTGGTGATAGATATTGCCGTGCGGGGTGAAAAAGCGACGCTTGCCTTGGACCTTTCGGGTGAATCGTTGCACCGCCGTGGGTATCGCGAAGCGGGTGTGCAGGGTGTTGCCCCCTTAAAAGAAGCGCTGGCAGCGGCAATTTTGCTTAAAATGGGCTGGTCGGGCAGCGTGGCCGACAACGAAACCTTCCTTGACCCGATGTGCGGCAGCGGCACGCTGTGCATCGAAGCGGCCATGATTGCGGCCAACCAGGCACCGGGCTTGCTGCGCGATTATTGGGGCTTCACCGGGTGGCTTGGCCACGACCCGCAGCTGTGGGATGACGTGGTGGCTGCCGCCGATGATGCGCTTGAAGCGGGCCTGGCAGCCATGCCGCGCATTGTTGGCAGCGATAATGATCCGGAAGCCATCGCGCTTGCCCGCGCCAACGCCAAGCGCGTGGGGTTGGCCAACTACATAGAGTTTTCTGTGGGGGATGTTTCAGAGATGGGGCGCTTCGTGCGCGATAGTGCGCAGCGTTTCGTTGTTGCCACAAACCCGCCCTACGCCCACCGCCTGGACACCGAAGCCCAACTGCCGCAGCTCTACGCCGCCTTTGCCGAAGGCCTTGCCGCTATGCCTGCGGGGTCGCGCTGCGCGGTTATCACGCCTGATACTTCCATCGATGATTCGCTGGGTCTTGTGCCACAAGATACCTGCGAGCTGTTCAACGGGCCTATCGAAACAACGCTGCGCCTGTACGCGCTGGTACCCGTTTCCCACGAAACCGTGAGTGTTGCAACTTTGCCTGAAGGTCGGGTGGTTCAGGTTGCGGTGATCGAAAAGAATTCCGATCAGTTTGCCGCGCGCCTGCGCAAGGTGGCCAAAGAACGCATGAAGTGGGCGCGCAAAAACAAGGTTGCCTGCTATCGCATCTACGATGCCGATCTGCCCGATTATTCCGTATCGATCGATTTGTATCACGGCACGGGCTATCACAAAGGCGAAGTGTTCATGGTTATTGCCGAATACGCGCCGCCCGCTGAAATCGACGAGGAACGCGCACGTAAACGCTACAGCGATGTGCTGCTGTTGGCACCGCTGGTTGTGGGGGTTGACCCTGCTCACGTATTTTCAAAAACGCGCCGCCGCGAAAAGGGTGGTTCGCAGTACGCCCACGCGCGCAATAAATCGTTTGTAACGCGCACGACCGAAGCCGGTTTTGTATTTGAGGTCGATCTGAACGGCTATCTTGATACGGGTATTTTCTTGGATCATCGCATGACGCGTGGTTTGGTGGGCTCGCTTGCGCACGACACGCGTTTTTTGAACCTGTTTGCCTATACGGGCACGGCTACCGTGCACGCGGCGGGGGGTTGGGCGCTTGAAACCACCACGGTCGATCTTTCCCAAACCTATTTGGAATGGGCGCAGCGCAATATGGAAATCAACCGTTTCACGGGCGACGCGCATCGCTTCATTAAAGCCGATGTATCAACTTGGGTTACTGAAGAGCGCCGCAGTGGGCGCAGCTATGATCTTATTTTTGTTGACCCTCCCACGTTTTCAAATTCAAAATCCATGGGGACGCTTACCTGGAGTGTGCAGCGCGATCATGCCGAGTTGTTGATTGGGGTATCGCGCCTGCTGGAAGAGGGGGGCGTTGCTATCTTTTCGTGCAACCTGCGCAATTTCAAGCCCGATTATGAAAAGCTGGAGCGCTATGGCGTTGCCCTTAAAGATATTACGGCCACCACGATTCCGCACGATTTTGAACGCAACCCTCGCATCCATAAGTGCTATTTCCTGTGGCGCGCAGGCGATGTGGCCGCGGCCGAAATAGTGGGGCAAGCCTAAATGTTATGCGGGTTTTTGCGCACATAAAAAGTTTGGCTCGCCACATCCGTGCGCACGGTGGGCGCGGCGTGCGCCAAATGCGTGCGCAGGCGGCGGCCGCACCTTTGATTGAGGTGTTCACTTCTTCGGCTACGCAGCGCATGGATCTGCATCCAGCACACTTTAGCTATGATCCAGCCGCCGAAATGGATTTGACCAAAATCTATCCCGATCAGCACTTACAGCGAGTGTCCGGCTTTGGTGCAGCCCTGACAGAAGCGGCCGCCTGCACGCTTTCCCAGCTGCCTTGGGCCGTGCAAAACCGCGTGCTCAACCTGACCTTTGGGGCGGCGGGCAACGCGTACAATCTGGCGCGCATTCCCGTGCAAAGCTGCGATTTTGCGCAGGGGAATTACGCGTATGTTTCCCAAAAATCCGCTAGCGATTTGCAGGATTTTTCGCTTGCCCACGATGAAGAGCATCTTTTCCCGCTGTTTCGTGCGG
The DNA here is from genome assembly GCA_036655915.1 of Raoultibacter sp. Classification (GTDB taxonomy): domain Bacteria; phylum Actinomycetota; class Coriobacteriia; order Coriobacteriales; family Eggerthellaceae; genus JAVWGW01. The sequence goes on from JAVVPE010000058.1 coordinate 4,462, forward strand.
TGCAAAGCGTGCAGCCCGCTGTGGAGTTTTTTGCTTCGCCGTGGTCGCCCCCCGCGTTTATGAAAACGAATCGATCCATGAACTTCGGCGGCCGCTTGTTGCCCAAATATTACGACCGCTGGGCGCGTGTGCTGGTGCGTTATCTGCAACAGATGCGGGACAGTGGTTTTGCGGTTGGCCGCCTCAGTCTTCAAAACGAACCGAACGCGGCTCAGCGTTGGGATTCGTGCCTGTTTTCTGCCGAGGAAGAACGGATATTCGCCGTCGATTTTCTGCACCCTGCGCTTATTGAAGCAGGTCTGAGCGATGTGAGCCTGTTTTGCTGGGATCACAATAAGGAACGCATTCTCGATCGCGCGCAAGCCACCCTGCGCGACGATGCGGCGCGCTCGGCCTTTGGTGGCGTGGCGTTTCACTGGTATGCGGGCGATCATTTTGAGGCTTTGCGGCGTGCGTGCGCGCTGTTTCCCGATAAGGAATTTATTCACACCGAAGGCTGCGTTGAATATGCGCGCGGCGAAGATGTGTCGTCGGTGGAAGCGGCCGAACACTACGCCCACGACATCATCGGCGATTTTAATGCGGGGGCGCAGGGCTATATCGACTGGAATGTGCTGCTAGATGCCCAGGGCGGGCCCAATCATGCGCACAATTACTGCGATGCCCCGTTGATGGCCACCGAAGATGGCCAGGATGTGCGGGTGAATCTAAGTCACACCTACATCGGCCATTTTTCGCATTTCGTGGCGCCTGGAGCGCATGTATGCCTTGTTTCGCGCAGCGCTGATGCCCTAGAGGCGCTGGGATTTGTTAACCCCGACGGCGGCCGCGTGCTGGTGCTGCTCAACGCGCGCGACGCTGCGGCAAGCACGCGCGTCTGCGAAGGCGACTGGGTGTGCCCCCTCACGCTTGAACCCCACTCCATCGCCACCCTGGTATGGACGCCAGGCGAGCAGGCAGCCGCAGCCGATGGGAAAGCCGAGGGCGCGGCAGGGGAGCACGCACCCGAGGGCGCGGCGGAGGGGGAATAAAAAACAGGCCACACGCAATTGTGTGGCCTGTACTTTTTAATGGCTCCCCGGGTAGGATTCGAACCTACAACCCTCCGGTTAACAGCCGGATGCTCTGCCGTTGAGCTACCGAGGAATAACGGCTTGCGCTATGAAGCGGCGCAAGTGGAAATTATACCTGAATGGGGAAAGTTGGCAAGAGGGTATTTTTCAAACAGCCGCTGAATGCCCGCATTCGCACAATCCCCACACCGTTCAACCTGACGGCGGGCTGTGGCGGCCAGCTAGACGTTCAAGCCTCTCGTCGCCTTCGTTCGCGTACAGGGAGTACGCTTACTTCAGGCTCCTCGGTCTTTCACGCCTATCTGACTCGTCACAGACCGCCTGTCGTTTCCGGGGTGTTGCTTCAACCTGACGGCGGGCTGTGGGGGCTTCCCGATTGTTTGTGCGTGATTTTTGCCGATGTAAAGCCTGTTTTTGCGACAAAGTGTATTACCCTTGGAAAAGCACTATTTGGCGAAGCATGCGAAGCGGATGTGCGCGCATGCAGGAAAGGTGGAACCGTTATGGCGCAAGACAATAAACTCGGAACCAAAATCACAACCCTGCGCGAGTCTTTGCGGCTATCGCAAGAAGAGCTTGCACAACGCTGCAATTGTGATTTGAGCGTTATCGAGGGTCTTGAGGCCGGCGCGCTCGCACCTTCGCTTGCACCCCTTATCAAAATTACGCGCGCCTTAGGCGTGCGCCTGGGCACGCTCATGGATGACGATGTGGCCTTAGGGCCGGTGTATACCCAGGTGGGGCAAATTGAGGAAGCAACTCGCATGAAAAGCTTGGAAACTTCTTCCGACGCAGGCACGCTCAACTTTTTTTCCTTGGCCGAAGGGCGCAGCTCGCGCCACATGGATCCGTTCATCATCACGGTGACGCCTTCGGGGCAGCTCGATCACGTGCTTTCGCAGCATGAAGGCGAAGAATTTCTCTATGGCATCGAAGGCCCGGTCGAAATAGAATACGGCAAGGAAACCTACGTTTTGCAACCGGGTGAAAGCATCTACTACGATTCCATCGTGCCTCATCAGGTGCGTGCCCACAACGATCAACAGGCGAAGTTCTTGGCTGTCGTCTACACCCCGATTTAGGAGCTGCCCTATGGCTGATACACCGTGTGGGGAGCCGGGCTCTCCGCAATACCCTTTGCACTCAGAATTGACGATCGGGCAGTATTTCCGCAACCAGGTGGCACAAGAACCCGACCATGAGTTTGTGGTATACCCCGACCGCGATTTGCGCTGGACCTATAAAGATTTCGACGAACGCACCGACAACCTTGCGCGTGGCATGTTGGCTATTGGCATGGAACCAGGCGATCACCTGGGAGTATGGGCGCGCAACATCCCCGATTGGTTGACGTTTATGTATGCGACGGCCAAAATTGGCGTTGTCATGGTAACGATGAATCCGGTCTACAAAATCCACGAACTCGAATACGTGCTCAAGCAATCCGATATGAAGGCGCTGTGCATTATCGACGCCTACCGCGATGTCGATTACATCGAAATCATCCGCGAGCTCATTCCCGAAACGCTCACGTGCCAGCGCGGGCATTTGGTGGCCGATGAATTTCCCTTCCTAAAAAACCTGATCTACATGGGGCCTGAAAAACACCGCGGATTCTACAGCGTGCCCGAGCTGCTGCTGCTGGGTGACAACGTGTCAGACGATGCCCTGCGCGCGGCCGAAACGCGTTTTGACAACAACGACATCGTCATGATGCAATACACTTCGGGCACAACTGGGTTTCCTAAGGGCGTTATGCTGACGCATCGCAACATTTTGAACAACGGATTCTATATCGGCGAAGGCCAAGCGCTGGGTGCCAGCGACCGCATTTGCCTGCCGGTGCCGTTTTTCCACTGCTTTGGCTGCGTGTTGGGCGTGATGGCTGCCCTGACGCACCGATCTACGATGATTCCCGTGGAAGAATTCAAGGCTGAAATGGTGTTGCAGGCCGTGCACAAGGAACGCGCAACGGCGCTCTATGGCGTGCCCACTATGTTTATCGCCGAATTAAATCATCCCGACTTCGACACATTTGACCTGACCAGTCTGCGTACCGGCATCATGGCGGGGTCGCCCTGTCCGGTTGAAACCATGAAGGAAGCCATTGAAAAGATGCACATGACCGAGTGCACCATCTGTTATGGACTCACCGAAACAAGCCCGGTGTTTACGCAAACGACCATTCACGATGATCTGCAGCATAAGTGCGAAACGGTGGGGCGCAAGCATCCTCCGGTGCAGGTGCGCGTTATCGATCCGGAAACGGGGGAGGAATGCGCGATGGGGCAGCCCGGCGAGCTGTGCTGTAAGGGTTACAACGTCATGAAGGGCTACTACAAGATGCCCGATGAAACTGCTCGCGCCATCGACGCCGAAGGCTTTTTGCATTCGGGGGATTTGGGCACGGTTGATGCGCAAGGGTACTACCGCGTTACGGGGCGTATAAAGGATATGATTATCCGCGCAGGTGAAAACATCTATCCGCTGGAGGTGGAGAATTTCTATCTGGGTATGCCCGGTGTTTTGGATGCGCAGGTTATCGGCATTCCCGATGAACGTTGCGGCGAAATCGTGGGGCTGTTTGTGCGCACGCGCCCCGGTTATGAAAGCATGACCGAAGATGATGCGCGCCAATACGGCATCGAACGCATGGCGCGCTACAAGGTGCCCAAGCACGTGTTTTTTGTCGATGATTTCCCTATGACGGCATCGAACAAGATTCAGAAGTTCAAGCTGCGCGACATGGCGGTAGAACTTTTGGGCCGCCAGGGCATCAAAGTGTTTGCAGGCGAAAAGTAGAAAACATCAAGTAACGGATCATGGGTTTGACCCGCTTGCGGCTATGTGGTGCAGAAAAAAGAGAACCCTTGCGGACTCTCTTTTTTTCTGCAGTGTGTTCGCGACCGATAGGGATGGGTGGTTTTAGCGCTCACCTCGGATGCGATAGGCTTCTAGCACCAATTGGCAACGGGTGCCGATGGGGAGGGTGTTTTCCTTTAAAAAGGCATCGATGTCGGAAATCGGCAGCGTGAATACCT
>JAVVPE010000059.1:0-8337 GCA_036655915.1 Raoultibacter sp.
CTATGAGCAGCATAAAACCGATAACGGTCAACGTTGATGAGTTTTTGGCCCTCAACAAATATGAAGTCGACGAAGGCAGCGCCCACATCGAATTGGTGGAAAACCCCGATGCCGAAGAATTTATGAAACTGGTGCGCCTGTGCCCGGCTGCCTTATACAAGATAGATGAGCAAGGTAAGCAATCCTTTGATTACGCCGGCTGCCTGGAATGCGGCACCTGCCGCATAGCCTGCGGCGACACCATCATCAAAAAGTGGGAAAACCCCCAACCCACGATGGGCATCGAATACCGCTTCGGGTAAGCCAAAATAGGGCAAGGGAAGGTAAGCCCTGATAATACTCGGTAATTCCGTAAGCTAAAACAAAGAAAAGCACCCCCTACAACGCCTCTGTATCCCCGGGAATACAGAGGCGTTGTTGTGAAAGTGGTTTCCCTAAAAGGGCAATCATGGTACTGTTAATTAGTTAAAGCTTATGGAATTAAAGCTTGTTTGATGCAGAAAAGGAGGGATGCGTGGGTTCGGGTAAGCAGCGAGGCAAACTTTTTGCCAAAGAAAACCGTGTTTACCTACTTACAGGTCTTCTTTTTTGCGTGCTCACCCTTGTGGTGGGCGCCGCTTGTTTTCAGTATTATGTTCACCTTCAAAGTACGGTCAAAACCGAAGCTGCTGGATATATGACAGAAATTTCCAAGCAGATGGGCACCAATGCGCGCAAAAACATCGACGATAATTTTGCGGTATTGGGCACGGTGGCCGCAGTGCTTGAAGATCCTTCTGTCACTACCTATGGGCAGTTGCAGCCCTTGCTAGAAAAACAGCGCGGCCTGTGGCACTATCAAAAGATGATGCTGGTCGATGCGGCGGGCGTTGCCTACGATGATCAGGGCAACACCGTCATGCTGCAAAGCACCGAATACCTGCGCGAAGCGGCCATCAAGCGGCAGCCTTCCTTGTCCACTTCGCAGGTTATAGCGGGGCAGGAAAGTGTCGTTTTCGCCATCCCCTTAACCAATGTTGTTATTGAAGGCAAACAGATGCTTGCCTTGGCCACCAGTTATGACTTGGCCACATTCGATACCATTTTGTCCATGTCCGCTTTTGACGGGCAGGGCTATGCCCACATCGTACGCAACGACGGCACGGCTGTTATTCGCTCAAGTTCCCCCCTTGCCAAAGAATCCGGTTACAACATTTTAAGCTCGCTTTCTACGGGCACCATTGTGGACGGAAAATCATGGACCCAGGTCAAGGCCGATATTGCAGCGAGCAGGGGTGGGCAGGTTCAGTTCAGCATCGAAGGCAACCGTGAATACATGACGTATTTGCCCCTGGGCACGCAGGAATGGAGTCTGCTTACCTTTGTTCCCGTTTCGGTGGTTAATGCCAAATCCGATATTCTCATGAAGATTACCCTTTTGCTCAGCGGCTTTATCACGCTTGCCTTTGCGCTGCTGACGGTGTTTTTGATGCTGACCTTCTACCGCAGCAAGAAGCATCTTGAGCACATCGCCTATGTCGATCCAGTAACGGGCGGCAATACCATCCAGCGCTTTTACGATGAAGCTCACGACTGCTTGGAAGAATCCCGCCATGGGCACCACGCGCTCGTTTACGTCAACATTGAAAAGTTTAAGCTGCTCAACGAACAGTTTGGCAAAGATGCCTGCGATGATATTCTGCGCAGTATTCAGCGGGGTATCAAAACGGATTTGAGCCGGCAGGAGTGCATGGGTCGTCAATATGCGGATAGTTTCTGCGTGTTGGTGCGCTATGTCGATGAAGCCGCGCTGGCGCAGCGCTTCGATGTGTGGTGCACCAATGCCGTGCACGTTATGGAACAGCGCGGTTTTGCCTGGATACCCCTCACAATGAAGTTTGGCATATTCGTTATAGAAGATGAAACCATGCCCTTCACGCTTATGATCGACCGCGCAAAACTTGCCCTGGTCGAAGCCCCTAACGTATTTCAGGGCAAGCTGCGCTATGCGCTGTACAACGAACATTTGCGTCAGCGTATCGTGCGCGAAAAGCAGCTGGAAGATCTGATGGAAGATGCGCTGGCAAACGAAGAGTTTCAGGTATACCTCCAGCCAAAATACGCTGTGCAAACCGAACAGGTGGCCGGCGCAGAAGCGCTTGTGCGTTGGCAAAGCGCTTCGGAAGGGATGCTGTACCCCGACGAATTTATAACGCTGTTTGAAAAAAATGGATTCATCATCTCACTTGATTTTTGGGTGTTTGAACAGGTGTGCAAAACGCTGCGTCGGTGGATGGATGCGGGCGTTAAACCCTTCAAAATATCGGTCAATTGTTCGCGCGTACACCTGCGGGATACCGATTTTATCAAGCACTACGAAGCCATTGCCGCAGCCTATGCGGTGCCCAAGTGCTACCTTGAAATCGAATTGACAGAAAACACGGTTTTTGAAGATGTCGCCCACCTTTCCTTAATTATCGATGAAATTCGCAGCGCTGGTTTCGGCTGTTCCATGGACGATTTTGGCAGCGGTTATTCTTCTTTGAACCTAATTCAGGATATTCCGGTGGATACGCTCAAACTGGATAGGGTGTTTTTCAAAAGTGGTGCACAAGATGCCCAGCGCAGCGAAGCGGTGGTAAAAAGCGTCATAACTATGTCAAAGGCCCTTGAGATGGAAACGGTGGCAGAAGGTGTTGAGCACCAGTTCCAGGTGGATATGCTTAAACGTTTGCACTGCGATTATATCCAAGGATACTTCTTTGCACGCCCCATGCCCATCGCAGAATTTGAACAGTTTGTGTTTGGGCGGGCTATTTTAGGCGGCGTGGATGCCCCCGGGAAGGATGCCTAAAATGGCGGCACGCACTAGTAGGCAGGTCAGGGTGCTTTCGTGCGGGTTGGCGCTGGTGTTGGCGTGCGCGGGCATGCTGGGGCTTCTGGCTTCCTGCGGCGCGCCCGCCGCACAGCAGTCTGCTTCGGCCGCTGATGTTGTATCGCAAAAGCCTTCCAACCCCGACAAAATTCAAGTGACCATGCTGGTAAAAAACGCCTTTTCCCTCAACGGCTTTGAGTGCGCGGCCGAAGAACATTTCCCCCAGCTCGACATTGTGCAGGTGGGCAATTTTTCTTCCGAGATGGGCATATCTGAATACGAAGCGCGCCTGTGCAACGGCGACATTCCCGACATCGTGATGACCTGGCCTTTGGATGTGGGCAACCAGTATTGGGAAGATCAGCTGCTTGATTTGTCCGCTTTGCCCTTTACGGGAAAATACACGACAGCTATGCTCGACACCATTTCGCAGGAAGGCAAGCTGTTCTATTTGCCCGGGCCTTCGCAGCTGCGTGGCATCGTGTACAACAAGACGCTGTTTCAAGAAAACGGATGGGAAGTGCCCAGCGATTTTGAAAGCTTTGTGACGCTGTGTCAAACCATCGAAGCCAGCGGTCTGCGTTCGCTGCAGCTGGGGCTAGGCAACGAAGAAGTGCTGGATACCGCCTTTGTAGGCTATGGGTATGAAAGCAGCTTTAGCACCCCCGAAGCCGCTCAGTGGCGGGCGGCTTACGACAAGGGCACGGGCAGTTTTGCCGATATGTGCACACCCGCGCTGGATACCTTTCAAACGCTTATCGATGCGGGCATACTGCAGCCCGCCGATCTGAATATCACCTATGCCGATAGGGAATACCAGCTGTTTTCGCGCAAGTGCGCCATGGTGGAAGATTCAGTTTTAATGACGCATATGGGCGAAGGAAGAACGGGCACCACCGACGAATTTGCTTTGATGCCGTTTTTTAACCCAGGAAATGAAAGCGATTGGGCTCGCCTGTACCCGGTGTGCTATATCGGCGCCAATAAAAACTTGGCTGAAACGCAAAACAAAGAGAAGTACGATTTGGTCATGCAGCTGTTTGAATACATCAGCACACCCGAAGGCCAGGCGGCGCTCATCGGCGAAAACGGCACTATGGCTTCAAGCTTAAAGGGTGTTTTCCCTCAGGAAACCTCTGAAATCAAAGCGCTGCTTCCCGCGATCGAGCAGGGCAGAACGGCGGTGTTTCCCACGTTTGAACACGTACAGGGTGTTTTGCGCGAGGGCTTGGCCGGCATGGTGGCGGGAAAGTTTAGTGCCACCGATGTGATCCGCATGGTTGATGCGCAGAATGCTTTGCCGGTTGTTTCCACGCGCCCGCAAGTGCTGGGTCGTGCCAGCGCCGATTTCACGATGATTGAAACGGGCAACTTTATCACCGACACCATGCGTGAAGAAACCGGCTGCGATGTGGCGCTTTTCCTGGATAATGGCAAAGATGGTCGCACAAATGGCAAAGGCGTCAGCGCGCGTTTTTACGAAGGCGAGCTGACGGCTGAAGATGTTGCGCGCGTGTACCCCGATGTGCGCCAGGGCGAAACGGGCGAAATGGTGAAGGGGTCCATGACGGGCGCCGATCTTTTGAACACGCTGGAATACGCCATTGCCGTGGACAACGACCAAACGGGCTGGTTCTATTACTTTTCGGGCCTGCGCATGGAATACGCCCCCGCAGCAGCGCCGGGCACCCGCATCCATTCCATTAAAGATGAACAAGGCCGCGCCATCGACCCCGAAAAAACCTACACCATCGCCTTTATGGAAGGCAGCGTGCCCGCAGATTGCCTGATAACGCACGAAGGCACCGGTGTGTTGCTGCCTGATTTGCTGAAGAAAACTATCCAACAACGCACCACCATAAGCCCCTCGGGCGATGGCCGCTTCGTGGTGGCACAACCCTAAAGGATGCTCATGATAATAAACGGTGTGGCACGCGAAAATGCGTGTGGCTTAACGCTTGCGCAGTTCATTGCGCAAGAAGGCTTCGATAGCGCGCGGGTGGCCTGTGAACTTAACGGCGCAATTGTGGCGCGCGAACACTACGGCGATTGCCTGCTAGCCGAAGCCGACCGGCTTGAAATCGTCCACTTTGTAGGGGGCGGCTGATATGGATGCGGCACTGCAAAGCGCGCGGGTGGCCATTGCCGGCTTGGGCGGCATCGGGTCGCACTGCGCGGTGTTTTTGGCGCGCTGCGGCGTAGGGGCTTTTCACCTGGTCGATTTTGATGTGGTGGACACAAGCAATCTGCATCGCCAGCACTACTTTCCAGAAGATGTGGGCACGCTGAAAACCCAGGCCTTGGCCAAGCAGTTGCAGCGCATAAACCCCGGCGTTTGCCTCACGCTTGATACGCTGCGTGTTAGCCCCGAAAACGTGGCGGCGCTGTTTGCCCCTGATGCGCTGGTGTGCGAAGCCTTCGATGACCCCACGTCTAAGGCGCTGCTGGTAAATTCCGTGCTGCAAAACAGCCCGCACTCGCGCGTGGTGGCAACATCGGGCATGGCGGGTTTGGCGCCGGCAAACGATGTGTGCACGCGCGGCGTGGGCAGGCGGCTGTGGGTGTGCGGCGATGGCGTAAGCGGCGTGGCGCCCGACATGCCGCTTTTCGCACCCCGGGTGGCATTGTGTGCCGCCCACCAGGCACATCAGGTGCTACGTTTGATTTTAGAGGAAGACTAAGCGAAGGGAAGCACCGTGGAAACAAGGCATGACACCTGGTCGCTGGGCGGCCATACATTCACCTCTCGTTTCATTTTGGGGTCGGGCAAATACAGCCTTGACTTAATAGATGCCGCCGTGCGCTGCGCGGGTGCCGAAATGATAACCCTGGCGCTGCGGCGTGCCAACACGGCCCAGGCCGATAACATCATGGCCGCCATCCCGGCGCACATCACCCTTTTGCCTAACACCTCGGGGGCGCGCACGGCGCAAGAAGCGGTGCGCATCGCGCGTTTGGCGCGCGAATTGGGCTGCGGCGATTTTGTGAAAGTCGAGGTCATACACGATGCGAAATATCTGCTGCCCGACAATCACGAAACGCTGCTGGCCACACAGCAGCTGGCCGATGAAGGCTTTATCGTGTTGCCCTATATGTACCCCGATTTAAGCCTGGCGCGTCAGCTTGCGGCAGCGGGCGCGGCAGCAATCATGCCGCTTGGCGCCCCCATAGGGTCAAACAAAGGCCTGGTCACACGCGATTTCATCCAGATACTCATCGACGAAATAGACCTGCCCATCATTGTGGATGCCGGCATTGGGGCACCTTCTCAGGCCTGTGCGGCCATGGAAATGGGCGCGGCAGCCATCATGGCCAACACCGCCATTGCCACAGCGGGCGATGTGGCCGCCATGGCAGGCGCCTTTGGGCAGGCCATTCAAGCGGGCCGTGCCGCGCACCTGGCAGGGCTGGGGCGCATCAGTGCCACGGCGCGCGCATCTTCGCCCCTTACGGGCTTTTTAGCTGAAGAAGAAGGGGAGTAGCCCATGGCCGCACCCGCTCCCACCCCGGCGACCAACTCCGTGGCCACACCTGCGTCCGCCCCGGCGGCCGACCCCTCTGCCATCCCTGACCACCTTACGTTTCTGCCCGATATGCAGCGCATCGACCCCCGCGTGCGCGAAGCGGTGCTTGCGGCAAAAGATGCTTTTGACCCGGCGCGCTACACTGCAGAAGATGTGCGCTGCGCCCTTGCTGCCAGCGTGCGTGGTCCCGAACAGTTTGCGGCGCTGCTTTCCCCTGCGGCCGCAGCGTTTTTGGAAGAAATGGCGCAGGCGGCGCAAAGCGAAAAGCGCCGATTTTTTGGCGACAACGTGTATGTTTTCACGCCGCTGTATCTGGCAAATTACTGCGACAATTACTGCATTTATTGCGGCTTTAATTGCCACAACGATATTCGCCGCGCCAAGCTTGAAGGCTCTGCAATCCAGCGCGAAATGCAAGCTATCGCCGCCACTGGTTTGGAAGAAATCCTCATTCTAACAGGGGAAAGCCGCACGGCATCAGATGTGGCCTATATTGGGCAGGCCTGCCAGGTGGCGCGCCGCTATTTTAAAACCATCGGCATAGAAGTGTACCCCATGAACGTGGATGAATACGCGTATTTGCACAGCTGTGGCGTGGATTACGTAACGGTGTTTCAGGAAACCTACAACGCCGAAAAATACGAAAAGTTACACCGCGCCGGGCGCAAGCGCATCTTCCCTTATCGCTTTGAAGCGCAGGAACGCGCGCTTTTGGGTGGCATGCGGGGGGTGGCCTTTGCTGCGCTGCTGGGGCTCGACGATTTTCGCGCGGATGCTTTTGCCACCGGTATGCACGCCTATCTGCTGCAACGCAAATATCCCCACGCCGAAATCTCGTTTTCCTGCCCACGCCTGCGCCCCATAGTCAACAACAACAATATCAACCCGCGCGATGTGCACGAACGCCAACTGCTACAAATTATGTGTGCCTATCGGCTGTTCATGCCCTTTGCCGGCATCACCATTTCCACGCGCGAACGCGCCGGTTTTCGCAACAATGCTATCAACATTGCGGCCACAAAAATTTCGGCCGGGGTGTCCACGGGTATCGGCGGCCACGGGAAGGAAGAACAAGGCGACGATCAGTTTGAAATAGCCGATGGGCGCGACCTTGCCCAAGTGTGCGCCGCCGCGCGCGCCCAAGGCCTGCAGCCAGTCATGAACGATTATGTGTTCGTGTAATCTGGGCTATGCCCCCCAACCGCTTCGTCACCTGTGCATAACGGCGCGCAATCTGTGTGCGCGACCCTTGCCCGCGCAAGTTGCGCATCTTGCCCAGCTTGGCTGCATCGACACGGTTATTTTGCGCGAAAAAGATATGAGCGAAGCGGCCTACGAAGCACTTGCCCGCCAGGTGCAAAGGGAATGTGCCTGCGCACAGCTAGATTTTGTGGTGCACAGCTTTAGCGCTGTGGCACGCCGCCTGGGGTGTGCCACTGTACACCTGCCCCTGCCGCTGTTGCGTGCGCAGGGGCGGCCGCCCGCCATTGCGTGCGTGGGAGCAAGCGTGCATTCGGTGGCGCAAGCGCTAGAAGCCTGTCAGCTAGGGGCAAACTACCTGGTGGCAAGCCCCATTTTTGCCACAGATTGCAAGCCCGGCCAGCCGGGTCGTGGTGGTGATTTTCTACGCGAAGTGGTGGCCGCCACAGCGCTGCCGGTGTACGCCCTCGGTGGCATAACTGATACTACCGAACCGCTACTAGCAAGCACAGGCGCCCAAGGTTTTTGCCGCCAGTCGCATTACATGCGCCTTTAACCTGACGCCCCGCATGGTGTAGGGGCGGACACACGGGCGGATATGGAATCCGCCCCTACGAAAATTTGTCTGCCGATCAGAACCGTATTGTCCGCCGTTCAGAACCGTAGGGGCGGATTCTATATCCGCCCGCCCGACCTTGGTGCCGCCCGTGTGGGGCACATTTCAATTGTGTGGAAATTGTGGATGTGTGGCCTACGGTG
>JAVVPE010000060.1:0-8057 GCA_036655915.1 Raoultibacter sp.
ATACCGCGCTTGTTTCGCGCGACACCGTCAACGCCAAGATGCGCGAAATTCTTGACGATGCCACCGATGCATGGGGTATCAAGGTCAATCGTGTCGAGCTAAAAAACATCACGCCGCCACCCGTTATTCAGCAAGCGATGGAAAAGCAGATGAAGGCCGAACGTGAAAAGCGCGAAGCTATGCTGCTGGCCGAAGGCCAAAAAGCCGCTGCCATCACCATCGCGGAAGGCAACAAGCAATCACGCATTCTGGAAGCGGAAGGCGCCAAGCAACAGGTTATTTTGGCAGCCGAAGCCGACCGCGAAAAGCAGATGCGCGAAGCCGAAGGTGAGGCCGCCGCTATTCAAAACGTGCAGGCAGCCACAGCTGATGGCATCCGCATGGTGCGCGAAGCGCAGGCCGATAACGCCGTGTTAACCATGAAAGCCTTAGAGGCCTTGCAGGTTTTGGCCAACGGCACGGCAACAAAGATTATTATTCCCTCAGATATTCAGGGTATCGCCGGCTTGGCGGCATCGCTCAAAGAAATAGTCGTCGACGGCGAAGGCGGCCACGCGGCAGCAGCTCTTTCTGCGCTTAAGGCGCCCAAAGCTTAAGCGGCTTATGGGGAAGAGTTAGCTGCACTGCGGCGTTTGCTGAGAAGGTAGTTATGGAAAAAGTAATAACACTCATTATTGTGGTAACGATGGCGGTGGGTTTCTTCGTGTTCGCCCGCAATCAAAAGCGCTAGACTAGACAAAGCTCAGCCCACGCCCGCCGCATAAGGCGGGTCTTGTGCCCCAGCGAAGAATCATATTTCTTCGCGTGATTTTCTCTAAGGAGTTTGTGGTTATGAACGTGGTACTTTCCCCCGACCCGACGCTGCGCCAGGTGTGCCAAGCCTGCGAAGTAGGGGATAAAAGCTTGAAGAAGTTGGCCAAGCAAATGGCGCAGGTCATGTATAAAAACAATGGCTGCGGTTTGGCAGCGCCCCAGATAGGCGTGCTTAAACGCTTGGTTGTTATAGATTGCGGCGACCAGGAAGCCGATGGCAAAAACCCAATTTACCTGATCAACCCCGTGGTGGTTGAAACGCGCGGCAGTAAGGTTGTTGAAGAAGAAGGCTGCCTTTCCTGCCCCGGCATTGCGGTGCCGGTAGGCCGTGCACCCTGGGCACGCGTCGAATTTAGCGATTTGGAAGGCCGCGCCTGCTTCATCGAAGGTGATGGTTTGTTGGGACGCTGCTTGCAGCACGAAGCGGATCACCTGGATGGCAAGACGCTGTTTGAAGCCTGCGACCCCCTAGCGCGCATCGAAGCTTTGCGCGCCTATGATGCCGCTTGTGCCGCAGGGGCAAAACCCGGAGAAACTTCTGTCGGGGCACGTGTTCGGTAAGCTCGAAGCGAAGGAAACGACGTGAATATCATCTTTATGGGCACTCCTGATTTTTCCGCAACGGTTTTAGAAGAACTGGTCAATCAGCACACGGTGTGCGCGGTGTACACGCGCCCCGATGCGGCAAGCGCTCGGGGCACCCAGCTGGTGCCTTCGCCGGTAAAACGCATGGCGCAACGCTTCAACTTGCCGGTGCATACGCAAAAATCGCTGCGGGACCACCAGGTGATAGCTCAGATTGCCGCCTATGAACCCGATGTTATCTGCGTGGCCGCCTACGGCGCGATTCTGCCGCCCGAAGTGCTTGCCATTCCTCGGTATGGCTGCATAAATGTGCACGCATCGCTGTTGCCGAAGTGGCGGGGTGCTGCACCGATAGAGCGCAGCATTCTTGCGGGCGATGCTGAAACCGGCGTATGTGTTATGCGCATGGAACAAGGCCTTGATACGGGCGATTATTGCGTATGCCGCACCATTGCCATCGAAAACAAAGGTGCCCAAGAACTTACCGATGAACTGGCAAATCTGGGGGCCTATGCGCTTTTGACTGCCCTGATACACGTGGAAAGCGGCGCGGTTGATTGGACGCAGCAAGACGGATCACAGGCCACGTATGCCGAAAAGATTGGCAAGCGCGAACTGTTCTTGGATCCGGCAGCCACAGCCCCTGCAAATGCGCGGCGCGTTCAGGCTTCTTCGGCTGCCCACGCAGCACGCTGCATCATTGCGGGGCGTGCGACTAGCGTTTTGGCGGCATGTGTGCCCACCGATGCGGTGGGGGCGCAACAGGCAGCCGATATGGTCGCTGGTCAAGTGTGCTTTTTTGCCAAGCGCCTTTTCCTGGGATGCGAAGATGGTGCTATCGAAGTGCAGGAAGTGCAACCCGATGGCAAGCAGGCGATGGCGGGCAAAGCGTTTGCGGCGGGCGTGCATACTATTAAAAGCGGCACTCTAACATGGGAGAAACTCGATGGATAAAGCTTCAAAGGCGTCTGCTGCACGTATATTTGCCGTGCAGGTGGGGCGCAGCGTGCGTATGCGCAACGCGTTTACCCATGACATTATTACCGCGCAGCTTGAAAAGACGAAGCTTACCCCCGAAGATAAGGCGTTTGCGACGAAGCTGGCCTTGGGGGTCACTTCATCGTTGGGCACGCTCGATGAAATTATTGATCGCTGCCTGCGTTCGCCCAAAGATATTTCGCCCGAAGTGCGCGATGCGCTGCGTATTTCCACCTATGAAATTATTTTTTTGGAGAAAAGCCTGCATGCAGCCGTTGACCAAGGGGTCGAACTTGTGCGTTTTGTGGCACCGGAAGCGGCGGGGCTTGCCAATGCTGTGTTGCGCAAAGTGGCGCGCGCAAAAGAGGAATTCCCGTTTGGCGATCCTGCGCTCAGCACGGGGGCTCTTGCCCGCCAGCAGGCCTTTCCCCTATGGATGGCACAGCTGCTTGTGGAAGATTTGGGGCGTGAGGCGGCGGCCGAAGCTATGGAGGCTTCCAACGGCGTGGCACCGCTTTATGTTGCCATCAATGCGCTGCGAGCCGACGAAGCTGCCGTGCGCAAAATTTTTGCTGCGGTGGGTGAAGCGGCCGCGCCGGTTGAAATTGCTGGCGTTGTGCTGCCCTTGTGCCTGCGCATCGAAAACCATCGCGTTATCGGTGATGCGCGCGTGAGGGAGCTTTTTGCGCAAGGAAAGATTATTGTGAGCGATGTTGCCGCCCAAGCCATAGCGCAGCTGGCTTTGCCCCAGAAGCGCCCCGCGCGTTTTTTGGAAATAGGGTCAGGTCGCGGCACAAAAAGTATTCTGCTGCAAAACGGCGCCAAAGCGGCCTATGGTGCCCAAATGGCGCTTGAAACCTTAGATAATCGCGATTTCAAAACGCAGCTACTTGAAAGGCGCGCCAAGCAATGTGGCGTTGATCTGTCTGCGGCTCATACCGGGGATGCCACCAAGCTTTTTGCTAGCTTTGGCCCGGATGCCTTTGATGCCATCTTTATCGATGCGCCCTGTTCAGGTTTGGGTACGCTGCGCCGCCACCCCGAAATCCGCTGGCGCGTTACCCAGCAAGACATTACAGAATTGGCACAGTTAGGGGCCTGTATGCTTGATGAAGCGGCGGCCTGCCTTGCCGTGGGCGGACAGCTTACCTATGCCACCTGCACGCTTACACGCCAAGAAAACACGCAGGTGATTGAACGATTCTTGAAAAGCAAGCGCGGCGAATCCTTCCGCCTGCTGCCCGTTGGGGATGCCCCCGCCTTCGCCACCCGCCTTGCCCCCGGCACCCCCGACGCCCACTTCGCCGCCTGCATGCTCCGCGTCCGTTAAGGCGGCGCGGGTCCGCTTTGCCCGCCGCAGCCTTATTGCGCGCTGACGTATACTATTGTATAATTTATACGTCTAGCAGGAACCTTTGTGAGGAGCTGCCATGAATGTGAAGTTGACGCTGCGCATGGATGAAGAAGCGGTTGAAGTGGGCAAGCGATTTGCTGCCGAAAACAGCAAATCGCTCTCGCAGTTGGTCTGCGATTATTTCCTTATGCTTGATGCTACGCAGGCCTTCATTGAAGAGGTTCCCGTGTCGCGCAAGCTGCATTCCTTAGTGGGCGTGGGTGTGGGGGATTGTAGCGAAAGGGATTATCGCGTGCATCTTGAAGCCAAGAATAATGAGCGCACGGCATGAAATTTTTACTTGATACCAATGTCGCGCTCGATCTTTTGCTTGCCAGAAAACCCTTTGTTGCAGAAGCAATCCAAATCTTTGCACTTGCCGAAGCCCAGCGCTTTGAGTTGCTGCTTTCTACCGACGCCATCACTACGATTTTTTACGTTATCGAAAAAAATAAGGGCGCAAAGGTGGGGCGACAAGCACTTGCTACACTGCTGGATTTTGTGTCGCTTGCAGCGCTTGATGAACCCTCAGTGTTGCAAGGCCTCGCCCTTGATTTTTCTGATGTGGAAGATGCCCTTGTCGCCGCAGTTGCCTCAAAAGAAGGTGCCCGCGCAATCATTACCCGCAACCTTAAAGATTTCAAAACGTCGCCCATAACAGCTCTTTCCCCCCAAGAATTCCTCGCCTTTTGGGCAACGGAAATTTCTTAAAGGCAGGTAAAATAGTGTCTAGCCCTCTGCGCGTTTATCCGCCCGCAGAATAGGCAAAGCTTGTTCCGTTCCGTCCAAGAAAGGACAAGCCTGCTGGGGTTCGCGCTGCGCGTTCGGTGCATGCTAAATGAGGACAGGTCGTCAGCTATCGGTAGTGGGCCAATGAAACAAATCCTTTTCGTGTACTTTGAGCCAGTCGGATGCAAAAGCGCAAAAACAACGCGCTTGAGGTGACAAGTTTGTATCCGCCTTATAAACAATAAATGTCTCCCATAAAAAATCTCTGTCTGCAAAAGGTCGAATGACCGTGTTCTCTTGCATATTGTTCCAGGCAGCAAAATCAAATGAAATGGCAATAGCCTCATTTTCTCCGGCAAGTATATGGCAATAGTCGATTTCGGTGGCTTCCATAACGATGTTGAGGTGAATTCCTTCATTAAGAAAACGGTTTATAACCAGGTGATACGATGCGAATTCTCTACTGACAAGAGCAAGTGGCTGATAATCTAAATCTTGATAGGTGATATATTCTTTTTCTGAAAGAGAATTATTTTTACTGATAACCACACATGGATAGTGCCGTGTAAAAGGGATGGAGCGAAAGACGGAAAGGTCAATCGGCCCACCAAGTACCCCCAACTCCGCTTCGTTATTGATGAGGCGGTTTTTTGCTATATGGTCAGGACTTTCGAGGAGCCGTGGATTGATGGTGGGATTTTGCTCGGTAAAATCTTTCATAAACTTTAAAGACAAGTAGGAAGACATTCCTTGCGTGGAGGCAATAGTTAAGGCATATTTTGTCATTCCAATAATATCAAAATCATTTTTTATGCCATTGAGTATTTCTATGATGGCTCGAGCCTGTCGATAGAGTGCATCGCCTTGCGCTGTGGGTTCCACGCCTATACGCCCTCTGGTGAACAGGGATGTTTCCAACTCAGCTTCCAACTTTTGAATAATTTTGCTGCATCCTTGTGGCGTAAGAAATAAGCTTTTTGCAGCACGGCTGATATTCTTTGATTCGTATACATTTACGAAAACATTCAAATCTCGTGTGTCCATAGGCTGAATGAGGCTCAACTAATTATTGAGGCTCTACTCCTTATCGTTCGTTTACGTAAAAAGTAGCTTTGACTAAAGTAATTAACACGGAAGGTTTAATAAGTCAAGGCTTACAAGGAAAGAAGGGATGGTCTCTGTGATGAAAAAAGTAGTTTCTCCAGGCTTGGTTTTGTTCATGATGCTTATGTCGATGACGGCGGGTGCTATGTGCTTAAACAAGGTGGCGCCCATTATTCCCCTGCTTATAGAAAGCATGGGTTTGACGGGGGCAGCACAGGCAGGTCTTTTGATTTCGGTATTTGTTATCTCAGGCATTTTCCTGGCAATACCCAGTGGGGTCATCATTGAAAAGTTGGGATATTATAAAACAGGGATTATTGCGCTGTCTGCGATTTTGTTGGGTTCAGTAATCGGCGCTTTCAATCCAGGCTATGCGATCATGCTTGTGAGTAGAATCATTGAAGGTATTGGTTTGATTTTTTTAATGACGCTTGGTCCCGCTGCTGTTTCTTGTGTCTTTCCTGATGAAAAACGCGGGTCGGCCATGGGGCTGTTGATGTGCTTTATGGCCTTTGGTCAGATTGCAATGCTCAATCTTGCCCCGCGCATCGCAGCTGCAACTAATTGGGAAAATGTATGGTGGTTCACGGCAGCCTACGCGGTGGTATTTTTAGTGATTTGGGCGATTGCGCTTAAGAATCTCGATACTGCCTTAGGATATAAAAAACCCGTTGCCAGCACAAAGCAAGTGGACGAAAAATCGAAGACAAGTTTGTTCCCAAAAGAGGTTTTCCTAAACAAAGGTGTTTGGCTGGTTGGATTAACTCTCATGGTTTTTCTTATTGCTGAACAAGGTGTGATTTCTTTCTTGCCCACTTATTTAACCGAGGTTCGTGGTGTTGATGCAGCAGCCGCGGGGTCTATGATCAGTATTGCTCCCTTGGTGGGGATTCCTGTAGGTATTATTGCGGGAATCATATCGGATAAAATTGGCTCGCGCAAAAAACCCCTTGGGATTTTAATGATTGCAAGTGCTATTACTTATGCGTTTATGCCTACTTTCCCCACCGCGTTTTTCTTGGTGCTTATCATTTTATTTGGTGTTGCCGTGATGGGCATTGTGGGGTTGTGCTTTTCGGCCGTGGCAGAGTTAGTAACGCCGCAGCAAGGCAATATGGCGGTTGCACTGCTTAATACTTTTCAGTGGGTAGGAATTTTTCTTAGCTCTAGTCTCGTTGGTCTTTTTATCGAGGGCTTTGGTTGGGACATAATGTTTTACATTATGGTTCCTCTTACGCTAGTGGGCGCTGTTTTTACTTTTATTACGCCAAAGTTGCGCTAATACTACGGAATACTATATCGATGGAGGTTGGTAGCTATGACGAAAGACATTATAAACGTTGCTGTGATTACCTATGAGCCCATCTGGGGTGATAAAGAGAAAAACCTCAACAGAATGAAGGGATATGCTGAGTGTGCGGCAAGACGGGGTGCTGATTTGATTGTTTTCCCTGAAACAGCTCTTGTTGGATACGATGTCGATACCGACCATAAGGGTAAAGAGCAAATGCATTGCCGTTTGGCAGAAAGTGTGCCAGGACCCTCTTCGCAGTCCCTGGCACAGACGGCCAAGGATAATAATATATACATTGTGTTTGGGTTGTCAGAAAAAGGTGACGACGGCAAGATATATAACTCGGCAGCGGTTGTTGGACCTAAGGGTGTGATAGGGAGCTATCGGAAGATGCACCTTCCTTTTGCAGAAGCAGCCTGGGCTCAAAGAGGAGATACTCCCTTTATGTTTGATACGGAATGGGGGAAAATTGGAGTGGGAATTTGTTACGACACGTATGTTTTCTCCGAAATTATGCGTTATTATCGTGCCCACGGTTGTCGTCTGTATCTTAATCCGTGTGCGGTTGATACAACGGTTACGGCTAAAAATGTACGAGATGCTATTGAGTATCAAAGTGCAAATGATGCTCTTTATATTGCCTCATCAAATTGTACCGGTTTTTACAAATCAAATGATTTTATCGGGGGCAGTAACCTTATAGGTCCTGGCAAGAATGTTCCTGAAATTCACTATTATGCGGGTAGTGCCTTTGGAACTCCCGGATCCGATGAGCAGGAACTCTATATAGGAACCATCGACCTTTCCTACGTAGAGAAGCCTTTCCTGGCAAAGCAGTGGTCTCTCGATGCACCCGACTTTAGGCCTGATGTCTACATTAAAATGTATCAAGAGATAGCCGATTTGCCGCAATACAGAAAATAGAAAGAACGAATAATAGACAAAAGGTAAAGTAAGAGCAATTGCTGCATATTGGGAGGTAAGTAGGGATGTGGAAGTCAATCCGCATCCCTATTAGATTTTTTGCTTGCCAGTTTTGGTTTAAAAGGCAAACCCGCTTGGGCTTGCCTTCGTGGTGCGCGCGCGTCGCTTGCTAAATAAGGGCAGGGGTTGAGTCTTTGTCTTTTTCTCGGATGGCTACGCGGCGGATTTTGCCGTTGG
>JAVVPE010000061.1:0-7664 GCA_036655915.1 Raoultibacter sp.
TGAGGTTCAGACACTTCAGGCAGCGCAGTTTGCCCCGATTGCATGGCGGCCGATTTTGCAATGGCGCGCCAGCGTTCGGTTTTGGCCGCCGCCTTTTTTGCATCAAGCTTCACGATACTGCGCTGACACACCAGCGGCACAAAACCGGATACTCCCAGTTCAGTGGCATGGCGAATAACCGTTTCCATCTTGTCGCCCTTGGCTAAACCCTGCACTAACACCACGGTGGGACCTGCGGCAGCCGCTTCCAGCCTGCCGGCAATGCGCACCACCAGGCCGCCCGCGTCACAGGTGATAACTTCACATTCAAAATAATCCTGCGCCGCATCAATAAGCGCTATGTGTTCGCCTGGCCCCAGGCGCAGCACGCGCGCATGCTGGGCATCGTCGGGGGAAAGGCGCACACCGAAGTGCTCGGCGGTTTCGGCCGCCAGCACCTGGTTTTCTAAGAAAAAATGCGGGAGGGACATAGCGCTACCTTATCGCGTCTAGTTGAATACATCACGCAGTTTTTGTAAGGGGGTGCGTTCCTCCGATATGGTGTCGCCCATTTCTTCGGCCAGTTTTTCAAGCAGCTCACGCTGCTTTTTCGTGACCTTTTTCGGAATGACCACATTGATGTGCACATACAGATCGCCGCGCGCTTCGCTTTTGAAGCGGGGCATACCAAAGCCACGCACGCGCACAACCTGTTCGTTTTGGCAGCCTTCAGGAACGCGCACCGCCACCTTTTCATCTTCAAACACGCCTTCGATTTCAATTTCGGCACCCAAGGATGCTTGCACGATGGAAATATTGGCGCGCGCGTGCAGGTTGTCGCCTTCGCGCTCGAAAAATTCGTGGGGTTGGATGCGGCAGGTAACGATCAAATCGCCCGCCTTCGTGCCATTCATGCCCGCTTCGCCAAAGCCTGAAAGGCGCATCTGCTGGCCATCGCGAATGCCCACCGGCACTTCCACCGTTACGCGCTGACGGTCGGGCGCGCGGCCCTGACCTTCGCATTCGGGGCAGGGGTTCACGATAGTCTTACCCGTGCCCCCGCAGGCACGACAGGTGGTGGCGGTTTGCATATCACCCATAAACGTGTGTTGCACGCTGACGACGCGACCCTGCCCGTGGCAATCGGGGCAGGTGATTTCTTCGCCATCGGGGCCAAGACCGCTGCCTTCGCAATCAGGGCACGGGGCCAAGCGATCGTAGACGATTTCTTTTTTGGCACCAGAAGCCACTTCTTCAAGCGTCAAACGCAGGCCAGCACCCATATCGCGGCCTTCTTTGCGCACGGCCGCCTGGCCGCCCGATCCGCCGCCGCCGAAAAACGAGCTGAACAGGTCGCCCATGCCAAAACCGCCGCCGAAAAGATCTTCAAGATCAACATAGGATGATCCGCCGCCGCCACTTGCAGCACCCGGAATGGTGCCAAAACGATCGTATTGCGCCCGCTTGTTGGGGTCGCTTAACACATCGTAGGCTTCGTTTAATTCCTTGAACTTATCTTCGGCATCTTCTGCCTTATTAACATCGGGGTGCAGTTCGCGTGCCTTCTTGCGAAACGCTTTTTTTATTTCGTCTTCTGTGGCGCCCTTTGCAATGCCGAGCACGTCGTAGAGATCGTTTGCCATAAGTAGTGTTGCCTTCCTGATTTCGTTCTATAAATCGCGCAGAGCGCACTTTGCCGCGCGCACCGCCTGTATAACCTGGGAATAATTCATGCGCGTGGGTCCGATAACGGCAACAACGCCCGCGCCGGCACCCTGACCAAACTGGCTTGCCACCACCGAAACACCGGAAAGTTCGGCCGCTGCATTTTCGTGGCCAATCTTTACCATAGTCTGTTCGTTGAAGTGGGCATCGTCAAACACCTGCAACAACACAGTATCATCTTCCAGCATTTGCAGCACGGGCAAAAACGCTTGCGCCTGGCTGAATTCGGGCATTTTAAGCAGCGAAGACATGCCTAAGCTGTGCGCGCGACCCGTTTCGTTTTCCTGCAAACAGGCAAACAGCTCGCCCAGCAAAATCTGCGCAAGAGGATCGGCAAGGGCGGAAATAGTTTCAACATCCATGCCGCCTTTTATATCGGCGAGCGATTTGCCGGCGAACACTTCGTTTAAGAGCTTTTGTGTTTGGGCCAGGTCATCGCAATCGATGGAGGCGGAAAAATCGATGGGGCGATTGAGCACGCGCCCATCTTCGGTGACGATAACCAAAAGCACGCGATAGGGCGTCAGCGAAACAAGGGAAAGCTGCTTTATGTGCAGCGATACCGTTGATGGAGGCAACACGATGGAAAGGCAATCCGTCAGCTTTGTTAAGGCGGCCGACGTTTGTTCCATCAAATCGTCGAGTTCGGTTGCGTTGTTTTGCAGTTCGCTTATGGCCTCTTTGTTGACCGGGGCATCTTCGGCAAGATCGGTTTGCAGCAGTTCATCCACAAAGGCGCGATAGCCCGTGTCGGTGGGCACGCGCCCGGCCGATGTGTGGGGTTGCGCGATGTAGCCGTCGTCTTCCAAAATGGAAAGTTCGTTGCGCACCGTGGCGGAACTGACGCCTAAGTGATAGCGTTCGGTCAGAGTACGCGAGCCAACGGGCACCACATGGGCAACATATTCTTCAATGAGCGCTGCCAACACTTTTTGCCGTCTATCCGATAGCATGCTTACTCCTTCCTTTGCCTTAGCTTCGATTGCTTCCTTTACGCACGATACTGCATTTTAGCAGCCTTGCAAGCAGAGTGCTAAAAAAGTTACAAACCCGTTATAATGCCCCCACGAGCTTTGGGAAAGTGAAAAACCCGCCGAAGCGGGTTTGCGTCACGCTGTAAGCTGGGGTGTTTCTTTTTTAATTCTATCGGCAAGCCATATCTTAATCAGCGCCTGGCGATTGATTGCCAAATGCCCGGCCGCATCATCAAGGGCATCAACCATCCAATCGGGCATATCTACATTCACTTTTCTTATTCCCCGATTAGGACTTGTTACGACCGCTTTTTCAAGATCAAGGTAATCGATAATATCCTTTTCACCTTCATCAAAAATGCGATCAAATGCTTCAGTGCTCATGTGTTTTACTGTCATAATAGATAGCCTCCTTATCGCGTGATCGTCAAACAGAAATGATACGCAAAACATCTTTACGGTAGGTAATTGCTGCTGTCCAGTGCTTACCCTCTAGCAAGCCAAGTACGACAAATCTTTCTTCACCATAATCACCCAGCGCTGGCACGGTAATAACCACATCGTTCCAAAGTTCCTGGGCTTTCTCGAAATCAATACCATGCTTTTCAAGATTGGTAATACTTTTCTTTGGATCATATTCAAATAGCATCATATCACCTCTTATGTATACCTATTATATACCCATTTCATACCTGTTGCAATGTTTTAGGGGGCTAAATCGAGGAGGGCGGCGTAGAGGTCGTTGCCGCAGAGCCAGCCGGTGCGTGTGGGTTGGTAGCGGGCGTTGGTGTGGGTGATAAGGCCGCGCTGTTCAAGGTTTGCCAAGGTGGCGGGCAGGGCAGCCAGCGTTGCGCCCGCGCGTTGCACCTGTTCATCCGAAATGCCGCGGGTAAGGCGCATACCCAACATCAAATCTTCGGCACACATTTGGGCGGCGTTCAAATCGTCGACCACTTCCCCATCCTGTACGCGCATACGGCGCTGCGCATTTTGGGTCATCGTTACCGCTGACGTGCCCAAACCCAGGTAGGGCACCCCCGTCCAATAGGCGGTATTGTGGCGGCTTTCAAAGCCCGGTTGGGCGTAACTGGCCACTTCATAGCGCACAAACCCGGCGGCCTCCAATTCATCGGCGGCAAGCTGCATCATGTCCGCTTCTACATCGGGGTCGGGCTCTTCAATTTCTTCGGCCAGCACCATCGCATCGAACAGCGTGTGCGGCTCGATGCTCAGCGGGTACACGCTTATGTGCTTGACGCCCAAGCTGACGGCCTCGCGCAGGCTTTCCTGAAAATCGGCGCGCGTTTGGCCGGGAAGGGCGCACATCAAATCGATGCTTACGTTTTCAAAGCGCGTTTGAGCTGCGGCGATGGCGCGGCGCGCAGCTTCGGCATCATGGGCGCGCCCCAGCGTTTTAAGCAGGGTGTCGTTGAAGCTTTGCACGCCGATGGAAAGCCGATTGACGCCCAGCGCCCACATATCGCGCACCAGGCGTTCATCCAAACTTTCGGGATTGGCTTCCATGCTGCATTCGACCTCTTCGGTTAAGTGCATCGAAAGCCCCAGCGTGTAAAACAGCTGCGACAAATACTTCGACCCCACATGGCTGGGGGTGCCGCCGCCCACATAGACGGTTTTCAGCTGCGCCAGCTTGCCTTCCTTGCCGGCGCGGCGAATGGCAAGCACCAGGCCTTCCATATAGTCGGCCACCGCGGGGCTGCACGCTTCGATGGCCTGCGTGGCAAAATCGCAGTAAGCGCAGCGCGACGTGCAAAAAGGGATGTGGATGTAGAGCGCACCGTAGGGATCATGCATGGGCTATACGCCTTTCGGGAAGGGGAAATCATCAAACACCTGGTCGAAATCTTGCAACGTCACGCATCCGTTGATGCGGCTGCGCGCTGCGGCAGCACCGGGGATGCCCGCCAGATACCACATCGCGTGCTTGCGCATACGGATGATGCTGTGGTCCCCCTGCGCTGCCAAAAGGGCAGCGTGGCGGCGTGCACCAGCAATGCGCTGTTCGTAGGTGGGGCCGGCTGGTTCAGGCCTGCCCGCCAGCGCCGCCGCGGCCGCGGCGAACACCCAGGGGTTACCTTCGGCAGCGCGCCCGATCATGATGGCATCGCAAGCGGTTTGCGCACGCAGCGCCACCGCATCGGCACCGCTGCGCACATCACCATTGCCGATGACAGGCACACGCACCGCCTGCTTCACGCGCGCAATGGTGCCCCAATCGGCGTGCCCGCGATAGAGCTGTTCGGCAAAGCGGCCGTGCACCGCCAGCGCTGCGGCACCCGCCGCTTCGGCACCACGGGCAAATTCCGGCGCGGTTTCTTCACCCTCAAAATAGCCCCGACGAAACTTCACCGTAACAGGAAGCTGCACCGCGCCGGCAACAGCCGCAATGATGGCAAAGGCCAAATCGGGAGTTTTCATCAAGGCACAGCCGTCGCCCTTGCTGACAATTTTGCGGGCGGGGCAGCCCATATTGATGTCGATATAGGCCACGCGCGCACCCATAAGCTGTTCAATCCAGGCGGCCTGCTGCGCCATCGTGGCCGGATCGTGCCCAAAAATCTGCACGGCCACCTGCGATTCTTCAGGTGCCGTGCGCAAAAGTTGACAGGTTTTTTCGTTGGCGTAAGCAAGCCCCATGCTCGATACCATTTCGGTATAGGTCAAGCTTGCCCCCTGCTCTAGGCACAGACTGCGAAACGCAAGATCGCTTACCCCCGCCATTGGGGCAAGCAGCAGGCGGTGCTGGGCGAAAAAGTCGTGCATATCCTGCATTACTCATCCACTTTTAGAATCGCCATAAACGCTTCCTGCGGCACTTCGACGCTGCCGATATTCTTCATGCGCTTCTTGCCTTTTTTCTGCTTTTCAAGCAGCTTGCGCTTGCGCGAAATATCGCCGCCGTAGCACTTGGCCAACACGTCTTTGCGCTTGGCCTTCACCGTTTGGCGCGCAAGAATACGCCCGCCGATGGCGGCTTGAATGGGCACTTCAAACATTTGACGCGGTATGATTTCCTTCAGCTTTTCGGTAAGCACCTTGCCGCGATCGTAGGCTTTATCGCGATGCACGATAAACGACAGGGCGTCAATCGCTTCGCCCGCCAGCATAATATCAAGCTTGACCAGGTTGGATGTTTTGTAATCGTCGTATTCGTAATCAAGCGACGCATAGCCTTTTGTGCGGCTTTTCAGCTGATCGAAGTAATCCATAATCAGTTCTGACAAAGGGATGTTCCACAGCATTTCAACCGTTGTGGGCGAAAGATAGCTCATCGTGATAAAGGTGCCCCGGCGCGACACCGTCAGTTCCATAACGGCACCCACATAATCGGGGGGAATAAGAATTTTCGCCTTCAGGTAGGGTTCTTCTATATGGTCGATTTTGCTGGGATCAGGCATTTCCTGCGGGGAATGCAGCGAAATCATCGTGCCGCCCGTTTCAAAAATATGGTATTCCACCGAGGGTGCCGTAGCCAAAAGGTCCAGGCCAAATTCGCGTTCGAGCCTTTCCTTTATAACTTCCATGTGCAAAAGACCCAAAAAACCCACGCGGAAGCCGAAGCCGAGCGCATGCGATTTTTCCGGTTCCCACACCAGCGCCGGATCGTTGAGCGAAAGCTTTTCAAGCGCTTCTTTCAGCGGTTCATACTGGTCGCCTTCCAGGGGAAACACGCCGGTATACACCATGGGCTTGACTTCGCGATAACCCGGCAGCGCTTCGTTTATGCCGCCCGGTGTGCAGGTTATCGTATCGCCCACCTTCACATGGGAAACATCTTTTAGGCCGGTGACCAGGTAACCCACTTCGCCCACGCTCAGTTCGGGCAGGGCGGTTTCGGTGGGACGGCGCGCGCCCACCTCTTCTACCAGCGTGTCAATGCCCGTTGCCAACATATGTATGCGGTCGCCGCGCGCCACAGCGCCATCGACCACGCGAATCAGCGCCACCACGCCGCGATAGGCATCGAAATAGGAATCGAAAATAAGGGCACGCAAAGGGGCATCGCGTGTGCCCTGCGGCGGAGAAATATTGTAGACCACGGCTTCTAACAGATCATGTACGCCCACGCCTGTTTTGCCCGACGCCAACACAGCATCGTCGGCCGGGATGGCTAAGCCCTCTTCGATTTCTTCACGCACCCGATCGGGTTCGGCCGCGGGCAAATCGATCTTGTTGATAAGCGGGATGATTTCAAGGTTAGCGTTCATGGCCATCATGGCGTTGGCCACCGTTTGCGCTTCGACGCCCTGGGTGGCATCCACCACCAGTACGGCACCTTCACAGGCCGCCAAACTGCGGGAAACCTCGTAGGTGAAGTCAACGTGACCGGGAGTGTCTATCAAGTTGAACTGATAGAGTTGGCCGTCGTCGGCCGTATAGGCCACGCGCACGGCCTGGCTTTTGATAGTGATGCCGCGTTCGCGTTCGATATCCATCGAATCGAGCAGCTGCGCCTGCATATCGCGATGGGCAACCGTGCCCGTTAGCTCAAGCACGCGGTCGGAAAGGGTCGACTTTCCGTGGTCAATGTGCGCAATAATAGAAAAATTGCGAATATAGGCAGGATCTTGGCTCATACTTTCCCATCCAAAGAGGTGATGTGTGCACGCACGCATACACGTGCGCAGTGCGCTTTATTGTAGCGCGTCGGGCTATCATATCCCATGATGACCCCCAGCAATCGCATATTCTCCGTGAGCGTTGCGGGAGCCCCCGCCCCAAATAAGCTGATTTTGGCGCATTTAGCCGCATTTAGCCGCTTGGGCTTGTTGATTTTATCAATTAAAGGGTGGCGCGCCACATTTTCGCAAGACAACTAGTACAATTTGATGAAATCTGTGCTAAGATTTTCAAGTTTTCGTTTGAAACAATTGAGTACAACTATGGAGGATTAAGCGTGGCTAATATTAAAAGTCAGAAAAAGCGCATCTTAACCAACGAAAAAGCGCGCATGCGTAATCGCGC
>JAVVPE010000062.1:0-7514 GCA_036655915.1 Raoultibacter sp.
TTTCGCTGCGGTCTTTATCGAGTTCCTTTAAGAAGTCCTCGTTTTTCTTCTTGGTTGCCGTTTCGTCGAGTTCGTTCTTCATTTCAAACATGATAGAAATAATTTCATTGCCGGCTTCATCGGTTTCGCGATAGATGTAATCGCCCTTGCTACCCGACCCCGCATCGTTGTCTTTTTCAAAATAGGCCCGTTGAAACCCAGTTGCCCGCAATTTATTGAACTCTATTTCGCAATGCTGCTCAAGCGTTTCGCCCACCATTTTTGTTGAAAGCTTGGCCTTCATATCTTTGTAGCGCAGGATTTCTTCCTCTTTATAGGCGATTATCTCATCCTTCGATTTAAGAGCTTCCGCCAACTGGGCACGTGCGGCAATTTCAAGCTGCCCTCTTTCGGCTTCCTTCAACTTCACTTCCGCGGCCAATGCATCACGCTGCTTTTCTGCCGCAACCACAGCCTGCGTTACCGCTAGCTGCTTTTCGGTTGCACCCGCCTGCAAGGCCGCCTGCAACTGAGCAATTTCTGCCTCTTTGGCGGCAAGATCGCCCTGCAGAGCATTTTTCGTTTTTGCTTCTGCCAATGCCACCGCATTTTCTTTTTCCTTCAGCTGAGCTGCAAGGGCATCGCGCTGCTTTTCCGCTTCGGCAACAGCTTTTTCAATCGCTAAACTGTTGGCCTGCGAAAGGGCACTCATCTTCGTTTCAAGTTCAACAATGCGCGCGCCTTTGTCGGCAAGATCGCCCTGCAATTGTGTTGCCGTTGCAGCTTTGGCCAGTTCGACCGCCTGTTGTTTGTTGGCTTCCAAAAGTTTTTCGCGCGCCTGAAGTTCCTGGGCAAATTCGGCATCGCGCACCTGCTTAACAATGTCGGCAAACCCCGATTCATCCACCTGAAACACCTGGCCACAATGCGGACATTTAATTTCGTTCATAGCACAATCCTCTCAGCGGTTTTCTATGCTACCGATATTTTTTAGCTCGATGGAAATGCGCCCATCGGCCCCATTAACAAACTGGATGAAGTCGGAATTTTTGCAGTATTCCGCGGGAAAAGTGATGTCAATGCCGGTGTCGGTACGAATTTTGTGGTTCTTCGCCACGCGCGCAGCCACCGCTTTTTCCACCACAACGCGATCGGGAATTTCCTCTTCAGCCACCGCTTCGGCAAAGCGTTTTTGCAGCGCCGCATCATCATCGAACACTTCGCGTCCCAATTCTTCGGGGTAAATGTCGTCGGATTCTTGCGCGTTTTCAGACACGTAGGCCTTTGCTTTTGAAACCGCCATGGCGGCACTGGTGCCATATTGCCCCGCCACTTCTTCCACGATGCGCACCACGCCATCGAAGGTTTCTTTGCCCGAAGCCCCCATGGAACATTGCAACAATCCATCGGGAATAAGCCAGCGTTGGTCGCCGGCAATCGTGCGCTCTTTGTCGCAAAACAGCACCTTGAGCGACCGCGATTCGATGATCGCATACGATTGCACCTTCTGCGAAGGGTTCGGCAATATCGCGTGATGGCGGGCGATATCGTTGCGCACCGCGCCGCTTTCTGCACGGCCCACTTCGTGCATGAAGGCCTGACGACTTTCCAACAACAGGAAGGCGAAGTAGCGCTTGCCGCGCGCCTCATAGGCGGCAGCCGCTTCCTCGTCGGTCATATCCCGCACCGTGGAAGCGGCATCCCCCTCAAAATCGATGACCAGCAAATCGGTCGATTCCGTTTTTTCCATACGGGAAAGCTCGCCGACAATGTATTCCGCAATCTGGGTAGACAAACCCGTGAACTCGTTTTGCCCGCGGAAATACTTGCGCAATTCTTCAGCAAACAGGCTATCGGAGGCAAATTCCCCCCGCTTATTGTCGATGTTGTTCAGCGCACGGCGTGCCTGGCTAGTCACATACCGCAGGGTGTTTTTATTGGACAGATCAAGCTCTTCTTGGGCAAACACGTTAACGCAAGAAACAAAATCGAAAACGTGCAAAATGGCATTGTTGATTTTCATAATGGATGGGGCCGCCGCTCTCTTCGTCAAGATTCTCTTTGCAAACGACAAGGATACCCCAGTGCTGCCCTCGTGCTACCCCAGCTTAGGATAAGCTTCCACAATCTCTGCAAGATAGTCCCTATACTTTTGCGCCAAATTGGTGGGCTTTTCAATGCGCACCTGGGTGCCAAACTGGGCAAGCCAGCCAAAGAAAACCGGGCTTTCCAGCACCGGCACATACACGTGTGCCGCGCCCTCGCCCGCGGCAACCACCTTGACATCTTTGCCAAAGCGATCAATGACCGAGCCGATAATGTCCCGATTAACCAGCAGTGTTACCGACGACTCTTCCCCGCCGAACATATTACAGGAACGCAGGCTGAACTCCTGCACGTCGAAGTGCGTGATGGCCTCATTGTGGGTGGCGGCATCGGATGCCACCGCAAGATCGCGCATACGGTCGACGCGATAGCGCACGAACTTACTGTGTTTATCGTTGTAGGCAATCAGGTAATAGTAATCGGCCGCATACACAAGATTCACGGGAGTTTCTTTGTAGAGGTCGCCGTTGTGGCGCAGCACCTCTTCCTTATTCACATTGTATTCAAAGTAGTGAAACTCGATTTTCTGCTTGCAGGCAATGGCTTCTTGAATCGCATCGATGTTGCGGTAGATGCTTTCGTTTTGCATTTTGATGCGGCCTTCAACGTGGATGCGCTTGCTTAGGCGATCGGCCTGGTGCACCGACGCCAGCGATTTTATGCGGTCAACCAACAGATCGCTTTTCTTTTCGGTGAGAAAACGCGAGCTTTGCACGGCGTCCACCAGCAAAAGCAGTTCTTGGAATTCAAAACGCCGCACGCCAATGGCGTATTCGGTGCGCGTCCCTTTGCGCGTGATAATATCGAGCCCAAAATCGCGCAAAAGGGCAATGTCGCGATACAGCGCTTTGCGTTCGGCAGCAATGCCCTGCTCGGCTAAACGCTCAACAATGGCAGGCATAGAAAGCCCGTGTTCGTCGTCGGTTTCTTCAAGCAACATCTTCGCCAAACACACCATCTTCAACTTCTGGTTCACACTGCGCGCCATACCAGCCCCCTCGCAAACAAATAGTCCCGTCAAAATAGCACTGCACTGATTATAGGACAATAAACTGGGGTACATCCCGCGCGACGAAAACGAACTTATCAGCAAAATTCTTTTCTTCGGGCACCTTGATGCCTTTGAAGGGCGCATAGTCCAGCTTGACCCCACAGCTCACCCCGCACGACAAATGCGTGCTGCCATTTTGCTCAAGGATGCCCGGCGCTAAGTTATCGATGCCATCATCGGGGTGAAAAAAGGTGCGAATCACGCCATTTTCGGGCAAAACTACCGCGCCTAATCGCTCCCCAAAAATGCGCCGCTTTGGCGATTCCAAAGATCGGCGTAGGCGCCACCCTGTTCCACCAGTTCAGCATGTGTGCCGTCTTCCACAATTGCGCCTTGGGACAACACCACAATGCGATCAAGGCTTGCCACCGTGGAAAGCCTGTGCGCGATAACGATAGAAGTACGCCCCTCCATCAGGTTGACCAGGGCATCTTGAATCAGCTTCTCGCTTTCAGAATCCAAGGCCGACGTGGCTTCGTCAAGCACCAAAATGGGAGCCTGCGCCAAAATGGCACGCGCAATGGCTATGCGCTGGCGCTGCCCACCCGAAAGCTTCACACCACGTTCGCCCGTGATGGTGTCAAACCCTTCGGGCAAGCGTTCGATAAACTCCAGCGCATTGGCGCGCCGCGCCGCTTGATATATCTCGTCTTCCGTAGCGTCAGGCCTGCCATAGGCAATGTTTTCTCGCACACTCCGGTGGAACAAAAGCGGCTCTTGCGGCACGTAGGCAATGTGGCGGCGCAAGCTGGCCTGCGTTATCTGCGAAACATCTTGCCCGTCGATTTCCACACGCCCCTGCTGAATATCGGTTAAGCGCAACAACAACTTTGTCAGGGTTGTTTTGCCGCTGCCGCTGCGCCCCACCAATCCGATGCGCTGGCCAGCGGGTATGTGCAGTGTGAAATCTGCAAATATCGTATCGGTGACTTTTGCGTCGTCGTAATGAAAGGTGATGTCTTTAAAATCAATAACGCCCCGCGGCACTTCCAAATCGCTCGCGGCGGGCTCGTCGGCCACCAGCAGCGGTTCGT
This sequence comes from Raoultibacter sp., assembly GCA_036655915.1. Lineage (GTDB taxonomy): Bacteria > Actinomycetota > Coriobacteriia > Coriobacteriales > Eggerthellaceae > JAVWGW01. The sequence continues at coordinate 4,171 of JAVVPE010000062.1, forward strand.
CCAGCACGACCGTCATGTCATGCGCATCGCCAAAGGCGCGATTGATCTGCTGAAACGTCTGGTTAAGGCGGTTGAATTGCATCGTCAGCGAATAGGTGTAGGTAAACATCATCACCAAGGTGCCCGCGCTGATGCCAAACCACGCATTACCGCCCGTTACAAATATAACTAGTACAATCATAATTATTACGGTCAGGCTGGCCGTAGCCGCCCCTCGCAAAATGGATGCGCGCATCCGGCGCGAATCGGCTTGCACCACTTCATGATTTGCCGTATCGAACAACCCGCGCTCGTAGGGTTCGCGCGCATAGGTTTTTACAGCCAAAATATTGGTGATAGAATCGGAAAGTTCGCCCGAAAGACGGTTCTGCGCCGCCGCAGCCGCCCCATTCAGTGGCAAAATACGACGATACAAGGTAAACGAAACCAACACATACACCACCAGCAAGCAGGCCAGCGGCACCACGTAAAACGGCACGCGCGGCGCCAACAGCGTGATGGTGAACACTGCCGAACACATGATGGGAATAACCGCATACACAAAACTTTCGATAAGCGTGGTGTATCCGGAAAGAAATTTACTTGTCTGCCCCACTAACGATCCGCCGAAACGATTCGAGTGAAATGTCATCGACTGGTTTGACAGGATGTCAAACACGTTGGTGGCCAGTTCGTAGTTAGCTTTAATTTCCAGCTTCCAAATGCTGTAATCTTGTAGCTTACTGCAGGTTTGCCCCAGTACATTGGTGGCAATAAGCGCCACGATATAGGGGCCAAACGCGGCAAATACCTGATCGGCCGCCACGCCGCCCACGTTCACCCGGTCAATTACCAGGCCAACAATATAAGGGTTGCCATACGAAAGGAAAAATACAAATCCCATCGTGGAAAGCACCGCCAGCAAAAACATAGGCCATTGCAGCGCCGTAACGCGCCAATAGCGGTGGAGGGTGCGACGAACCGTAGGCGTTGTTTTCGTTTGTGTTTGTGCTTGTGGGGGTGTTTTCGTTTGTGTTTTCATAGCTTCCAGTTTAGCGCATTCCCAGCAAACCGCGTATAACTTCACCGGCTATCATTTGACCCATAATCGGCGGCATATAAGACATCGTGCCCAAATCGCTGCGAGCGTCGCGCGTCGCGCCTTCGGCAACGGGTACAGCCACCGGTGCTTCAGGCGAATACAGCACGCGCAAGGCCTTGATGTTGCGCGCCCGTGCCTCTTTGCGCATCACCTTGCACAGCGGGCACACCGTCGTATCGTAAATATCGGCAAACCGAAACTGCTCCGGATAAAATTTATTGCCCGACCCCATGCTGCTTACCAGCCTAAAATCATGCTCTTCGGCAAACTGAGCCAAGGCCAGCTTTGTTGCCACCGTGTCAATCGCATCCACCACGTAATCGGGCGGCAGCTCAAAAAACTGCGGAAGGTTTTCGGGAAGCACGAAGCGGGGATGCGCTACAACGCTGGCAGAGGGATTGATGTCGGCAATCATGGCGCGCATCACATCAACTTTGCGTTGCCCCAAGGTGCTGGTAAAGGCGATGGCCTGCCGGTTGATATTGCTGGGGGCTACCACATCATGATCAACGATAACGAAGTTTCCCACGCCACCCCGCGCAAGTGCCTCAACGCAGCTGGATCCCACGCCACCCAGCCCCAATACCACCACGGTAGAGTGCGCAAGTTTCTCCAGGCCGTCGTGGCCTATCAGCAATTTTGATCGCGCCGCTGCATCCTGATCAGCCATGGCTTCCTCCTTCAAAGCGCGCGGCCATCCTTTGCTTGGCAGCGCGCGCCACCTCTTTTCCGCATGCAAACATACACCATTGGGGCGTGCGCAAACGGCCTCGCGCGCAAGTCGTCGAGAAAATACGGAAACCGCGGGGGCGTAGGCGTGCAAGCGGGGGCGGCGCGCTACAATAGGCGCACCACATCACAAACGTACGCGAAGGAGAAATCCATGCAGCAAGACATGATTGTCATCATCGATTTAGGCAGCGAACACAACACGCTTATCGCCCGCGACATTCGCGCGCTGGGCGTCTACACCGAAATTCATAATTTCGATATCACCGCCGCCGAACTGGCTACACTTGCCAATGTGCGGGGTATCATTTTGAATGGAGGACCAAACCGCATGGTCGACGGCGTTGCCATCGATGCAGCCGCCGCCATCTACGAAAGCGGCTTGCCCCTGTTTGTGGTCGACCATGAAGCTGCAGTGCCACAAAACCTTCCCGACTGGCCCGAAGATGAACCCGCGCGCCATGCAGTGCTGGAGGATTTCGTTTTCAACACCTGCGAGGCACAGCCCAACTGGAACATGGAAAACTTCATAGCTGACCAGGTGGAACTGCTGCGCAAGCAAATAGGCAACAAGCGCGTACTGCTCGCTCTTTCCGGCGGCGTTGATTCAAGCGTTGTGGCCGCTCTGCTCATTCGCGCAGTCGGCACCCAGCTTTCCTGCGTGCACGTCAATCACGGCCTTTTGCGCAAAGGCGAAGCGGAACAGGTCTGCAAGGTATTCGGCGAAGAAATGAACGCCAACCTGGTATACGTCGATGCCATCGATCGTTTCCTGGGCAAACTTGCAGGCGTTTTTGAACCCGAGGAAAAACGTAAAATTATCGGCGCCGAATTCATCCGCGTGTTTGAAGAAGAAGCGCGCAAGCTTGAGGGAATCGACTTTTTGGGTCAGGGCACCATTTATCCCGACATCGTCGAATCCGGCACGAAAACCGCCAAGGTCGTAAAATCGCACCACAACGTTGGCGGCCTGCCCGACGATATGCAGTTTGAACTGGTCGAACCATTGAAAATGCTGTTTAAAGATGAAGTGCGTGCGTGCGGGCGCGCCCTGGGGCTGCCCGACGCCATGGTCGAGCGCCAGCCCTTCCCCGGCCCCGGCTTGGGCGTGCGCTGTTTGGGAGAGATCACCCGCGACCGCCTGGAGTGCGTGCGCGAATCCGACGCCATCGTGCGCGAGGAATTTGAGAAGGCAGGCTTGGCCGGTAAGGTGTGGCAGTACTTCACCGTCGTGCCCGATTTCAAATCCGTCGGCGTGCGCGACGCTGCGCGCTGCTTCGAATACCCCGTCATCCTGCGCGCCGTCAACACGGTCGACGCCATGACTGCCACCATCGAGCGCATCGACTACGACGTGCTCGAAAAGATAACCTACCGCATCACCCACGAAGTCCCCGGAGTAAACCGCGTCGTCTACGACCTCACGCCGAAGCCCGTGGGCACGATAGAGTGGGAATAGCCTGGCCTTTTGACTGTCAATCCAGCACGCGACCTGCGTTTCGCAATATCTTGCTGGATGTGGGGTATTCTGTTT
>JAVVPE010000063.1:0-7008 GCA_036655915.1 Raoultibacter sp.
ATAGATTACGGCGAATACACCTTCGACAGCCAAAACTTCAACGAAGAACAGCATGGCGGTGGCGGCGCACCTGTTGCGCAGGCACCGAACACGACCGTGTTTGCGGCGGGTGCCGCAGGCGTGAACGCCGTGCCCGACCAGCAAGCCGTGCGCGCGCGCCTGATCGACATCGGGCAAAACCGCGCCTATGGCCTGGCAGCTGCGCGCCTGATTCTGGGGCGCGAAACGTCAAGCGACATCATCATCAACGACCTCAACGCAAGCCGCAACCATGCCGAACTGCGCTTCGAGCCCCAGGGCGTGTGGGTCATTACCGATTTGGGATCGACGAACGGCACAAAGGTCAACGGCCGCATCATCACTTCGCAGCCTCTTTATGAAGGCGATCAAATCACCATCGGGGTCACCAATCTTATATTCACTCAGGAATAAATTTTACGCGCCAACCCCGCACTACCCGTGGTGCGCATCGCACACCAAATGAAGCGAAAGAAGATCACGTGATAGACATTGTTTTACTCATCGCTCGACTTCTCTTTGTTGCGCTGCTCTACCTTTTCCTGTTTGCCATCATGAAAACGGGCATCGGGTTGGTACGCGGGCAGCGAAAGAAAGAGAAATCTTGGTCGGTTGCCGTTGAAAAGGGACCCAAGGAATTGCGCGGCGTGCAGCTGGCGGTTCGCGGTCCCATCATCGTTGGCCGCAGCCCGGGATCCGATATCGTTATTGGCGCTGGCTATGTTTCTGGGCGCCACGCCCGCTTCACGCTGATGGGACAAAACCTGTTCATCGAAGATATGGGGTCAACCAACGGCACCGCCGTCAACGGGCAGCCCATCGCCGAACCCACCGCACTTAAAAATAACGATATCGTCAATGTCGGCGATGTTGCCATGCGCGTAAGGTTTGCCTGATGGCGCATTCTTCCGCACAGCGAGCGCGCACCCGCAGGCCTATCGCAACATTTGGAAGCCGCACCGATATCGGCTGCTTGCGCGACCACAACGAAGATAGCCTGATTGTCACGCCCCCCCTGTTCGTCGTCGCAGACGGCATGGGTGGCCATGCTGCTGGCGAAGTGGCTTCCGAAATTGCCGTAACGACCATGGCCGAAAAGGCCCCGCGCCACGCCGATGTCGAAGCGCTGGGCAAAGCCGTTGAAGCGGCCAACCGCGCCGTCATATTGGCGGCGGGGCAAAGCAAGGAACGCGCGGGCATGGGCACCACGGTCACTTCGGCCATCTTAGAAGGCGAACGCCTTGTTATCGCCCAGGTGGGCGATTCGCGCGCCTACCTGCTTCATCAGGGAAAACTGCAACAACTTACCCGCGACCACAGCCTCATGGCCGACATGATAGATGCGGGGCAGCTTACGGCGGAAGAAGCGCGCGTGCACCCCAATCGCTCCGTTATCACCCGCGCCCTGGGCAGCGACCCGCGCATGGTGGCCGACCTCTATGAAATTAACGTGGAAGCGGGCGACCGCTTACTGCTGTGTTCCGACGGCCTTTCTGCCATGCTGGAAGATGACCAAATTGAAGCGCTAACAGCGCGCACCCGCGACCCACAGCGATGTGCAAGTTCGCTGGTCAACGAAGCTATCGACGCAGGGGGTCACGACAACATCACTGTAATTATCGCCGACGTGACCGGCCACAGCGAAAAGCGGCAGCGTCGCTACACGCGCAAATCGCGCAGGCTTATGGTTTTTATCGCGCTGATCCTTGTTGGTGCACTACTTGCAACGGGAATAGGCCTGTATGCCTACGCAAGCAATTCCGCCTATCTCATCGCCGAAAATGGCACCGTCAGCGTGTATCGCGGCGTGCCCGGCGAACTGTTCGGCACACCCCTTTCCCAACTTGATAACGCCACCGATATAAAAGTGGAAAAGCTGCAGCCCGGCGCTGCCAACCGCCTGCAAGGCGGCATCCGCGTTGACAACTTGGAAGCTGCCCACAAGCTGATTGCGGAGTATCGCTCCGAAATCGACAGGGCAGCAGGCAATACACCTACCGGCGAAGGTGCAGTCGAAGGCGCAAGTGCGCCCCCCTCTGGTGCGCCGGATGCCGCCGGCACCCCCGCTGAGCCCGCCCCTGCGCCGAAAACGGAAGGGTAAGGTGCTCACATGAAGCGACGCAATATAGAGCTTGCCCTTTTATGTGTGGCCGCCCCCTTGGTCATACTGCTGTTTGCCATGCTTACCATCAACCAGGGGCTTGCACTCAACGCAACAACACTGGGCGTGCCGCTGGGCATTTTCGGCAGCTTTATTGTGGCTCACCTGGCTATTCGCAAGTTTGCCCCGGGTGCCGACCCCGCCCTTTTACCCATCGTGTTCGCGCTTTCGGGCATCGGCATCGCGTTTGTGACGCGCCTGCGCCCCGAACTGGCCTTGGGCCAGGTTACCTGGCTTTTTGTGGGCGTCGTTTTTATGGTGTTAGTTATTGCACTCATCAAAAATCTCGACAAGATTGCCAACTATAAATACACCCTGATGATTGTGGGGGTTGTGCTGCTGCTTTCCCCGCTGGTGCCCGGCCTTGGCCAAGAAATTTATGGCAGCCGCATCTGGCTTTCGCTGGGGCCGTTTTCGTTTCAGCCCGGCGAAATAGCGAAGATATTCATCGTGTTGTTCCTGGCGGGTTACTTGGCCGAAAACCGCGAAATGCTTTCGGTGTTCACCCACCGCCTGGGGCCGGTCAACTTACCCGACATTCGCACGCTGATCCCGCTGCTGCTTATGTGGGCGATCGCCTTGCTTGTTGTCGTATTTGAAAAAGACCTCGGCTCGGCTTTGGTGTTCTTCTTCGTATTTCTTACCATGCTCTACGCCGCAACCGGCAAGAAGTTCTACCTTATTATCGGCCTTGCGCTGGCCGCCATTGGGGGCCTTGCTGCATGGGCGCTGTTCGGCCACGTGCAAATTCGTGTCGAAACCTGGCTTGACCCCTTCGCTGATGCGGCAAATAAGGGCTACCAGCTGGTGCAATCCATCTATTCCATGGCTGATGGCGATCTGTTCGGCGTCGGCATCGGGCGCGGCATGGCGGCAGACACCATCCCTGTCGTGGAAAGCGACTTCATCTTCGCGGCCATTTCCGAAGAAGCAGGCCTTCTGGGTGCCGCAGGCGTTTTGCTGTTGTATCTGGGGCTGGCCATCCGCGGCTTCGTCACCGCCGCACGGGCAAAAAGCGACGTCAGTTCGTTTATCGCCGTGGGTCTTACCGCCACCGTCGTGCTGCAAGCGTTCATCATCGTGGGCGGCGTAACGCGGCTGATTCCCCTTACCGGCTTAACGCTGCCCTTCATAAGCCAGGGCGGGTCTTCCCTGTTGGCAAGCTTTATTGCCATCGGATTTTTGCTGAAATGTGGCGATGAAGGCACAGGCGTCGGCGAAGAAATGAAGTTGGGCACCTCTTCGCTGCACACCACCGGCGTGCTGGGTCGCGTTTCACTGGGCAAACGCCTGACCCACATCATGATAATTTTCTCGCTTATGTTTGCCTTGCTGGTTGCCAACCTGACGATGATCATGGTTGTGCAGGCAGAAACCTACCAAAACATGCCGGGCAACAACCATACTCTGGCCAAAGAAGCGCGCACCGAACGAGGCACCATTTCCACCTACGACGGCACGATATTGGCGCAAAGCGTCCAAAACGATGACGGCAGCTACGCGCGCGTCTACCCCGCGGGCGATCTGGCCAGCCACGTTGTCGGCTACAGTTCGCAGCAATACGGCACCAGCGGCATCGAAAAAAGCTTCAATGACACGCTGAAGGGGCAGAAAAATTACGCGACCTGGACCGATGCCCTCAATGCGGCGGCCGGCATCGGCAACGCGGGCAACGATGTGACGCTTACCCTTAATGCGAAAATTCAACAGGCTGCCCAAGATGCCCTTGCGGGTTACACCGGCGCCTGCGTGGTGCTTGATCCCAACACCGGCGCAGTGCTGGCAATGGCGTCGTCCCCCACCTATGCCGCAGGTGATGTCGAAGTGCTGCTGGCCAACCCCAACGATTCAAGCGCCCTGGTCAACCGCGCCATGCAAACGCGTTATGCGCCGGGGTCAACCTTCAAAATGCTCACGCTGGCCACGGCGCTGCAGGACAACATTGCCACCGAAAGTACGGTTTATGCTTCCCCGGCAACCATGGACATTGGCAATGCACCCGTTATCAACTACGACAAGACAGATTATGGCAATATCACGCTTGCCCGCGCGACCGAAGTGTCATCAAATACGGTATTTGGCCAGGTTGGCGCACAGATTGGTGCCAAAAATCTTGTTGACGCCGCCGCCCAATATGGCTTCAACAAAGAAATCGGCCTCGAGCTTCCCCTGACCGAATCGCTCATGCCCGACCCCAAGGAAATGACCGAGTGGGAAACCGCCTGGGCAGCCGTTGGTCAGCCGGTGGGCGAACACGAAAGTTCCGCCGGGCCCTACGCCACCGTAATGCAGATGGCCATGATCGGCGCGGCCATTGCCAACGATGGCGTTATCCAAACACCCTACTTCGTCGATGCCCTCTATAGCGCCAACGGCGAAAAAAGCTATGGCGCATCGCCGAAACTATTTAGTCAACCCCTCAGCGCATCTGTGGCCAACCGCACAAAAACCGTGCTTGAAGGCGTGGTCAATGCGGGTACCGGCACCCCCGCCGCCATCGCTGGCGTGCAGGTTGCCGGCAAAACCGGCACAGCCGAAACGGGCAAAGCCAAAGACGACAGCTGGTTTGTCGGCATGGCCCCTAGCAGCAATCCCAGCGTGGTCGTTTCCCTGATTATTGAGGAAGGTGCCGGTGGGGATGGCGTAGCAACACCAAAAGCGCAAAAAGTGTTAAAAACTGCCTTGGAGGTTCAAGGTCTCTTGTAAATAAGGTATGCTTGGCTTCCACCCAAAAGAGTGACGCAAGCTTGCAACCATGTGTCCAAAAGGAGCAAAAACGTGGCAGGAAACATGACGGGCAGGATTTTCAACAACCGCTACAAAATGGCGGATCGCATCGGCATCGGCGGCATGGCCGAAGTGTACCGCGCGCAGGATAGCGTGCTGGGTCGCGTGGTGGCAGTGAAGGTTATGCTGCCCCAATATGCGGCTGACCCCGCCTTCACCCAGCGCTTTCGCCAGGAAGCGGCCGCGGCGGCCAACCTGCAAAGCCCCTACATCGTCAACGTGTACGATTGGGGTCAAGACCAGGGCATCTATTACATCGTAATGGAATACGTGCGCGGCAGCGATCTGAAAACGGCCATCAAAGAACGCGGCGCCATCAACCAGCGCAAGGTTGCCGAAATCGGCTCGCAGGTGTGCCAGGCTCTTTCGGTGGCGCACAATCTTGACATCGTGCATCGCGACATCAAGCCGCAAAACCTCATGATTCAGCCTGACGGCAACGTAAAGGTGATGGATTTTGGCATCGCCCGCGCGAAAAATTCCGTCATGACGCAAACTTCTTCGGTTCTGGGCACCGCACACTACGTATCCCCCGAACAGGCGCAGGGAAAAGAGCTTACTTCCACCAGCGATATCTATTCCTTGGGCGTGGTGCTGTATGAAGCTGCCACCGGTCGCCTGCCCTTTGATGGCCCCGATGCGGTAAGCGTTGCCATGAAGCAGGTAAACGACCTGCCCGTGCCCCCCAGTAACATCAACCCCGATATCGATATCGCGCTTGAAGACATCATTATGAAGGCGCTTGAAAAAGACCCGACCCACCGCTTTGCCACCGCTAGCGAAATGAAGCATGCCCTCAACGATTACTTGGCCGGGCGCCCGGTAAACTTAGGTGCTGGCTTCGCGGGTGCCGAAACCCACGTGTTGGGTGGTATGCCCCCCAACAGCGCCATGGCAGCTGATGGCACCGCCGTTATGCCCGCCCTGAACAGGGATAGCGCAACAACCAACCCCGCTTCCACCAATTATCGCAGCGACGATGCTGGCGCCAGGAAGAAAAACCGCGCGCCGCTTATCATTGGCATTATCGTGGCCATCATCGCCATCGCAGGCATTGCTATTGGCCTTACCACCTGTTCTGGCGGCACGGGCATTGAAGTGCCCAACGTTACCGGTAAAACCCAAGAAGAAGCAACCACCACGCTGAAGGCCGCCGGTTTTGAAGTGAGTGCCAGCACCGTCAAAGACAACAAGATTGAAGCGGGCAAAGTGGTAAGCCAAGACCCCAAGGGTGGCGAAAAGCGCGAAAAGGGCACGAAGATCAACCTTAATATTTCTGGGGGTGCCGACCAGGTTCCTGTTCCCGATTTAACAAACATGACGGCCGATGAAGTGCGCAAAGCCCTTGATGCAGCCGGCCTAAAAGGGCAATCGGGCACGGCCGAATATTCTAACAGCGTCGCCGTCAACCATGTGATCAGGCAAGACCCCGCTGCAGGCAGCAAGGCAACCAAGGGTGCCACCATCACGTTCTACCTTTCTTTGGGCGCTGAAGCAATCGCAGTTCCCGATGTGACAAGCTACGGCGAATCTGATGCAATTTCCACCCTTGAAGGTGCGGGCTTTAAGGCCACCATCGAGCGCACCTACAGCAGCAAAGTAGACCGAGGCCTCGTCATCAGCTATTCGCCTTCCGGCAAGCAGGAAAAGGGCACCACCATCACCCTCACCATCAGCCAGGGACAAGATCCTGCCGATGCCAAAATTACTATCCCCAGAGTTATTGACATGACGGTGGCCGAGGCGACGGCAACCCTGCAAAATGCTGGCTTCGATGTGTATGTGGCCGGTGACGACAGCCCCACCGCCATCGTATCGAAGCAAAATCCCACCGGCAGCGCCAAAAAGGGCTCCACCATCACCCTCACCGCCGCACCCGCCCCCACCCCCAAGCCCCCCGCGCCAGGTGACGGCACCGCCGCAACCTCGCACACCGCTTAAATGATTGTTGAGATTTCGCAAAACCGGCAACCCTAAGCTCCTGCTAGAACGCTACCAAACCACATAGACGTTCTAGCAGGGCAAGCAACAGGGCTTTACCA
>JAVVPE010000064.1:0-6980 GCA_036655915.1 Raoultibacter sp.
CCACCACCGACAAAACGTTGGCAATATCGGCTTTTGCTGTGCCAGGCAAAATAGTTGTTGTGGTGCCGTTGATGGCAACCGTAATCGCGCCGAGTAAGGCCGAATCACGCTTGAGCTGATTCCCATCAACCGACGCCGTTAAATCTGCCGAATCAACGACAAGAAACCCCGAGGCTGCAAGCGCGGGAACAATCGCCTTGGCATCTCTCATATTGTTCCGGGTAGATTCAACCCAGCGCCGCTTTTTCTTGTCTGCGATATTGCTTGCTCCACCAAATAATTCTGGCTCGCACTCAGCAAACATCGACAACCAGCCATACATGGTCGCGCTGCATACACGATTAATCTCACACCACTGTCGTACCGACATATCAGTTGCCAGCAATCGCTCAACCTGACAGCGCCAATACTCTTTGCTGTTACCTGCTCCCACAGTCACCCTCCTCGTTGTCAAGGAAAGTATCAGCTACTGCAGCATCAATGTGAAGATGGGGATTATTGATCGCTTACGTTTAAATCCTTTATTGCAGGTTCTGCCTTGAAAGCTGCACTGAGCGTTACAAGTGAATCCCGTAACGGATACAAGACCCTTTCAGCGTGTTAATCCCCTCCGAAAGCAGCGCAATAACCCAATCTACAACGCCGATGCGATTTAAGACGTAGAAAGCGCCGGCAAAGACGTAGAAAGCGCCAGCAAGAAAGCATATTGACAAAAGCACTCTGACGGGAAAGATGCTTGCACGCACCCAGCGAGAACGCCCGATAAATCCCCGGACTACCCACAGTCCTCCTTTGGCCGCCTTGTGCGCGTTGCATGTTCTGCAGGCGCTGACGAGGTTGATGGGATCATTGACCGAAGCAGCCCCTACGACTTTGTCGAGGAATGGCCAGTAAAACCAGGAGGTTTGAGCGCGAGCCACGGGGATGATGTGGTCAACCGTAACTTGATACTTTTCAAGGCGGCGCCCGCAATAGGCGCAACGCCATCCGCTACTTTCAACTGCGAAGTACGCTTCGGCATACCTGCTCGACCGCACCGCTCTCACGTCGTAGGATTGCAGATCAAGGCGATCTTGCTTGGCGTTTGCTTTGATGGCCGCAAGTGCGCTTTTATCAACGGTACCTTCCCAGTGCACCGCATGGCGCCCGGTACGCTTTTTCTTAAAGCCGGGATAGCGCTCCGGTTGCGGATCTTGACTATAAAAAAAGAACATGCGCCGTCTTCGTAGCTTAACGCGATAGCGGATATTTTCTTGCGTCATCACCCAACGCCTTCCTATTTGGCTGGTCTAAGTACAACGGTGTCACACGTATGCGTGCCTAGTCCGGGTTTCACCATGCGCCATGAGCATTCTGTTGTTGGCGTTGTTCTATCCCTGAATCTGCACTTGGGGAGCTTCCTTTGAAAGCATCTGCACCTGCGCTAAGGTGGCACCGCAATAGCGCTGGGTAAGTTGGGCGAGATATTCGGTGGCGGCGCGCGCATCATCGCCACGTTGGGGGTCGACGCATTCAACGATCAAGAAGGCGTTTTGCGTTGTATCGGTCAGCATGGTGCGCTGGCCATCGCGCCAGTTCCAACAGCGGCACACCGCACCCACATCATCAAGATAGCTCACTTCGCCGGGCAGTGTCGGGCTATCTTCCGCATCACCCAGCGCGCGAAAAACATCGCCGCCCTGCGTCACCCGCAAACGCAAATCGCCCACAAATGTATCGAGATCTTCCCCGCCACACGGCAGCGCATAGCGCAAGGAAACCGCGTTATAAAGATCAACCAGCGGCGTAATGCGTCCCACTTCATTACCTTTCGACACGCGCTTCAGTAGGTTTTCAATCGATGAGCGCGCGCCCTTTTTCGTCTTGAATTTCTGGTAGGCATCGCGCCACACCGCAACCACTTCGTTTTCGCTGATGGTATGCGAAGGCAAAAAGCGCAGCGCCTCGCGGTTTTCCTGCGCCAGCAAAGCACCTATTTCCGCATCATGGGCAGCCCTCACCGCTTCGGCCGGCTGCAAGCCCTCCGCCACGACGATGCCAATGTGCGCATCGGGAAACAAATCCCAAAACGACTGTTCGATAATAAAACGCTTCACGTAAGCCTCCTTTTTGCTTTCGCTTCATCCTACCCGAGGCTCTGGGTAATGCAAGCCTTAAGGAAGCCGATTGCTTTGCCCCCCCGCGCGCAAGAAACAAAAATGAGACCGTTTCCCAACGCGAAGGTCGGGGCGTATCTCATTTGCTCTAAGCTTTCTACACTTTAACACATGCACGCGCCATAAAACTTTCCTTGGCACACGCACGCACGCCGACGCGTCAGCGCGCTAGTAGCCTTCGATATCTTCTTCCGTCACACGGCCGCGGAAGGTGCGATAGATGACCACGTGGTAAATCAACACAAGCGGCAAGCCGACGCAGGTAATAATCGTCATCCACATCAGCGACAGCTCAGATGATGCCGCGCTCATAAGCGTGATGGTTTCACCGCTGGTAGCCACAACCAGGTTGGGGAACATCGATGAAGCCAAAAGGCCGATCAGGCACACCGCCGAAGCGCAGCTGGCCAAAAAGGCACCCAGGTCGCAATCCTTTTTCTTCACCAATATAATGCTGGCCACAAGCGCCACGACAAACAGGATGGCGAACAACCAACGCAACACGCCCAAGGCCGGATCCATCGTGGGCTGAATGATGAAGTGGGCATACACCGAAACGGCCGCGAACAGCACCAAGGCCGCAATCTGCAAGGGCAAGCGCAACTTGGCCGCGCGGTCGCGCACAGCGGAAGGCTTGGGGGCTTTCAGCGAAATCCAGGTGGCGCCCTGCGATAGGAAGATGCTCAAACCCAGCAAGCCACACAGCAGCGTGAAGGGTGTAATCAGGCCAATCAGCGGAAGACCCGCGTAATCGCCATTGACGTTCATCGGAATGCCCGCATAGATGTTGCCCACGGCAACGCCAAACAGCAGCGCCGGCAGCAGCGAACCCACGAAAAAGCATATATCCCAGGCGCGGCCCCATTGCGGGTCGTGAGCGCGAAACTCAAGGGAAACCGCACGCACAATCAGGCCGAACAGCACCAGCATGATAGCCAGGTAGAAGCCGGAAAACGTCGTGGCATAAGCCGGCGCGAACGCCGCGAACAGCGCACCACCCGCCGTGAGCAGCCACACTTCGTTGCCGTCCCACACAGGCCCCACGCTGCGGCGCACGATGGCCTTTTCTTTATCGTTTTTAGCAACGAAGGGATACAGCGCACCGGCACCCAGGTCAAAACCGTCCAACACGAAATAGCCCGCAATCAAAACAAAAATCAGAATGAACCACAATACGGCGAAAAACGTCATGATTACTCACCGTCCTTTGCGTTAGCGCTACCGTCGGTTTTTGCAGCAACCTTAACCTCAGCAGCAGATGCGTCGGCAGGCACGGCACCCGCAAGTTCAGCTTCCGGGCCTTCCAACACAGGACCGCGCTTGATAAAGCCGGAAAGCACGCGCACCCACGCAACGAACAGGAATGCGTAAACGAGCACGAACAAGCCAATTGTAATCCACAGTTCGGGGGCAGAAACAGATTGCGAAATGGCGTCGTTGGTAAGAAGACTTACCCCTTCAGGCCCCGAAGTCGAAGGATACACAACCCACGGCTGGCGACCCACTTCTGCGGTAATCCACCCGGTCTGAATAGCGATAAACGGGAAAATAGGCGAAACAAGCAGCAGGGTTTGCAGCCATTTCATGTTACGGATTTTGCCGCCACGCCAGGTGAAAATAAGGGCGAGCGCCACACACAGCGCAATGAGGCCAAACATGGCCACCATGAGGTGATAGCTTTGGAACACGAAGTTGACCGGCAAATCGGCGACCGTTTCCGGTGTAAAATCATCGCCATACTGGCCATTGGCAAGTTCGTTGAGCCCCGGATACACCGTATCAAACGACCCCGAAGCAAGCATGCTGGTGCCGCCCGGAATGGCGAAGGGCGTGATAACCTTCTGGTTTTCCTGATCGACCCAGCCAAAGGCATACAGCGGCATTTTCTCGCTGGTGTACTGGCCTTCCATCATGGCAAGCTTCGTGGGCTGTTCCACAGAAACCAACACGGCAGAACTGTGTGCGGAAAAAATCATAAGACCCGTGGTGATAAGAGCAACAACCGCGCCCGTTTTCATGGTTTTCATGGCGAAATCGGCGTGCTTGCCCTTCTTCAAATACCACGCCGCGACGGCGATGGAAAGGAAGGCTCCCATAATAAGCAGCGCGGTAATCACATGGGAATAGCGCGACAAAATGGAGGGATTAAACGCGGCCGCCAAAAAGTCGGTGATGACCGCTTTGCTGCCATCGGCGGCAAGCTCGGCTCCGGCCGGGGTCTGCATCCACGAGTTGGCAATAAGTATCCACAGGCCGGAAAGGCAGGAACCAAACCACACCAGCCAAGCCGACACCAGGTAAAACTTCTGCGAAACGCGCTTGCGCCCAAACACCAGCACGCCCAAAAACACCGACTCTAAGAAGAAGGCCAAAAGCGCTTCGGCGGCAAGCGGCGCTCCAAAAATGTCACCGACAAAGCGGGAATAATCGGCCCAGTTGGTGCCGAAGGAGAATTCCATCGTGATGCCTGTGGCCACACCGACCACAAATGTCGCGGTGAAAATCTTCACCCAAAAGCGCGTGGCAGCCGAATCTTCCGGGCTTTTTGATTTGTAATACCGCGTTTCGTTGATGGCAAGAATCAAACCCAAGCCAATAGAAAGCGGCACGAATATGAAGTGGAACGCCACCGTCAGTGCAAACTGAAGACGCGATAGAAAAGCAATATCGGCAAAAAGCTCCATCCCCCACACCCCCTTTTCTTGTTGCTGCACGCAGGCACCGTGCATTGTTTTTACCCTGCGAAGGATGGCTCCCTCGGTGCAGAGTTGTTCCCCTTTTGAGAACTTTTCTCCATTTTATCACCAAATCTTCAAATGTGAAGAGTTAATGTTACTAAATTAGTATCATTTCTGGCACGCCAAAAAGCGCCGCTTGGGCGCAGGATTGTTCCGGGATACCTTAGTAGTAGCGATAATACGCCGCGCACGAGCCTTCCGAAGACACCATGCACGGACCCACCGGATTTTCCGGCGAACACAGCGTGCGAAACAGCGGGCAGGCATCGGGCGCCATGATGCCACGCAGCACATCGCCGCAGCGACATCCCTTCGGGTCCTGCGTCGGTTCCACCGTCGGGGCAAAGCGACGAACTGCATCAAAGCGCTGGTAGGCGGGGCGTATCCGATAGCCCGAACCCTCGATGTCGCCCAGCCCCCGCCACGTGGCCGTACAGGTTTCAAACACTTCTTCGATGGCGGCCATGGCCACCGGATTGCCCCGGGCCATAACACCGCGCGCATAGGCAATCTCTATTTCGGCGCGGCCTTCATGCAACTGGCGCATAATCATGGCGATACCCTGCAACACATCGACGGGCTCAAACCCGGTGATGACGCCGGCAATGCCGTATTTTTCCGCCAGAAAACGGTAGGGCTCAACACCGATAATGGTACTGACATGCCCCGGCAAAATAAGGGCATCCACCTTAAGGCGCGGATCGTTGATGATGGCTTCCAGGGCGCCGGGCATGTTCTTGTGCGCGGCAAACACGGTGAAATTGGCCAGGTCAAGCGCCGCTGCCCGCTTGATAGCCATAGCCACCAGCGGCGTGGTGGTTTCAAAACCCACCCCCACAAACACAATTTCTTTCGTGGGATTTTCCTGGGCCAGGCGCAGGGCATCAAGCGGCGAATACACGATTTCGATGGATCGGCCGGCGGCTTGTTCCTGCAGCAAGCTTGAGGTGGACCCCGGCACGCGCGTCATATCGCCAAACGTGGCAATGATCACTTCGGGCACGCGCGCAAGCGCAATCACCGTGTCAATATCGTGATTGGAAGTAACGCACACCGGACACCCCGGCCCGGAAGCCAGATGCACCCCCGGCGGCATAAGCGAACGGATGCCGTTGCGCGCGATGGCCACGGTATGGGTACCGCACACTTCCATAAGCGTGGCATCTTCGGGCGCTAAGCGCGCGATCGAATCGATGAGGCCGCGGGCAAGGTCGGGCTTTTTGAACTGCGATAAATCCATGGCTAAACCACTTCTTCGACCAGTTCGGGAAAGCTTTTTATCAGATCGATAGTCTCTTGGGCAAACTGTTCATCCACCACTTCGATGGCAAAGCCGGCATGCACCAACACGTAGGATCCCACCTGCGCCTGCGGCGTCAAATCGAGGGAAATGCTGCGCGTTACCCCCAAAATATCCACCGTTGCCAGGCGGTCTTCATTCAGTTCGGTTATTTTTGCAGGAATAGCGAGGCACATAGGCAGTCTCTTTTCATCCTAAAATTCTTCGTTTTCAGCTGCCTATGGTAGCACGGCGCGCCCGCAGGAAAGCAAGCCATCGCCAGGCGGCCACTTTTAGGCGGCCGCCCTGCGCGCGAGCCTTAATCTTGCACGCGGATGACGGAAGGTTCGCAGTTGCCGATAAGTACACCATCCAAGTTGGCAATATCAGCCAAAACGGCGCGAATATTCTTTTCGCGGGCGGTGTGGGTCACATACACCAAATCAACGGCGCCGCCATCTTTTTTGCCGCGCTGCACCACGGAATACACCGACACGCCATGGCGCGCGAACACTTCGGCCGTAGCCGCCAAAACACCTGATCGGTCGGCCACAACGAAGCGCAGGTAATACTTCGTTGTCAAATCTTCCATCGGAATAAGCGGCAGCGAATCGGTGCAGGTGCAGCCGACCAGCGGCGAAACGCCCGCCTGAATGTGGCGCGCCACTTCTAGCACATCGCCCATAACAGCGCTTGCAGCGGGGCCCGAACCGGCACCTTCGCCAAAGAACATGGTTTCGCCCACGGCATCACCCACGGCATAGATGGCGTTGAACACGCCATTCACCGTTGCGAGCGGATGGGCAA
>JAVVPE010000065.1:0-6946 GCA_036655915.1 Raoultibacter sp.
TTTTTAGTTCAAACGACCAAACGGGCGGGGGAATCGTTCCCGTTGATTTAGCGGGCTATGATCCGATGGGGTCTGCGGGGTGGCGTTTGTTCAAATCAGGCCGGCCCGACATTATTACCCATGAAAACCTTCTTGTGCAGCAGCCTCAATACAACACAAGTGTCACGATCGAAAGCTGCCTTTCCAGCCAGAAGTATGCCGCGTACGCCCAGCGCTACCCTGACAATGCGCAGTTTGCGCAGTTGGCCCGCCAATCGGTTTTAGCGACAGTAAGGGTTGCGGGCACCACGGGCTTAGATGCACCCGCTGTGCCAGAAGAAAAATGCACGGTTACTTGCAAGGTGATCGGGAAAGATGCCAAGGGTGCACAGCAGGTGTGGGTAGCCAACACCGAGCGCAAGGTTTCTGTGGGCAGCGATGCCGCAAGCATGACCAAGACGGTGCTCGACGGCGCGGGATGCACCTACGATGCGGGTCTTTTTTCTATCACTTCAGCCGATGGCACTTCACTTGCGTGGAATCCGGCAACGGGTGCCTGGTGGCAGTTCTATGTCAACGGTAGGTTGGCAGATAAACTTGCTTCAAATACCACCCTTCAGCCAGGGGATGAAGTTGTTTGGTATTACTCGGCGGGCGATACCCTGCCACCGAGCGACACCTTGCCGCCAGACAATACCTTGCCACCGAATGGTGTTGTCGTTGTGCCTGATGCCCCGCGCCCTAACTATGATTCTGCTTGGCCGGGATTTGGCAATGCCGGGGGTTCGTTGAACAATGTAGCAACGCCTACCGAAGCCTCTGATCTTGCCTGGACACAAAGGCTGAAACAGGTAACCGATTGGAATACGCAAGTGTCCGATCCGCTTGTAGTCAACGGGGACATCTATATAGCAGTGGGCAACGAACTGCGCCTTTTTGATGCGGAAACGGGGAAGCTGAAGAAGAGCGCTCCTTTGGCTGCGGCCATAGAATCGACCTGCCGCATGGTGTATGCGCAGGGCGTAATCGTCGTGCCGCTTGCAAAAGGTCGCTTACAGGCGCTGACGGCCGATGCCCTGACGACGACGTGGTTGACCGATGCCCTTCCCGATAATCCGAAAGGATCGCAGCAGCCCTTAACCACCTTGAGCGTTGCGGGGGGCTCTGTCTATTTCGGCACCGCTGCTGCTGATTGGAATACGAGCTATGGTGGTTATTATGTCTGCGTAAATCTTGCTACGGGTGCGCTGAGGTGGAGTCACGAGAATAAAACCTCGGGCTATTACTGGGCAGGGGGTGCGGTGTGCGGCAATTACTTAATTGTGGCCGACGACGCCGGCACCCTCACTTCCTATAATGCAGAAACAGGGTCCATTGAGGCTGCGGCGGGGCGCTCGGCACAGGCGCAGGCAGCTGCAAGAAGTCTTTCCTTGGGCGCATCGGTGCGTTCGAGCGTTGTGGCAAACGCTGCGGGTACGGAAGTGTACGTTGTCGATAAGGCGGGTGTGCTCCACAAAGTCGGCGTTGCTGTCGACGGATCGCTCACCGATAGGGGCAGCGTGAAGTTTGCCGCCTCAAGCACTTCGACGCCCGCACTTGCCAACGGGAAGCTCTATGTGGGCGGCGCAACGGCTGCCTACAAAGGTGTTTTCGCCGTTATCGATACGGAGCAGATGCGTGTTGAAGATTCGGTAGAAACGCTGGGCGATGGCTCGGTTTTGCCCGGTCAGGTGCAGTCGTCCCCGCTCGTTTCTGTGCAGGCGGGCGCTGCGTATGCCTATTTCACCTGCAATGCCAAACCGGGTGGCGTGTATTGTTATTCGTCGGTGGATAAAAGCTGCATTTTGCTTTTTGCGCCCGAAGGTAAAGATGAAAACTACTGCATGGCTTCCATCGTTGCCGGGGCTGATGGTGCGCTGTATTACACCAATGATTCCGGAAACCTGTTTGCGCTTAAGAGCGCGGGGAAAAAGCCCGTTGTTCCTATTGATCCCGTTGATCCTGATGTTCCGGGTGGGGGCACTCCGGGTGTCACTCCGGGTGCGCCGGGTGGCACGGCGGCGGCGCCTGCGGGCAAAACAACGGTGCGTCCTGCGGCGCTGCCGGTAAGCGCTCCGGTGGCTGCTGCCGCAGAAAAACAAGCGGCAGCCGAAGCTGCGCGCGGCGAAGCGGTGCCCTTGATGGCAAGCGGCGAAGCGCGTGCGATGGCTGTGGGCAGCGACAACGGCGGCGGCGTTGCCGCCGAACAGGGGCAACGTGGCGATGCTGCACGCCCCTGGGCGCTGGCTGGCCTTGCTGTGGGCGGCCTGGGTCTGGTGGGCGTGGCGGGCTACCTGCTGCGTGCGCGTCGCATCAAGCTTGGTCTGGGCAAAGGTAAGTGATGATGACTAAAAAACAGCGGATTATCGCGGGCCTTGTTGCGGGGTGTTCCACCCTTCTTATCATTGTTTCCGCCTTCTTTCTGGCAGGTCCTGGCGCAGGCGCTTTCCCCAGCGACCTGCTACAAACCACCGCGCCTTCCGCATCGCAAGCGGGTCAGCACGAAGGCGGCAGTGCCGACCAGCGCGCAAGTTCGTCCGATGCCACAGCCGATGCCACGGCTGGCAGCACCGCGCCCGCCGCGCAAGCGCCAACCGAAGGCGGCAACGCCGCAGCACCTGCGGCCGGCGGTGCGGGCGGGCAGGCAGCAAACGGGGGCGGGGGGGCATCCACCACGCCGCCGGCAAGCGACCCCGGCGTGCCACCCCAACAGCCCGCCGCGCCGGCAACCATCACGGTAACTGTGAACGTTTCCAGCGACGCCGTGGGTGGCGGGGTTCACGCAAGTGTGCACCCCACGTTTAATCAGGGTGCCACAGCCTACGATGCCCTGTGCGCCACGGGGCTTTCTGTAAACGCCGCCAACAGCCAATATGGCATCTATGTCAGCGCAATCGGCGGCTTGGCCGAAAAGGATCACGGCGCTTCAAGCGGCTGGCTCTATGCAATCAACGGCTCCACTCCCGGCACTTCGTGCAGCGCCTCTGTGTTGCACGATGGCGACACGGTGGAATGGCGCTATGTGCTCTAAGGAAGGAAAGACCCATGTTACGCAATCCTAAAGTGGCAGTTGCCCTGGCCCTGGTGGCCCTTATCGGCGCTATCGTCATCATCGTGACCACGGTGCAATCGATGTGATGAAGCAGACGGCCCTTGATAGCTTTCACCCCCTGGTGGCGGTGGTGTTTTTCGCGGCGGCGTTGGGCTTGTGCATGGCGGCGTTTCAGCCGGTCTACATCGCGCTTTCGTGGGCGGCGGCCTGCCTCTATGGCGTGTTTTTGCGCGGCGTGGGTGCGGTGGCGCGCACGCTTGTGTGGCAGCTTCCGCTTGTGCTGATAATCACCGTGGTCAATCCGCTGTTTTCGGCATCGGGGTCAACCGAGCTTTTCCGCATTGGCCTGCGCGCCGTGTATGCGGAAAGCCTGTTTTATGGGGCGTGCATGGGCGTGATGCTTATGGCCATGATGCAGTGGTTTGCCAACGCGGCTAGCGTGCTTAGCTCCGACAAGCTTATGGCGGTGCTGGGAAACGTCGCGCCCACCTTGGCGCTGATGATTTCGATGGTGGGGCGTCTTGTTCCGCAATGCGTGGCGCGCGGCCGCACAATCGAAGCGGTGCAGGTGGCCTGTGTGGCGCCGGGCACTCAAACGCTGCGGGAAAAAACGCGGCAACGCCTGCGCCTCACTTCGGTGATGATGGGATGGAGTATGGAAGATTCTTTGGAAACAGCCGATTCTTTGCGCGCCCGCGGTTGGGGCACGCACCGGCAGCGCACCACGTATCGGCGCGATCGTTTCCGCGCCAGCGACGGCGTGGCGCTAGGGCTGCTTGTTGTGTGTGTGGCGCTCAACGTTTTTCTGGCCGCAGTTGCTTGCGCGCAGTTTCAGTTTTATCCCACATCCAGCGTTTTAACCCTTTGGTGGGGCTATATTCCCTATGCGGTCTTTGTGCTGGCGCCGCTGCTATTGCAGGCCGAAGAGGTGCTGAAATGGATGCGCTAAGGTTTTGCCAGGTGGCGTTTACTTACCCGGCCGCCACCAGCCCGGTGTTGCGCGACGTTTCGTGGAGCGTGCCCGCAGGCTCATTTACGCTGCTGGTAGGTGGCGTAGGGTCGGGAAAGACGACGCTGCTGCGCTGTGCGAAGCCCGAACTGGCCCCGGCAGGCAAGCGTGCGGGCACCATCGAAGTGCTGGGCTGCGCCTTGGAAAAGCTGGATGTGCGCACATCGGCGGCGCAGCTTGGTTACGTTGCGCAAAACCCCGAAAACCAAATTGTCTGTGATAGCGTGTGGCACGAAATGGCCTTCGGGTTGGAAAACTTGGGCGTCGCGCCTGCGCTTATGCGTCGTCGCGTGGCAGAAACGGCGCACTTTTTTGGCATCGAACCCTGGTTTCGACGCGAAACGGCCAGCCTTTCCGGCGGCCAAAAGCAGCTACTTAACCTGGCAAGCATCTTAAGCATGCAACCAAAAGTGCTGCTGCTTGATGAACCCACGGCGCAGCTTGATCCAGTGGCGGCCAAAAACTTTCTGCACGCCTTATTTCGCATCAACCGCGAATTGGGCATCACCGTGGTGGTGGCCACGCATGCCCCCGAAGCGATGATCGATTACGCGACCAGTGTCGTGCGCATCGAAGGGGGAGAAGTGCACCCGGAAGAAGCGGCGCGCGTGGCCTGCCTGCGCGCGGCCACACCTGCCAGGCCTGTGCCGGCCGCCCCGGCCTCCGCCCCGCACCCCGCCCCAGCCGCCTCCGCACCCGCCCCGCACCCCGCCACCCCGGTCGTGGCCGTAAACGATGTGCGCTTTCGCTATGCGCGCGATGCGCAATGGGTGCTGCGTGGGGCTTCGCTTACGGTGGCGCCCGGCACCATCCACGCCATCGTCGGGGGCAACGGCTGCGGCAAATCAACCCTGTTGCGCCTGATGGCGGGCGCGCTCAAGCCCGAACGCGGCAAGCTTGTCAACACGGCGCGCAGCGCACAAGCGCTGGTTCCCCAAGATCCGCAGGCCTTGTTTGTGTGCGACACGGTGGCAGAAGAGCTGGGCGAGTGGGCCGCGCGCTGCCATTACACCGCCGCCGAAGCCAACGCGCTTATGGACAGCTTGGGTATCGCGCACCTGGCGGCCCGCCACCCCTTCGACACCAGCGGCGGGCAGCAGCAGAAAATCGCGCTTGCCAAGGTGCTGCTGACGCGTCCCGATTTGCTGCTGCTCGATGAACCCACCAAGGGCCTTGATGCCGCCGCGAAGCTCGACATCGCGCAGCTGTTGGTGGAGGCCGCCGCGCAAAGGAAAACCGTCGTGTTAGTCACCCACGATCTTGCCTTTGTTTCGTGCGTGGCACATACGGTTACGATGCTTTTTGATGGCGAGGTCGCCTGCACCGAAGCGGCAGCGGATTTTTTTGCCACCAACCTGTTTTATCGCCCCGAACCCGACGCCTTCACCCACCTTTGGGAAACGCGATGAAGCGCGCGCTGGCCTTCCTAGAAATTCCTGTGCTGCTGGCGGTGCCGGCGGTCCTTGCCGCCTGCGCGCTGTTCCAGTTTGACCAAACCGCCCTGCTCAGCCTTGGGGTGGTGGCCGCAGCGCTCGTCGTGTTTTTCGCCCACTTTGAAGCCTCGCGCCCCGCCCTGCGCCAAATTATGCCGACGGTTGTGCTGGCCGCTTTGGCGGCTGCGGGGCGCATCCTGTTTGCGCCCATCCCCAGCTTCAAGCCCGTGGCGGCCATCTGCATTCTGGCAGGCGTTGTTTTCGGCCGTCGGTCAGGCTTTATGGTGGGGGCGCTGGCAGCCCTTGTTTCCAACTTTTTCTTCGGCCAAGGCCCCTGGACGCCCTGGCAAATGTATGCGTGGGGGCTGGTGGGCTACGGCGCCGGCGTGCTGGCCGACACCGGCTGCTTCGCGCGCCACCCCAGCACACTTTATGCCTACGGGTTCGCATCGTCGCTGTTCTACGGCCTCATCCTCAATTCCTGGTTCATTATCGGCTTCGTGCACCCGCTTACCTGGCCCGCAGCGCTTCTTGCCTATGGCGCCGGCCTTCCCTTCGATTGCATCCAGGGGGCGGCCACGCTCGTGTTCCTTTGTGCGCTTTATGCGCCCTGGAAAAAGAAACTCGAACGCATCAAGCAAAAATATGCTATTACAGAAGCGGAAGAAGCCCTCCGCCCACAACGGGAAAGTGATGATCATGGCGCCTGACAACCCCACCAATCCCGCCAACCCCACCAACCAGCAGTTCGACCGCGTGGTGGCCGCGCTTGAGGCGGGTGCCCCGGCAATTTTTCCCACCGAAACGGTGTATGGCATCGGCGTGGCGGTCGGGCGCGCACCCACCCCCGAAATCCTCTACGATTTAAAGCGGCGCGACCACGGCAAGCCGGTCGCCTGGCTGGTGGCCACACCTGCGGCGCTGGCCACCTACGGCGCGGCCACCCCCGCCTATGCTTCTGTGCTGGCGCGTACGTTTTGGCCCGGCCCCCTCACGCTTATCGTGGCGGCAGCAGCCACCGTGCCGGCCGCTTTTCAATCCCATGCCGGCACTATCGCCTTGCGTATGCCCGCCAACGATCTTGCCCTTGCCCTTATCGCGCGCGTCGGCGCACCCTTGGCTACCACTTCGGCCAACCTGTCGGGTGCCCCGGCTCCACGCAGGCTCGATGCCCTCGATGCCACACTGTTATCCCAGGTAGATGCTGTGATTGGTGACGATACCGAAAAAAGTGGCATCGCTTCCACCATCATCGACTGCACGCAAAACACGCCGCTCCTGGTGCGCCAAGGGGCGCTTTCCTTCGCCGAAATTCAGGCCTGCCTTGCCCCCGACACCCTTCGGCGCTAACCACACAATGTTTGTTGGCCGCAGCGGGTATAATACCTGACTTTCGGAAAAATCTTCCGAAAATGGTGCTAAATATTTTCTAGC
>JAVVPE010000066.1:0-6700 GCA_036655915.1 Raoultibacter sp.
GTATCGCTCGCTACCGGATGCTGGCGCAAATTGGCTGCGACCGCCGCATGCTTTCGCGTTCGCTGATGGCTCAGGTGCTTATTTATTTTCTCACGCCGCTGGGCTTGGCAATTGCCCATGCAGCCTGCGCCATCAGCGTCATATCAAACTCGTTGTTTCAAAACCTCGGTGTTTCAATCGTGGGTCCCGTCATCATGACGGTGGTGCTGGTGGTTGTGGTGTACGGCAGCTATTTGCTGGTAACGTATTTCGCCGCACGCGGCATCATTCGCCAAGCGCTGGGCAAGGCTCTTTCCTAGCACGCCCTCGCACCTGTGAATTCTTTTGGGGAAAAGTGGTGAATGTCGTCGTGCGCGATGGCATTCACCTCTTTGCTGCGTTAGGCTTAGGCCATGGCAGAAATCACAAAAAATACCCCGCAAGAAACCGCGCAAGATACCCCGCAAGGTGTCGTGCAAGGTAGCGCGAAATCGACCGCGAAGTCGACCGCGCAAGATACCCCGAAAGCGGCGCGCCGCCGCCAGCGCGAAAAGAAAACCGTTTCCCAAATGGTGGCGCTGCATTGCGCTGGCAAGCACGAAGCCGCCACGCGCACCGCCGTGGCCTACTGCGGCCAGCCGCTGTGCCCCGATTGCGCGCGCCTCGATGCCTACGTGGTGCAACGCACCGAAAAATGCCGCAAAATGGAAGTAAAAACCTCATGCGCAGCGTGCGAAAACCACTGCTACAACCCTACTGCGCAAGAAGAAATCCGCGCCATCATGCGCTACTCAGGCCCGCGTATGCTCACCACCCATCCCGTAGCCGCCCTCCGCCACCTCCTACACATCTAGCCCCTTAGCCTCCATCCCTGTACTTACTCGTGATATTTGCATCTATCCCCGCACAGCCGCATAACTTTTTTACCCATGGCGGCATTTCGTCACCAGGCCGCCCATCCTCAAACCCGAGCAGCCAGGCAAGGGGGAAGGGGGGCAGCTCTATTGCTCTGCGCAGGGCGCATATCATAGGGATGTTCAAATCCCTCATGCCTTTCTTGAATAGGCTAGACAATACTGCGAATTGGCAGAAGGTTGTTCGGTTATCGATACCCCCAAGCACCTTTTGCCGCATGGGAGGTTTCGGGATGGCTCTACCATAAAGGATGCCTTGGTGCGCACATTCGTTTCGCACAAACGACAGCGAGTGAACCCAGCTTGTTAGAATACGCGAATCAAAGCCGAAGAAGTCACAGACGGAATCTCTCGCCCGCCCCGCCGCCATGTTCTTGAACACCTTCGACAGCATACCAAGTGGCATCAACTCGACCGCCGCCCACACGGGAAGCTCCCCGTACTTTTGCATGTTATGTACAACAAACGATGCCCCAGCCCTCTGTTTGCGGTCGCGCTCAATACGGTATCGCCGCACCATTTCCTGATGTTCAGCATTGTTTTTGAACGCTTCCTTGACAAGGTGCGCAAACTCTCCGAACTGATAGGCCAGGCCATGCGCCACTTGCGTTCTAAAAGCCATCTCAAAGTAGGAAATGTACTCAAAGAGGATGGATTGAACCATCATGTCGAATACGTAGGCGTTGTATAGCGCAGCAAGTGACACGGACGACCCCATCACCTTGTTGACTGCTGGAAGATAGGCATTGAGATGATAGTAGCCAACGCGGGCAAGAACAGCGCGCGCCGTCGATTCATCACCAACATAGACACCTTTTTCGGCAAGATGCGCAACTAATTCCCTATATTCAAGAAATGGCTTTGGAGGTATTTTCGGCTGAAATCCGCCTAGAAATGAATAGTCCGGGGCTTTTGCACATCGCTGAGAGGTGTCCCCGGAACTGTCATGAACTATCATACCCAATGCACCAGGATTGTCAAATTCGATCGGGTACGAGCCGAACCCAAAACACAGAGGACTGCTTCCAAACGTCACTGCTATTCACCTCCCTCGAAAAATTCCCTACTTGTTCTACAGGAATGATTATACCATACAAAACGAACTTATGTTCGCCTAATGGCAAAGCGCTTTACATCTTCCTAGATGAATCAAAGAGTTTTACGACGCAGGGTATGATGGCTATAGTTTGTTCGTCAGAATATACACATCTAGCCCCCCGCACCGCCAACCGAACAAACTGTGCACATACTTTGAACGCCCTGGTTCTGGGGTGTTTTTTGGCGGAAAAGGTTATCATAAAGGTTTCTAGGAAACTCGGGCGAAAAGAAGTAAGGGAATATGGCACAAAACGCAATCGTCATAAAAGGTGCACGCGAACACAACCTTAAAAATATCGATTTAAGCATCCCGCGCGACAAGTTGGTCGTGATAACGGGGCTTTCGGGCTCGGGCAAATCAAGCCTGGCCTTCGACACCATCTATGCCGAAGGGCAGCGCCGCTATGTCGAAAGCCTTTCAAGCTATGCCCGCCAATTTTTGGGGCAGATGAACAAGCCCGATCTTGATAGCATCGATGGCCTTTCCCCGGCTGTTTCCATCGACCAAAAAACCACCAGCAAAAACCCGCGCTCCACGGTGGGCACCGTCACCGAAATCTACGATTATCTGCGCCTGCTGTTTGCGCGCGTGGGCATTCCTCATTGTCCGGAATGCGGGCGCGTCATCCGCAAGCAAACCACCGACCAGGTAACCGATGAAATCATCGCGCTGGGTGAAGGCGCAAAAAGCCTGATCATGGCACCGGTTGTTATCGGTCGCAAAGGCGAATTTACCAAGCTGTTTGCCGATCTGCAATCAGAAGGCTTCACGCGCGTGCGCGTCGATGGCATGGTGCACCGCCTTGATGGCGACCCGATCGAACTGAACAAGAAGTTCAAGCACACAATCGACGTGGTGGTCGACCGCGTAGTGCTCAAACAAAACGCGCAATCCCGCATAGCCGAAGCGGTTGAACTGGCAACGAAGCTTGCCGATGGCCGCGTGCTAGTGCACATCATCGCCGCCGACGGCGAAGCCGACAACACCACGACCGACCACCTGTTTTCCCTGGCGCTGGCCTGCCCCGAACACGGCCATTCCATCGACGAATTGCAGCCGCGCGATTTTTCCTTCAACGCGCCCTACGGTGCCTGCCCCGATTGCTTGGGCTTGGGCAGCCGCGAAGAAATTGACCCCAGCCTGATCGTGCCCGACCCGTCACTTTCCTTAAATGAAGGGGTCATCGCGCCTTTTACCACGGGCAACTATTACCCGCAGGTGCTGCGCGCCGTGGCCAAGCACATGGGGGTCGATGCCGATACTGCCTGGGAAGATATGGCGCAAAATGTGCGCGACGCGCTGCTGTTTGGCATCAAAGGCGAAAAGGTGCGCGTCGATTACGTCACGGTTGATGGCCGCGAAACCTACTGGTTCGTTGATTGGGAAGGTGCCTGCGCCGCCGTCATGCATCGCTACCAAGAATCCACTTCCGACACGCAGCGCGAACGCCTCGAAGAATATTTTGCCATCGTGCCTTGTCAAACCTGCGGGGGCAAGCGCCTCAAGCCCGAAATTCTGGCCGTTACCGTGGGCGGCAAAAACATCCACGAAGTGTGCGTCATGTCTGCCGCCGATTCGTGCCACTTCTTTGAAAACCTGCATTTTGAAGGCTCTGCCGAACAAATTGCCGGCCCCATCGTGAAGGAAATTAGGGAACGCCTGCGCTTTTTGGTCGATGTGGGCCTAGATTACCTTACGCTCGAACGCGCCACGGCCACGCTTTCAGGCGGCGAAGCCCAGCGCATTCGCCTGGCCACCCAAATTGGCGCCGGCCTGATGGGCGTGCTCTACATTTTGGACGAACCTTCTATTGGTCTGCATCAACGCGACAACGAACGCCTTATTGCCACGCTGGAACGCCTGCGCGATTTAGGCAATACCGTCATCGTGGTCGAACACGATGAAGACACCATCCTCAGTGCCGATTACGTGATAGACATGGGCCCGGGTGCCGGCGAACACGGCGGCCAAGTGGTGGCGGCCGGTACGCCCAAGCACATTTTGAAAGCGAAAAATTCCTATACGGCCGATTACCTAAGCGGTCGCAAAAAAATCGAGGTGCCCCAACAGCGCCGCGTGCCCAAGCGGGGCGCCATCAAGTTGATAGGCGCCACAGA
The DNA here is from genome assembly GCA_036655915.1 of Raoultibacter sp. GTDB lineage: Bacteria > Actinomycetota > Coriobacteriia > Coriobacteriales > Eggerthellaceae > JAVWGW01. The sequence continues at coordinate 4,110 of JAVVPE010000066.1, forward strand.
AAACAACCTGAAAAATGTGTCCATCGATATTCCGCTGGGCGCGCTTACCGTGGTAACGGGTGTTTCGGGGTCGGGCAAAAGCTCGCTTATCACCGACACGCTGGCCCCGGTGCTGGCAAACCGCGTGAATCGCGCGCGCCGTCGCACGGGCGCCTATGCCAAGCTAACGGGCGCAAACCTGTTGGACAAAGTTATCAACATCGATCAAAGCCCCATCGGCCGCACCCCGCGTTCAAACCCCGCAACCTACATTGGCCTGTGGGATGATATTCGCTCGCTGTTTGCCTCCACCCAAGAATCCAAGGCGCACGGCTACGCGCCGGGGCGTTTTTCCTTCAATGTTTCGGGCGGCCGCTGCGAAGCGTGCAAGGGCGATGGCCAAATCAAAATAGAAATGCACTTTTTGCCCGATGTCTATGTGCCCTGCGAAGTCTGCGGCGGCAAGCGCTACAATCGCGAAACGCTCCAGGTTACCTATCGCGGCAAAAATGTCTACGATGTGTTGGAAATGACGGTTGATGAAGGCCTGGCCTTCTTTGAAAAAATTCCTTCACTCAAGCGCAAGCTGCAAACCTTACACGATGTAGGCTTGGGCTACATTCGCCTGGGCCAACCCGCCACCACGCTTTCCGGTGGGGAAGCGCAGCGCGTAAAACTTTCAAGTGAACTGCAAAAACGCCAAACCGGCAAGACTTTTTACATCTTGGATGAACCCACAACCGGCCTGCATTTTGAAGATGTGCGCCAGCTGTTAATCGTGTTGCAGCGCCTGGTTGAACACGGCAACACCGTGCTTATCATCGAACACAACCTCGACGTTATCAAATGCGCCGATACCGTTATCGATTTGGGCCCCGAAGGCGGCAACCGGGGCGGCGAAATTGTTGCCGTTGGCACGCCGGAAGTTATAGCCGCCTGCGAAAAAAGCTACACGGGGCAATTTTTGCGCAAAATCGGGTTATAGTACACCCACGTAATAAGTGAAGTGAAGTGAAGTTGAAATAAAGCGCGTCTTTTAAGCAAGGGGCGCGCCGGGGCCGGCAACAACAAAAGCAGGGGGGAGGCAACAAGGTGGGCCAAGCGATGGATGGACGCAGCGGGCATGTGGTAAGGGGCATAATCTGCGCCCTGCTCGGCGGCATAGCCTGGGGTTTTTCGGGCACCTGCGCCCAGATGCTCATGCAATCCTACGGGGTGGACCCCCTGTGGATTATCTGCGTGCGCCTGCTTATTTCGGCAGCGTTTTTCCTGGTGGTTACCCTGGTGAAGGATTGGCGCACGCTGGTGGCCGTGTTCCGGGACCGCAGGTCCTTTATCACCCTCATCGTTTTTTCCGTCTTCGGCGTGGTGTTGGTGCAGGTAAGCTACCTGTATTCCATCGATTATGTGGGCGCAGGCACCGCCACGGTCATAGAACAGCTGGCGCTTATCGTCATTTTGTTCTTCGTCTGCTTCAAAACCCACCGCCTGCCGCGCGTGCGCGAAATTCTTGGCCTATTAAGCGCGCTTACTGGCATGTTCATCATCGCCACGCAGGGCGACATCGGCCGCCTTGCCATGCCCATCGAAGGCCTGCTGTGGGGTCTGGTTTCGGCGGGCGCCGTTGCCTGCTATACCCTTATCCCCGGGCGCATTTTGGAAAAGTGGGGCTCCATGATTGTTACGGGGCTATCCATGCTGTTTGGCGGCATTATTTCTACGGCGTTTGTGCAGCCCTGGACCATGCAGGTTACTTTGGGGCCAGGCGCCATCCTTACCTTTGGTGCCATCATTTTAGTGGGAACCCTGGCGGCCTACATGCTCTATTTGCAGGGCGTGGCCGATGCCGGCCCGGTGCGTGCCAGCCTGCTGTGTTGTGTCGAACCGGTTTCGGCCATGATCCTGTCGTTTTTCTGGCTGGGCACCGCCGTTTCGGTGTACGACATCATCGGCTGCGCGTTTATTTTGGTCATGGTGTTTTTGATAACGCAGCGCGAAAAGAAGGCCGACGACAGTGTGGATGAAGCGCAAAAAGCGCAGGATCCGCCCCTGTTTTCGGGGCGCGCCAGCGTGCTGGGCTATTTCAGCAGCCGCACCGCCACAGCGGTTGATGCCCCCGCCATTACGGCTTTGCTCGACGGCGCCCATGCGGCTATCAAAGCGCTCGGCATCAACGAAGGGCGCAAAAAATATCCTTCGTCGCGCCGGCTTATGCACAGCATTAAAAACAAGACCACCTACGTGATAGAAAACACCAACGATGAAATGATCGGCCTGTTCGCCGTATCGTTTTCGGCCGACAAAAATTACACCAAGCTTGTGGCGGGCGAGTGGCTTACCGAAACCACGCAAGAAAGCCCCACTTATGCCGAACTGCACTGGGTGGCAGTAAGCGCCGCCAACCGCCGCCGCGGGGTGGGCATGTTCATTTTGGACACAGCGGACCGCATCGCGCGCAAAGCGGGCAAACTTAGCATACGCGCCGACATCTACCAAGAAAATAAACCCATGCGCGCCCTGCTGGAAAAACACGGCTACACCGCCTGCGGCACCCTGGCCTTCCGCGATTATTTCGGCCGAGAAAAACGCCGCACCATTTTTGAAAAAATACT
>JAVVPE010000067.1:0-5820 GCA_036655915.1 Raoultibacter sp.
CGCTCCTTTAGTTGCACTTTTTAGTTGGGTACTCTTGTTGCTTGCCATTGTAACCCGCTTTGAGCGCAAACGCCCAAAAGCGCGCGGCGCAATGTGTCAGCGCTCTAATCCTCTTCGGTATCGGCTTCATACACCAGGCTTTTTATGGCAGCCGGCACCGCTTCGACAACATCTTCGGCACACACCGAAATCGCCGTGAGCTCGGCGGCCGCAAACACACCCGCGCGCGCGTGCACCGTTGTGCCCAACACGCAGGCATCGATGGCATCCATCCCCTGCGCCAAAAACGCGCCGATGATGCCCGCCAGCACATCGCCCGTGCCCGCCTTTGCCAGGGCAGCTGTGCCTTCGCGGATGGCCAAAATCTCTTCGCCATCAGAAATGAAGGTATCGGGCCCTTTGAGCACGCAAATAACGCCGTAGGCCTGGGCAAGCTGCAGCGAAAGTTCGTCGGGCTCGGTGGTGGTGAGCCCAAAAATCGCCCCCATGCGCCGCGCTTCGCCCATGTGCGGCGTCACAACGGTAACGTAGCCCTTTTCAAAACGGGTGGCGCTTAAGTCGCGGATTTTTTTGGCGGAAAGAATCTGGAGCGCGCCGCCGTCGATAAGCACGGGAGCCGCGGCATAGCGCAACAGGCGCCGCGTCAGCTGCGACGTGTAACTATCCGAAGCATCAAAACCACTTCCCACCAGGTAGGCGCAGGGTTTTTCGGGCACCGATGCCGCCACAAACTGCGTGTCCCACACCGACCACGACCGCACCACCAGCGAAGGGTGGTAGGTTTGCACCTGCCGCACAACGGAGGTTTCGGTATACACTTCGGTGTAGCCCGCGCCCGCGCGCTGGGAAGCCACGGCCGCCAAACTGGCTGCGCCCGGGTAGGTGGAAGACCCGACCAACAGCGTCAATTTGCCCCGCGAATACTTATTTACATCGGGGCGGGGAAACGGCAACAGGGCCGCCAAATCTTCAGAACTATAGCTTTTCATTGCGCCTCACCCTTCTTGGTTGCAGGGAATTCGCCCGGCAGGCTGCGGGCGTCGGTCGCGGCTGCGGGGTCGGCGGGGGCCGCAGGGTCGGCGGGGGCCGCAGGGTCGGGGGCCGCGGGTGCTTGCTGGTCCATTTCGTCGAGCAGGCTGCGGGCATCTTTGAAGCGCTTCGTCAATTCTTCCATAGGGTTTACGCGCTGTTCGGCGGCGCGCAGCGAATCGGCCGTGATGGCCATAGCGCAGGCCACCGCATCGGTATGCGTGTAAGAAAGCGAAACGGGCAGTTCAACCACGCCTTTTTCGGCAGCAACCCTCTTGGCCGCACCGTGTAACACCACCGAAGGCTTACCTTTGGCGTTGCGGCGCACTTCCACATCGCGCGCTGAAATGCCGCGGGAAAAGCCCGTGCCCAGCGCTTTGAGCACCGCCTCTTTTGCGGCGAAACGCGTGGCGTAATGGATGGCTGGCGTGGCAAAAGCTTCGCAATAGGCCACTTCCTCTTCAGAAAACACCTTGCGGGCAAACGAGGGTGTGCGCCCCAAAATGGCCACCATGCGCGCGATTTCCACGATATCGACGCCCAGGCCCACTTCGCCACCAAACGCGGGATCGGCCGCGGGCGCAGCGGGGGCCGCAGCCACGGGGACCACGGGGGCTGCCGGGGAAAAATCGCTGGGGGTGTGTGCCGCGCTGGGGTTCATGGGGGATGCTCCTTTGCTTGCCGTGATGCGGCTATTTTAGCCCAGAAGGCTGCCGCGCACCGTCGCATGGCGCACGAAATCGGAAATATGCCCAATAAACGCATCTTTGCCGTCGTGCGATCCCTTGAAGCCAAACGGCCTGCCATCTGCATAAACCCCGGATTTTTCCCCCAGGACGGGGCCGTCGTCGGCGATGTAATACAAAGAAGTGGTCAGCACCATGCCCACCACCGCCACCGCTTCAAAGGCGGGGTCGATTTCTGGGCGGAAAAACCCTTCGGCCTGGCCGCGCGCAATCTGTTGTTCAAGCAGGCGCAGCAGGCGCTGTTCGTAGGCGCGCATATCCGCAGACCACACGCGCCCTTCGCGCCACAGCTCGGAAACGAAAAAGCGGCCGAAATCCTTGTTTTCAAAAATGCGCGCCGCGAAGGCTTCAATCATGCCCATCAGCGCCGCCGGAGCCGCGTCGGCCGCGGCCACGATGTGGTCAAATTCATCGATCAGCGAAGTGATGCCTTCTTCAAGCACGCTGGTGGCCATAGCTGCCTTGTTTTTGAAGTGGTAGTAGGCGATGCCCTTAGACACCCCGGCCGCTTCCACAATTTCATCGACCGTCGCACCTGTATAACCCTTGTCGCCGATCACGTTCATGGCGGCAACAAGAAGCTGCCGCCGCGTTTCGTTTGCCTTGTGCGTTCGCTTTTCGCCCACCATAATCGCCCTCGTCGTTTCCTCTAGCCCAAATGCAAAAGGGGGTGCAAATCTTCCATGCGCACCATGCGCTTGCGATAGGCAACCCACGCCGTTAGCCCAAAGCTTACCACACCGAAAAGCAGCAGCATGGCCGCGTCGGTGCCCGCCACGCTCAAATCGATGCCGGTCATGATTTCGCGCATGCCCGCCACCACATAGGTCATGGGCATGTAGGGGCTAACCACCTGGAAAAACGCCGGCGTGGTTTCGATGGGGAAGGTGCCTGCCGCGCTGGTTAGCTGCAACATAAGCAAGATGATGGCGATAAAGCGCCCGGGGAAGGCGAAGGCCGCCATAAGAAACTGCATGATCGCGGCGAATACCAGGGCGGTAAGCAGGCCAAATGCATAGTAGAGCGCCACGTTGTCTATTTGTAGCTGCAGGCCAAATTGCAGGCAGGCAAGCAGCAACAGCGCCTGCACAAGGGCGATGCCCGCAAGCGGCAGGTAGGTGGCAAACGCCACCATGAACGGGTTGCCGCCGGAAATGATGAGGCGCTTGTTGAGCGGCTTGAAGGCGAAGCTTGCCACCAGGGCGCCCACCCACAGCCCCAGCGCCATGAAGTAGGGTGCGAATCCGGTGCCGTAGTTTTCCACAGTTGTGTAATACTCGCTGGTCAGCTGTACGGGATCGCTCATAACTTCCGACTTTGCTGCGATGTCTGGCTGCGTGAGGGTAAGGGCGCTGGCGCCTTGAGCCAGCTGGTCTGAAAGCTGCCCCGAGCCCGCGGTGGCGGGCTGCAATCCGTCGGCCAGCGCTTGCGCGCCTGCGCGCAACTGCGGCGCACCCGACGCGATTTGGGTTGCGCCGCCATCAAGTTGCGCCGCACCGGCAGCTGCGCTGGCGGTGCCTGCGGCCAGCTGGTTAGCGCCCGAAGCGAGGGAGCCTGTTCCTGCCACGAGTGCCCCCATGTTGGCATCGACGTGCGCCGCCCCCGCACCCAGTTGTGCGATAGCCGCTTTGAGTGGGGGTGCGCCGCTGACAAGCGGCGCGGTCAGGTCCGTGAGAGTCGCAAAGCCGGTGGATAGCTGCGCCACGCCGGTTGCGACCTGCGTCAGCCCGGCCTGTTGGGTGGCGAGCCCAGAGGAAAGCTTGCCGGTTGCTTGCAGGGCGGCGGCCGTAAGTTGGTGGGCGGTGGCGAAGTGCGCTTGCGCTGCGGCGGCGTCGTCCGCCGCCAAGGCCGCATCCCCCGCAGTTTGTTCGGCGCTTGCTGCGTTGAGCAGGCCATACAGCGTCGTGGGCGCAGCATCATCGGCCGCCCCCACGCCCGCGCGCAACTGGTTGAGCCCGCCTTGTAGCGTTGTGGCGCCGGTGTCGCCCGCGCTGCCCATGCCGGCATTTGCGGCGGCAAAGCCACTTTTCAGCTTGTCGGATGCCGCCCCCAGCTGCGCCACCTGCGCCGCATCGGGCAGCGCGGCTGTCGCCTGCACCAGCCCAGCTGCCCCGGCCGCAACCTGGCTGGTGCCTTCGCGCTGCAACTGCTGCGCGCCGCTGGCCGCCGTGGCGGCACCCTGGTTAAGGTCGCCCGCGCCCGCCTTGAGCGTTTGCGTGCCCGCAAGCAAGGCCGCTGTACCGTCTTTGAGCGTGGCAGATCCCCCCGAAAGCGTCGTGAGTTTTTCGGTGATAAGGGTGGCACCTTCCTGGGCACTCGTCATCCCCACCTGCAAATCGTGCGCGCCTTCAGAAGCGGTTTTCAGGCTTGTGCCCGCATCGTTTGTGCTGTTTAACACGGTTTCCCAATACTGCTTTGCCACGGTGTCACTTACTTGCAGGCGCACTTTATCCCATACCGTCGCCCCAATTTGGCTGGCCAACATGTTCTTGCTTTGGTCGTAATTGATTAAAAGCTGGGCGTGGCGCGGGTCATCGCTGTCGGCCGACGCGATATTCTGCGAAAAATCGACCGGTATCGTGGCCGTCATGTAATAGCTGCCGTTTTCCATACCCGTTTGCGCCGCTTCGGCCGAAACAAAATGCCAGCCCAAGCCGTCGTGATTGTCCTTTAGCGCATCCACCACATCGTTGCCCATGCTGCGCTGCTGCCCGGCAACCATGGCCCCCGCATCTTCGTTGACCACCGCCACGGGCACGGTGTTAAGCTGCACATACGGATCCAGAAAAGCGTACAAATACAGCGCGCCATACAGCAGGGGAATAATCCCGATAGCCACTAACACCACCTTCATAGCCGCTGATGCCGTGCTGTTTTTCATTTCTAGCCCCGCGAAACGCAAACCCTTAAACGCCATGGTTTATGCACCTTCCTTTTCCAAATAGCACACGCCATCGGCCATCGCTGCCAAATCGCGCTCAACGCAGCCCACCATGACTGTCGTGCCCTGCCCGTGGGCAAGCGCCACCAAAGCCTCCATAAGCTGCTCGGATTGCGCTTTGGTCAGCTGATCTTCAATATCGTCCACCACAATCATCTGCGGCTTGCCCACGCAGGCAAGCGCGATGCCCAGCTGCAGCGATTGTTCAGCCGTCAAATCTTTCACCAGCACGTTTGCGCAGTCGCGCAACTGCCATTGCCGCAGATAGGCCGAAACCGCTGTCTTTTCCGGCTTGCGACCATACAGTTCAAATTCGGCACCCACCGCATAGGCAACTTTTAGGCTTTCCTGCAAGTCGTTGAGCCCTTTGAACAGGGCAAGTCCCACGCTTTTTTGCACGGCATTGCGCGCATGGGGAAGCTGAGCCGCCCCCACACGCAGCCTGCCTTCGCTAAACGCCATGCGCCCCGCGCAGCTAAGCAAAAGCGCCGTTTTCCCGCTGCCGTTATGGCCGCGCACCGCGTAAATCTGCCCCGCATTCAGCATGATGTCAACATTTTTGTAGGCATAGCCGCCCAAGGTTTTCAGCCCCAGGCCGCGCGCCTCCAAAAAAGCTGCCGGGCAATTTTCCTGCGGGCAATCCGCCGCAAGCTCTGCCGCTTTTCCAGCCCCTGCCGTTTCCCGAAAACCTTTCATCAACACATCCTTTGTTTCCCGCCAGGCACTCCATCACCCTCTCATGTTGTGCTGACTAGTCAGTCAGTTTTGAAAGGAAGTATACCCTTCTGCCCGCAACTTTCAAGTCACTTTTTCACAATGTGCAGAAATTATGCGCCGGATTGCAGCGGTCTAGCACGTAGCTTAAATGCAAACTCAGCGCAACACTCCAGACCGAGCGCAACACCTCACACGCCGGCGCACACACACTCAGAGAAATCCGGACGCCTTCGCCCTGCAAGCGCCGCTTCCCCCCTTCCCTTTCCTACGCGCAACAATGGGTAATTGATGGGGGGTTTATTACGTGTCGTTTACAGAGGTGGCACCGTGTACTTGGCGCGGGGAAACAGACGCTAAAGTGGATTTATGAAGAAATCTGAAGCTCTC
>JAVVPE010000068.1:0-5812 GCA_036655915.1 Raoultibacter sp.
ACCATGGCCACAAAAGCCACCCAGACCACAAGAATTTCTGGAGTAAGAAACGAAGGCAATTGCGCACGAGGTGCCGAAGGGGATGTGGCGCGCTGCGGCGCAAAACGGGTGGTTGCGGCGTGTCGGGTTGCGCCAGCCGAACGGGGCGCATCAGCGCGGCGCGGCGTGTGTGCGGAGTGCGGCGCATCGGCATGCCGATGGTGCGGGGCACCCTGCGGGTGATCACCGGATTGCGGCGGCGTGGTTTGTGCGCGCGAATCGTTTCCCTGGGGCGTATAAGACGGTTTGTCCTGCATGACGCCTCCTCCCTAACGGCGGCCGCTTGTGCCACCGCGCAAAGTAGCTGTCCCCCACTAAAACTCTGCGGATAGTGTAACACGTTGCACCAGGTGATTAAGGGTATAGTTAGCGTCACGCCCGCCCAGCTATGCGTTGCGCGCGGCCAATGGCGCGCGCACACACCGCCTCACAAGCGCGGCGCTGCGCCGGGTGTTGCCGCCCCAAGCGGCAGCACCCCAAGGCTACCCTTGGCTTTGGATGCGCAAGATAGCGTGGGGGGCAAGCGGGGCCGAAGTGATGAAACCGTAGATCGACTGCGAGCGATTGGCCACTGCCACTGTTTCGACACTACCCCCCGAATGCAGCAGCTGCAAGCCGCGCACCCTTACGCGGGCAACGGGGCAATGCGGCGACAACACTTCCAGCACGTCGCCTTCGCAAAAACGGTTGTAGCATTCCGCACGCACAAGCCACTGCTGTTCCCCGGCGGCATCGGCCGCATCGGCCCCAAGCGGCTCACACGCCGTGACGGTGGCGGCCAGCAAATAGCCTTGGATGTAGCCGCTTTCCTCGGGCGCCTGCTGGGCATACCCATAGAAAAATCCGGTCGAATAGGGGCGATGCGAAATGGTTTCTAGCTCGGAAGCAAAAAGCGCGGGGTCGGCGCCGTCGAGCACCTGCCGATAGGCGTTCACCACCGTGGCCACGTAAAACGCCTTCTTGTTGCGCCCTTCAATCTTGAGCGAATTGACGCCTGCCGCGCGCAGATCATCCAAATGCGCAAGCATATTCATATCCTTGGAATTCATGATGTACGTGCCGCGCTCGTCTTCTTCCACAGGGAAATGTTCCCCCGGACGCTTTTCTTCTTCAAGCGTATAGCTCCAGCGGCAGGGCTGCGTGCAATGCCCCTTGTTGCCCGACCGCCCCGTAAGGTAATCGCTGATCAGGCAGCGCCCCGAAACGGCCATGCACATGGCACCCTGCACGAAAACTTCCAGTTCAAGATCGGCGGGAATATCCCGGCGCATCGTGGCGATAGCTTCCAAGCTCATTTCCCGCGCACACACGATACGGCGCGCACCCATGTCGTACCACGCATGCGCCGCTTGGGCATTGGAACACGACGCCTGGGTGCTCACATGCAAGGCCACCCCCGGCGCGTACTTTTTCGCCAGACGCAACGCGCCCAAATCGCTTATGATCAGGGCATCAACCCCCGCCGCAGCCAGGGCCTCCAAGTAGGGCGGCAAGGCTTCCAAATCGTGGGCATCCATCAGCGCGTTGCAGGTAAGGTGCACCTGCACCCCGTGCTGGTGGGCATAGGCCACCGCCGCAGGAATCTGATCGAGCGCAAAATTGGTGGCGCGTTGGCGCAGCCCAAAACGATCGGCCGCCAAATACACCGCATCGGCACCGAAGTAAATGGCGTAGCGCAGCTGGTCAAAGCCACCCGCAGGCGCTAACAGCTCAGGTTTTTGAAAAGTTTCATCCATGGCCTAGCAGTATACCAGCTAGCCCTGCTGCCATAGAAATTTCCACAGGGGCATACGAATCGGCATATAAAGCGTAGCCCGTGCCGCAAGCGTGATTCTTACCGGTTGATTACCTGGGGACAACGAAGCGGATACTTTCTGGGTGGTGGGGGTAAGAAAAACCTATACTCGGTTTTAGGAAAACTAAAGCGATCTGTGAAGGAAGTAGTATGCCTGATTATAAGCTTGATCAAGCACGGCAAGCGACCCCCACCACCGCTGAGCTACAGCCGCGCGTGGTGCCCGTGCGTTCTTTGGGCGCAAGCGTTTTGATGGTAATCGCCGGCATCATCATTGCGCTTGTTGGCATCCCCTTGCTCATCTTGCCTGGACCCGGCGTGGCGCTTATTGTTGGTGGGCTTGTGCTTGCGGCAAGCGGCGGAAAATCGCTTGTGGCAAATCTGCGACAAAAACGGCTTTAGCTTGCTTGGTAGACGGCGCGCACGAGAAACTCTGTGTTGCCTTCGGGGCCTTTTAGGGGGGATTCTATTACGCCGGTGACGGCAAAACCTGAGGCCACAAGGGCGGCGCTGACTTCTTCCACCACGCGTTGATGCACCTGCGGGTCGCGCACCACGCCGCGATCGGTTTCGCTGTGATGGGATTCAAACTGGGGCTTTACCAAGCCGATAAATACGCTGCCCGGCTGCGACAGGCGGGCAAAGGCGGGGGCAAGCTGCGCCAAACCGATGAAGCTTACATCGGCAACCAGCACATCGAAGGGGGCACCCAAGGCCTTCGGGTCGGCCGTTTTGATATTGGTGCGCTCGAAAACTTCCACCCGCGCATCCTGGCGCAAGGTCCACGCAAGCTGTCCATAATTCACATCGACGCAGGCCACATGCGCGGCGCCTGCCTGCAACAAGCAATCGGTGAAGCCGCCGGTGGAAGAGCCTATGTCTATGCAGCGGGTTCCCAGTACTTCCTGCCCAAACGCCACCAGCGCCCCTTGCAACTTGTGGCCGCCCCGCGAAACGAATCGCGTGCGGTTTTTCACCACAACATCCGCCGCCGGGTCCACCTTCAGCGCGGCGCTGGTGGCATACACGTCATCAACCTTAACCTCGTGCGCCAAAACGGCTCGCAAGGCTGATCCCTCATCGGGAAAATATCCTTGCCCAACCAACAGGGTATCCAAGCGGATTTTCTTCATGACAATTTTCTTCATGAGAAGAGAGAGGGACGAAGCATCATACCGAGCCCACCGTTCCGGTTTCTAATATCTTCAGAAAATCATCCTCGGTCAACACGGGCACGCCCAGCGAAAGGGCTTTTGCCTGCTTTGAACCGGCGGCTTCCCCGCAGATCACATAGCTTGTTTTGGCCGACACGCTGCCCGACACTTTCGCCCCGCGCGCTTTTAATTCGCTGCCGGCTTCTTCGCGGGTCATGCCGCTTTTTACCAGGCTTCCCGTCAGCACAAAGCTTAGGCCCGCAAGCGTTTGGGGCAGGGCGGCCTCGCCGGTATCGGCAGCCGCCAGCGAAAAGCCGTGATCGGCCAAACGCTCGATAACGGCAATGTTGTCGGGCGTGCGCAAAAACGTGTACAGGCTGCGCGCGATAATGGTGCCCACGCCGTCGATGGCGGCAAGCTGATCTTGGGTGGCGGCGCGCAGGGCTTCGATGGAGGGAAGCGCCTTCACAATCTGCTCGGCCGTCGTTTTGCCCACATGGCGCACGCCCAGGCCAAACAGCACGCGGGCAAAGGGGCGCGTCTTGCTCAGCTCTAGGGCAGCCACCAGCTTTTTGGCCACGACAGCACCCAAATGTATGGGCTCGCCTTCTTTCTTCACGCGGCCCATATCAAGGGTGGTCAGATCGTATTCATCAAGCGTGTAGTAATCGGCCACATCGCTTAAGCGCCCCGCATCGATCAAGCGCGTGACGATTTCTTCGCCCATGCCTTCGATATCAAGCGCGCCACGACTGGCCCAATGCAGCAGGCGTTCCTGTGCCTGAGCAGGGCAATCGATGGAAATACAGCGGAAGGCCGCCTCCCCTTCTTCGCGCACAATAGGCGAAGCGCAACTGGGGCACAGCGCAGGCATCTGCCACGGCTGCGCATCGGCTGGCCGCAAGCTGGCCACCGCACCCAGCACTTCGGGGATCACATCGCCGGCCTTGCGCACGATAACGGTATCGCCCACGCGCACATCTTTGCGGTGCACTTCATCGACGTTGTGCAGCGTCGCGCGCGCCACGGTGGACCCCGCCACCACCACCGGGTCAAGTTCGGCAACGGGGGTAAGCGCACCGGTTCTGCCCACCTGCACGGTGATGTCGCGCAGCAAAGTAGTCTGCTCTTCGGGCGGAAACTTGTAGGCGATGGCCCAACGCGGCGCCCGCGCCGTAGCGCCCAGTTCGTCTTGCAGCGCAAACGAATCCACTTTAACCACAACGCCGTCTATTTCATAGGGAAGCTGTTCGCGCCGCCGCAGTGCCTGCTGGCAAAAATCGTGCACTTGATCGGCGGTTTTGCAAAGGGCAACATCGGGATTGACGTGGAACCCGGCAAGCCGCAGCCATTCTAAAAGTTCCCACTGTCCACGCGCGTGCAAGAAGCGTTCATCGGCCACCGCATAGATGAAGGTGGAAAGATCGCGCCCCTTTGTGATGTGCGGATCTTTCTGGCGCAAGCTGCCCGCCGCCGCATTGCGCGGGTTGGCAAAGGGGCTTTTGCCCGCCTGCGCTGCCGCGGCGTTTAAGGATTCAAAGCTGGCTTTGGGCATGTAGACTTCCCCGCGCAGTTCGATGGCACCTTCTTGTGCTGCGGGCGCAAGGCCTGCCGCGGCGGCGGGGCGCAGGCGCAACGGCACATCGGCAACCGTGCGCAGGTTGATGGTGACATCTTCACCCGTTGTGCCATCGCCGCGCGTGGCAGCCCGCACAAGCAGGCCGTTTTCGTAGGTAAGCGCAATGGACGACCCGTCGATTTTTAGTTCGCACACCAGGGGCACCTGCTGCCCCAGCGCTTCGTGCATGCGCTGAATCCAAGCATCCAACTCGCCCAAATCCATCGCGTTATCAAGCGAATACAGGCGCCGCTGGTGCACGATGGGGGCAAACTGTTCGCCCACATAACCGCCCACACGCTGCGTGGGCGAAGCGGCATCATACAACTCGGGGTGCACCGCTTCTAATTCGCGCAATTCTTGCATGAGCGAATCGAAGGCCGCATCCGTTAACTCGGGCGCATCGGTGGCGTAATACAGATAGCTGTGATGTTCAATTTCACGGCGCAGCGCTTCGACGCGCACCTGCGGATCGCTTGCGGCCGGGGGTGCCGCAGCATCAGCGGCGGCGGCGCCAAAAAGCGTATCGGGTGCATAATCGCTCGTGTTCATAGTGTTCATAGTATCCGTAGTGTCCGTAGTGTTCATAGTGATTGCTGCCCCGCGCACTCTAGTTTGTGCTCACCAGTTTGCCCACGCTTATGCCCTGCACCACCATGGCGATGCCGCGCCACAGCGCAAACAGAGCGATAAAGATGGCGAAACTTGCCGGCAGCAAAAACAGCGCGATGGCGCACAGGATGTTCACAATGCCTGAAAACAGGCTGAAACCCCACATGCCAGCACCCATCCCTTTGGTCTTGATCGAAACGACGATTTCAAATAGGCCGAAGATGAGGAAACCGAAGCTGACCACCCAGGGGATAACGGCGGCAAACGCCATCGGGTGCAGCAAAAACATAAGGCCTAACACGATATCAAGAATGGCATAGGCAAGCGCCCAGCCCGACATTTCCATAGTTTTGCGATTGCGCACGTAAAAGATGACATCGCCAATGCCTGAAATAAGGAAGCCCGCACCCGCGATGGCCGCGATGGTTACCAGGGTTAGGCCGGGGAAAAACGCGCAGACCCCCGCGCAGACCACCAGCAAAACACCTGCGATGATAAGACCCCAATCCCACTTTTTTTCCACCATAGCCATGCCCATCCGCTCCTTTAGTTGCACTTTTTAGTTGGGTACTCTTGTTGCTTGCCATTGTAACC
>JAVVPE010000069.1:0-5578 GCA_036655915.1 Raoultibacter sp.
CTATGCCTTCTCATGACGAGCCGCCGGCGCTGTGCTACAGCTCTGTATGGCTGTCCATGAACTGCCTGGTTCTCGACCCGAAGACTGTCATCATCGAAGCTTCCGAGACCAACCAGCAAGAGCAGATGGACAAGCTGGGCATGAACGTTATCCCCTGCGACCTGCGCGATGCTTATCCCTTCGGCGGCGGCCTGCACTGCTCCACCGCAGACGTTATGCGTGAAGGCGAATGCCTCGACTACTTCCCGAATCGCGTCAAGGATTGCACCTTGATTCGTCCGGAGCTGTGGAACGACTAGTTCGTAATCACTAAATAGTTAGCTGCCTTTTCGGCAAGAGTATTTTTCCGGGGCTTGGTCTTTTCAGTAGGGCCAAGCCCCGTGTCGTTTATTAAGGAGAATGTGATGTCGGTAGAGAACAATGTAACAACGAGTACCGGCTCGGCCACATCGGGGGAATATACAATGAACAAGCGATGGGGAGCCATCGCCATGATCATTTCCGCCACGGGCATGGGCCTGGTCGGATTTTTTAGCCGTTTTGCTACGGCGCCAATTTCAGAAATGTTGGGTGCCGGTTCGCCGGTTAAAGCCGCTATCGGCTCATTTTTGGCTTTGGGTCGTATGTCAGTAGGGCTGATCGGTTTCATTATTTTACTTATCGTAATGAAAAAGGTCGGCCTTTTCAAAAAGACCAAGCTTTCTCCCGCCATCGTTTTGGGCGGTATCTGCATCGGTCTTTCCTTGGCTTTTTACGTATCGTCAACACTGATGACGACCATTGCCAACGCGGTGTTCTTCATCTATACCGGGCCTTTGTATTGCACCATTCTGGCGCGCATCTTCCGTAAAGAAAAAATCGATGCTTTCCAGGCTGTGTGCCTACTTATCGTGTTTGTTGGCATGTTGTTCACCAGCGGCATCGTCAATTTGACCGGCACCGTTCCCACCGATACGGGCGTTATGCGCTACGGTGCCTTCGGTGGTGTCAGCTTCGGGCTGCAGCTTACGGGCGATCCGGCCTTCCCCTTGAAGGGTATGGGCGACCTGTTTGGCATCTTGTCGGGCGTGTTTTATGGCCTGTCACTGTTCTTTAACGGCTATCGCAAAGATGTCGATTCCATCGTGCGTGGCGTGTGGAACTTCGTGTTCGCAGCTTGCGGCGCGGCCTTCATGTGCCTCATGGTGTGCATCGGCGCGTTCAAGATGCTTGGCATCGATGTTGACGCGGCAAGCTTCGGCATGGGCATTTCTCTGCTTGATTGGCCGTGGGCATTCGCGCTGTTCATCTTCAGCGGTTTGGTTGCCTTGGGCTTCCTGGTTATCGCTGGGCGCAATCTGCCGGCCGTGGAATACTCCACCATTTCCTACTGGGAATGCGTGGTCGCCGTATTCGTCAGCTTCATGGTCTTTGGCGAACTGGCCATTATGACGGCGCAGGGTCTTGACTGGACAGGCGTTACCAGCTTGCTCGGTGGCTTCCTGATTGTTGTTGCCGGCTTCGCACCCATCTTCGCCCCCATGCTGGGCAAGAAGAAGAAAGACGCGACGCTTGAGGGTAAAATTTCTGGAGAACTTTCTGAATCAGATAAGGCGTAAGGTAAATTGAAGACGGATTCCCTGTAGGATAAAGTGCATGAAGGGCGTTTCCTCTTTGGGCGTGATCGAATAAAGTGACAGAGCGGTAGGTAACACTATCGCTCTTGTTGCCTGATTTGTATTACACTAAAAGGGTTAAGGCATTGCTTTATCCGTTTGAAAGCGTGGGAAGCCACACTGTCTTCGCGGATGTTCGCTTGCACATCGCAGTGCAGCTATTACGGGCGAATCCGCATCATTCTTAGGGGACTATCATGAGTGCTAACGCAACGATGTCTGCCGATACCAGCAAAGTGATCAAAAAGGTCGCGCTCTCTTCTTTTCTCGGCAACTTCATTGAATGGTTCGATTATGCAACCTACAGCTATTTTGCGGTTATCATCGCAAAGGTTTTCTTTCCTACCGAAGATCCCGCTGTTGCTTTGATGCAAACCTTTGGTGTGTTTGCAATTTCATTTTTACTGCGCCCCATCGGCGCGATTTTCTGGGGAAGCTTGGGCGATAAAAAAGGTCGCAAGTGGGCGCTTTCCACTTCCATCTTCCTTATGACGGGCGCAACGTTTTTGATTGGCCTTTTGCCCGGCTATGGTGCCATTGGCTTGCTTGCTCCTATTTTGCTGCTGGTGCTGCGTATGGTGCAGGGTTTTTCGGCTTCAGGCGAATACGCCGGTGCGGCAACGTTTTTGGCAGAATATGCACCCGCCAACAAGCGCGGCGTGTACTGTTCTATCGTTCCGGCTTCTACGGCCGTTGGTTTGCTGGTAGGCTCGATGTTTGCCACGGCCATGTATGGCCTGCTTGATCCCGGTGCTGTTGAATCGTGGGGCTGGCGCATTCCGTTTTTATTGGCCGGTCCGCTGGGCTTGGTTGCGCACTACATTCGTACCCGTTTGGAAGATTCGCCCACCTATAAGGCTATGCACAAAGTGGTTGCGAAATCTGACGACGCACCGCATCCCATTCGCGATTTGCTCAAGAACCATATGCGCGAATTGGTTATCAGTTTCGGCGCCGCCATGCTTAACGCTGTTGGCTTTTACACGGTGCTTACCTATCTTCCCACCTATCTTTTTGAAGTGGTGAAGATGGATCACACGCAATCGACGATGATTACCACTATCTGCCTGGTTGCCTATGTAGCCTTCATTTTTGGTATGGGACACTTGTCGGACAAATTTGGTCGCAAGCGGATGATGATAACAGCCTGTGTTTCATTCATTATCTTTACGGTGCCCGCTTTCATGCTGCTCAATACGGGAGAGTTCTTCACCGTGCTCATTGTTGAGCTGGTATTATGCGCAATCTTGACCGTGAACGACGGTACGCTTTCAAGCTATTTAACCGAAACGTTCCCCACTGAAGTGCGCTATTCCGGCTTCGCGCTTAGCTTTAACATGGCCAACGCGCTCTTTGGCGGCACGGCACCGTTTATTGCCACGGCGCTTATCAGCGCTACGGGGTCAGGTTTGGCACCCGCGTGGTATATGGTTGGAGTTTCTTGCATCGCCCTCGTGGCCATGATATTGTCTCATGAGCACACGGGGAAAGAATTGGCTGACGTGTAGCGTTCGCGTCAGGCATCTTCACACATCGCTTACCTAAGGGCGTTGGCTGACTTGTCTGTTTGTTGCAGTTTTTGCAGCTACTACTTGCGAGTCGGCGCCCTTTTTTAAGCGCGTCATGCATGAAACGGTCAAGAATTGGTTGATGATATGTTATGGATAAAGCAACAAAAACACCGAAATCGATAAAGGCTCAGATTACGCGAGCATCGCTTGTGGTTGCCGCAGCTGCTATTTTGCGTGCGCAGGGGCCCGGTGCTGTTACCTATCGCCGCGTTGCCGAATGGGCGGGTGCCTCGTCTTCTTCGGTTGGTTATTACTTTGAATCGATTGGTGACCTTCTTTATGAGGCGGCTCAGCACAACATTACGCTCTGGGCTCAGCGTGCCGAAAAAGCGGCCAGCGCAGCCGAGGCGATGTCGGCCGGTGAGTGTCGGGAAAAGTGCGTCGACCTGCTTTTGCATGCCTGCTTGCCCGAGGACCGAACTGTGCCAGCAGCGCACTACGCCCAGCTGATCGATGCTGCTGAATCCCTTGTGGTAACGCAGGCCTATCAGCGCGGCCGCCGACGTCTTGACATCGCATTGCAGGCCATTTTGGATCAAGCGAATCTTTCCGCGCTGTCGCCGCAGATGGTAACCGCAATTGTCGATGGCGCTGCCGTCAAAGCAATTTCGGAAGGCTACGATGTGTTTGACACGGCGCAATCCCTCCTGGGCGAAGCGGTGCAAGCGGTTTCTGCTTCACAAAAAGTGGGGTAAGCCACACCGCGCTTAACCGCGCGACATAAAAGGTGTCACAACAAAAAATACCCCAAGGGGTATTTTTTATTGCACCGATTGCGCAGGGAGAGTTTGTGGTCGGTTCGTGCACAATCGGGCTGAACTGATGGGTAAGCTTGAAGAGTCGTCTTCTAAGGATGGCGGCAACGCGTTACAATAGGCAGCAAAACGGGCAAGTAAAGGTGGGGGTATGGTTAACGAAGAAATGTATCACTGGGGAAGCGAACCTTCGGCAATCCGTGAGTTGTTTGCCTACGGCTTGGCGCGCAAGGCGCAGATCGGTGCTGAAAATGTGTTTGATTTCAGTTTGGGAAACCCCAGTGTGCCCGCCCCCGATGCGGTGCGCGCAGCCATTGTGGATTTGGTGGGCTCAACAACTCCGGCGCTGCATGGTTACAGCCCGGCGGCGGGAACCCCGGGGGTGCGCAGTGCCATTGCCGCTTCGCTCAACCGCCGTTTTGCCGCGTCTTACACGGCGCAAGATGTGTATATGACCTGCGGCGCTGCGGCTTCGATCAACATAGTTTTAACGGCGCTGGCAAACCCTGCTGATGAATTTATCGTAATCGCCCCCTACTTTCCCGAATACAAGGTGTGGATACAGCATGCCCACGCACGCTGCATCGAAGTGCCCGCCTGCGCCGATACCTTCCAGCTAGACATCGCAGCGCTGGGGGCTGCCATCACATCCCAAACCCGGGGCATCATCATCGATTCGCCCAACAATCCGGTGGGCGTGGTGTATTCCTACGAGACGCTGGTGGCTTTGGCGCGGCTGCTTGAAGAACGCAGCGCACTTTACGGCCATCCCATCTACCTTATTTCCGATGAGCCTTATCGCGAAATTGTCTACGATGGTGTTGAGGTGGCATGGATGCCCGCGCTCTACGCCGCCACGCTTGTGTGCTATTCCTATTCAAAATCGCTTTCGCTTCCGGGCGAACGTATCGGCTATATTTTGGTGCCACCGTGCGCCCCCGATGCGCCACGGCTTAGGGCCGCTGTTGCCGGCGCCGCGCGTGCCCTGGGCTTTGTGTGCGCACCCGTGCTGTTTCAGCAGGTTATTGAGCGCTGTGTTGATGTGGAATGCAAGGTGGCTGCCTATGCGGAAAACCGCGCGCTGCTCTGCGAGGGGCTGGCGGCCTTGGGTTATGAATACATCGAGCCGCAAGGGGCGTTTTATCTGTGGGTGCGCGCGCTGGAACCCGACGCCGTGGCATTTGCCGAAGCCGCCAAAAGCCACGAGCTGTTGTTAGTGCCTTCGGATAGCTTTGGCGTAAGCGGCTGGGTGCGCATCGGCTATTGCGTCAGCCCTGAAACGATCACGGGGTCGCTTGGCGCCTTTGCTGCTTTGGCTGCGCAGTATCGCTAGATTGCGCATGGCGCGGGTGTGCCGCCAAGAGTGGCGCAGCGATGCCCTGTGCCGCGTGCTATGACGTGTATTGCTGCAGGTAATCGAGGATTTCTTGGCGGGAATGCAGACCTGTTTTTGAATAGATGCGCTTGATGTGGGCGTGGGCGGTGCCAGCGGTGATGTAGAGTTCATCGGCCACGCGCTGCTGCGTGAAGCCGAGGGCGTAGAGGGCAAGCACCTCTATTTCGCGTTCGGAAAGCAGGAATTGTTTCCCCATTTCTT
>JAVVPE010000070.1:0-5509 GCA_036655915.1 Raoultibacter sp.
GCCATTCTAGCGCACCCTCGATCCAAAGCGATTGAGGAACAGAACAACTTGCCGCAGCGCGGGAACGATTTCCTTACAGCCCCTTGACAGCCCAGCGTCGTCCCTGATACGGGACGTTTTCGCTTCGGTACTGCGGTCGTCCCCCAGCGCAGCGGGTCATACAATCGGCGCGCAAAGCCCGCTAAACGAAAGGAAGATTCATGAAGAACCTCGAAGAACGCAGGAACCGCGCCATCGCCAAATCAACCCACGCGCATCACGGCATGCGCCCCTGGCACGTAACAGGCCACCGCCGCCTGTAAATCTGCATCCCTCGTGGAAAGTCTGTGCAATGCGGGTTCTGTTCGGCGTGACGGGGGCTGTCGGACTATAGTTAAGCGATGCACCAGGAATCTTTTCGCAGAGAGGCATTATGAGCAACCACGCAGCCGAAAACGCGTCCCTCGATTCAACGTATTTCGTTGCTTTTGAAATGCTGCACGGGGTGCTAAAGGCGGGGCTTACCACGGCAAGCACGCTTAACATCACTCAATATCGGGCGCTGGTAAAGTTGCTGGGACTAGGGCCGGGCAGCATTCGACAAAATGCCTTGGGGGCGCTGTTGAAGCTGCCGGCAAATAGCCTTACCCAGGTGGTCGACACGCTGGAAGCAGCCGGCTTTGTGCGGCGGCAGGTGGGAACAAGCGATGGCCGCGCGCGCTTTGTGGGCATCACGCAGCAGGGGGTGGCCCATGTGGGCGTGGTCAACGAAGCTATCGTGGCGCAGCTTTACGCCACCTTCCCCACGCACAACGAAACGTATCGCCACATTTTGGAAGCGTCCATCGTGGCCGGGGCAGCCATTGATCCTGCGGTTTCCCCCTTGATCCAGCAGCGCTATCCCGCATCGCGCACGCTTGTTTCTTTCGAGCTGTTCAAACAGGTGATCGAACATGATTTGCGCCAGGCAACCGGTGCTTCCTACAACGAATGCCGGCTTTTGCAGCGCCTGGATGAAGTGGCCGCCCCTTTGCGGGCGGTGGATTTGGCGACGCAACTGATGCTGGGCGCCGTTACCGTTACGCGTGCGACCAGCCGTCTTGAAGCGCGGGGCTGGGTGCAGCGCCTTTCTAGCCCGCACGACCGCAAAGCCGTTTTTGTGGCCTGCACCGATGCGGGGCGCAATGAGGCGGCCGTTATTGCCACCCGCATACGCGCCATCGCCCAAGAGTATCTTTGGAGCAAGCTTTCCCCCGAACACTGCCGCGCTATCACCCAGGTAGGCAGCGTGGTCATGGCCGATATGCAGGCAAAAAAAGAAGCCGAGCGCGTAGAAGCGCTCGACCATTTACAAGCTATGGCACCCAAAAAGTAGGCGCTTGCCCCGCTTAGTGCGCGGCGGACCCCTTCGCCAAGCGCAGGGCCACCGCCATCATAAGGATGTTTGCCAAACAATCGATGCCCAGCCACATCGCGCACGCCATGCCATTTAAGTGCACCACGTTAAACGGCGCAAACGTGAATATGGTCAGCACCATAACCACCGCGCCGCAGCTTGCGACCGCAATGATAAGGTGACGGCCAGTGTGGCCCTTCGCTTTCCCGCGCGCCAGGCACATGCACAGCACCATCATGGCCGCAGCCAAAAGTGTAGTGATGGCCAAAAGCAGGGTCAGGCCCATCAACGCCATGCCCGCATCCATCACCAGCTTCGTTTTCATCGACGCGATTTGCACGGCCGACAATATGCCGGAAGCCACAATGGCCCCGCACACGATGGCTGCCAGCGTGGTGCACAGCCCCCACACCAGCGCATACTTCGGATTCACTAAATCGGCCGGGTTGCTGCGCAGCGTGGCGAAGTAAGCGTACAGCAGCACGCCGGCAAGCGAGATGGACAGCACCAAACCTGCCGTAAACATAAGGGCAAACAGCGCCGGACCGGTAAGCGCCGTGCACACCTGGTTGAACAGCGTGCCCGTTGATGCCGCGATGTAATCGTAGGTAAGCAAGCCGCGCGCATCCATTATCAACAGCCCCACGCGGCCCAACACGGCCACAATAGCGGCGATGCTGAACAGTATCACATAGGCGTTGCGCATTTCTTTTAATTGAGCTTTCATGCCTTGACCTCCTATTTTCTCGTCGCCGCTACGCTTGCAGTTCGTTTTTTACCGCAGAGCTGCCGCAGCAGTAGCCGCCGCAAAACGCCAGGCTTACATCCCCCAACAGCGATCCCAAAATGGGGTCCCCTATGTAGGAATTTTCGCCGCACGCCCCGCCCGCCGTATGCCAGCCAGCGTACAGGCCGGGAATGGTTTTGCCCGATGTGCCGACCACCTGCATTTTGTCGTTGATCAGCAGGCCCGCCTTCGTGCCGTATAAGTTGCCGCCGATGCGACAGCCGTAAAACGGCGGCTCAATAATCGGGTGCAGCCATTCGGGCGCCATGGGGTACATAAAGTCGTCTTCGCCCTTGGCACACGTTGCGTTCCATTCTTCTACGGCCTGCTGCAAAATGCCGGGCTCAAAGCCCAAATCCTGCTCAAGAACCTCCAGCGAATCGCGCTTCTTCAGCACATCGGCATCGATGGCATCCTGCACGCCATGGTGCCAATCGCGATAGTGAGCAGGCACTTTATCAATCTGTTCCAAATCGGGCGTAATCAGCTTGCGGCAATGTTCCTGCCCAAAGCCAGCCAGGTATTCTTCGTAGCGCGCATCGAAAATGATGTAGCTGCGGTGCCCCGGAGGCGTCATCTGAATTGTGGCCAAATCGCCCAGCGCATAAATGGCATCGGCACCGTCTTTTTTCACGCGACTATCCATGTAGCGCAGGCGATTGCCGCAGCGGTCGATGGTAAACCACGGTTGGCGCGAAAGTTGCGTCATGCCGTCGTAGAGAAAGCGCGCCCAGGTGCCGCCCTCGGCTTCCCAATCCACGCCGCCATCAAACGATGCGGAGCTATTGAAGCCCGAAACATCGGCCTGCACGCCCAGCCCCATGCGGAAGCATTCGCCGCCTTCGCCGCCCACCAGATAGCTGGAAGCACAGCCCATGGCCGCCGTGGGAATGTATTCTTTGAGCAGCGCCTTATTGTTGCAGAAACCACCCGCCGTTAAAATGACGGCCTTCGTGGCGTGTATGAAAATTTCGCCTGCGCGTTCATCGTTGCACACAAGGCCCACGATGCGACCCGATTCGTCTTGCACCAGGGCAGATGCCGGGCACTGAAAGCGGTAGCGCGCGCCGTTTTTTTGCCCGTAGTTAAACATCGCGTCGGTGGCATCCTTCATTTTTAACACGTGATGGTCCAGCGTGGAATTTTTTGGCGCCACATACACCGGCACCTCGCCCAAACGCCAACGCACGCCGCAATCCGCCATCCAGTCGATGCATTTGCCCCCCTGTTCGGCAATGAGGTAAATGAGATGCGGGTCGGCTGCGTAGTGGTATTCATCCATGGCCCATGTGGCCAGCGCTTTGGGGTCAAAGGGGTATTCGGGGAAGGCAAAACGCTTGCCTTCTTGCAGGCGCGATCCGCCCAAGATGGCACACATGCCCGCACTTTGCGCATTGCCGCCATGCAGGCCCATCGCTTCCACGCAGATGGTGTCGGCACCCAGCTCAACGCAGCGAGCCGTGGCGTTCAGGCCGCCGCCGCCCGCGCCTACCACGCATATTTCGCATTCATAATCCCAGCTTGCAGGCACCGCGCGCGGCGGAATAGGGGTGGAATCATCGGCCGGGAAAGCGGCTCCGTTGTGTTCGCGATACGTGCCGTTGCCTGCGCTGGCGTTGCCCTGCTTGCTTGCTGGCACCGCCACATTTTTCGACCCATCAGCCGCCCAGTCGCCAATAACCCCCGCGGGCTCGGCGAAGGCAACGGGCACCGGCAGGGCTCCGGCTGCCACGCCCAGCGCCGCAGCACCGCCCACCGCTGCGGCAGCGCGCGAAAGAAAGTCGCGCCGGCTTAAATCTTTTACATCTTTATCGTGTGTTGTGTTCATCGATCCCCCTTTATGCCTTGGCCTGAGACAGCGCATCGTCAACCGCTTCTTTAACGCCTGCGGTGGTGATGGTTGCCCCGGTTATCGTGTCAATATCGGACCCCTGTGCGGCGTCGATCATGGCTGCAAATTTTCCGTCGCGGATGGCCTCGTAGCCGCCCACGCTTTGGCTTTCGCCTGCCTGCGTCGTTTCAATGCAGGTCAAGCGATTGTCTTTGATTAAAAGTGTCGCGGTAATTTTGCCGTCCATGCCCACACCCGCGCCGGTATAGACCCCATCTTTACAGGGCACTTCGATGCTTTGGCGCGTGGGCACCACCTGCACCGCCCACGGGTCGGGCTCGTGCAAGGCCAACTGTTCGGGCGTCGCCGCCTCTTTTGAACCCGAGCCTTCAAACAGTGAACCGCAGCCTGAAAGACCACAGGCCAAAACCGCAGCGCCACAAGCCGCTAAAGCTATTTTCTTCATGGATAAACCCCTTCCTGTTGTTACTATCACCTGCTTGCGCGCCGCCCCTTACCCGCAGCGCGCCCCAACAACCTGGCCTGCTAGTTTTGCTGGCCGGTCCAACCCTGCGGCACTTTCCAATCGTGGCAGGTGTTGCAATACATATGTGAGGTTCCGTGTGCCGAATGGCAGTTGCTACAATCGAGCAAGCCCTGGTGGTTGCTGTGCGGGTTGACTCCGCTTTCCCCACCCCAATCCTGCGTTGCGGCGGTTACCACGGCCATGTCGTGGCACCCCGAAGAAGCGCAAAACGCCTTGTCGGCCGTTATCCCCACCCGAGCAATGTTGCCCTGAGCATCCGTTTTAAAGTTGCCCGTTGCCCAGTTGATGCCTTCGGAAATCTGCTGATCAATCTTGGCCTCGTGACATTCCAGGCAGGTGACGTCCGCTTTTTTATGCGTGGCTGCCATAAGCGAAGCATCGTTGTAATAGCCTTCCACGTAATTGTCCATCGGGTTGTGGCACACCGCATTGCAAAAGCTCGGCTGTTCGTGCCACGCGAAAAAGCCCGCGCCCGCCACAACCAACACCGCCACCACAATGCCCACCGTAATCGGCCACTTCTTCCTTTTCTTCGATGGCTGGCCCGCCTTTTGTTCCGCCTCTTTATGTTCTTGTTCGGCCATAATTCCCCTCCTTGGTCCGCCATTTACTTCATATATGTATTGTCTTTATTACATCTATGAATTATTATTCGCAGTATGGCATCTTCTTCAACAAAAGGAAATATACAGAATGCAAAAAGTGTCAATTTGAAGAAATGAATCGGATTTATTGAAGGAAGCCATTGACGTTTTGGGAATTGTGTTCATTGACGCCGTATCAATATCAGGCGTATTCTTCCCTTATCGCACAGGGTGAACGCGGCACCACTAGCGCTTGAGCGGGGAAAACAAGGAAAGTTGTTCGTAATTTGCTGCGGCTGCGGGCTGCAACAGAAGAAAAGGAGGGGTAACATGTTTGTTATCGATTCGGGGTGGCAACTATTAGGATGGGCCATGGTTTTCATAG
>JAVVPE010000071.1:0-5496 GCA_036655915.1 Raoultibacter sp.
CCGACACCCTTCGGCGCTAACCACACAATGTTTGTTGGCCGCAGCGGGTATAATAGGTGGCTGACAAACTCTGGGAGGGGAATGTTATGCAAAATGAAGTGACAAAAACCGCAATCGGTTATAGATCGCACGACGGCAAAACGCAAATTCACGCGCTGCTTTGGTTGCCGAAGCTGCGGGGCACCATTGCGCCGCGCGGCATCGTGCAATTGGTGCACGGCATGGCCGAACACATCGAACGCTACGACGATTTTGCCCGCTACCTGGTGGGCTGCGGCTTCGTTGTGTGCGCCAACGACCACGTCGGTCATGGCAAAAGCGTGTCCGATGCCAGCGAGTGGGGCTGCCTTTCGCCCGAAGAAGGCGCGCAGTGCCTGGTGGAAGATGTGCATGCCTTGCGCAAGCTTGTGGCCGGGCGCTATTCGCAGCAGACGCCCTATTTCTTGTTCGGCCATTCCATGGGCAGCTTTATTGTGCGGGTGTATCTTGCCCGTCACGCAGAAGGTTTGGCCGGCGCCATTTTGTCGGGCACCAGCCACCAGTCCTCTTCGGTGTCGGCGGCGGGGCATTTTCTTGCCCGCACTATCGCGCGCACAAAAGGCAGCGATTACAAAAGCACATTTTTGCACAAACAGGGTGCGGGTGCCTATTCCAAGCAAATCGCCAACGCGCGCACGCCCTTTGATTGGCTTTCCACCGACCCCGCCGTGGTGGATGCCTATGCGGCCGATGAAGCCTGCGGTTTCCTGTTTTCTGCCGGCGCTTATGCGGCGCTTACCAGCCTTACGGGCGAAATGGTGTCAAGGGAATCCGTTGCGCGCATTCCCCGCAGCCTGCCGTTGCTGTTTGTTTCCGGCTCAGAAGACCCGGTGGGTTCATGTGGCAAGGCCGTGCAAGATGCCGCGCGCCAGTTGCGCCACGCGGGCATGAGCCAGGTTGATGTTAATCTGTATGAAGGCATGCGCCACGAAATACTCAACGAACCGGACCACGAACGCGTGTATGAAGATATTGTTACTTGGCTGCTCAGCGTAGGAAAAGTGCCGACAAGCCACGCGTAACACAAGAAGAAAGGGTGGGTATGACGCGCTACGTTATAGCGCTCGATCAGGGAACAACCTCATCGCGCGCTGTGTTATTTAACAAGCAGGCGCAGGTGTGCGGGGTGGCGCAGCATGGCTTCAAGCAGTATTATCCCCAGCCCGGTTGGGTGGAACACGACCCCTTCGACATCCTTTCCACGCAGATGGGCGTGCTCACAGAACTCATGGTTTCTCACGGCGTTGCGCAAAGTGAAATCGACAGCATCGGCATCACAAACCAGCGCGAAACCACCATTGTGTGGAACCGGGAAACCGGTGTGCCCCTGGGCAACGCCATCGTATGGCAGTGTCGCCGCACGGCCCCCATCATTGAAGAAGTGTGCCGCGATCCGCAGGTGGTAGCGCGCATTGTGGCTAAAACCGGCCTGGTGCCCGACGCTTATTTTTCGGCCAGCAAAGTGAAGTGGATACTCGATAACACCCCCGGCGCACGCGCAGCTGCCCGCGCGGGCGATCTGGCATTTGGCACCATTGATTCGTGGCTTATGTGGACGCTTACGCACGGCCAGGTGCACGCCACCGATGTGACTAACGCCAGCCGCACCATGCTCTACAACATACATACCGGCGCGTGGGATCCGTGGCTGTGCGATCTGTTCGATGTGCCCCTGGCCATGCTTCCTGAAGTGCGCCCTTCTTCGGCACACTACGGCACAACACAGCATGCGGGCATCGTGGGCGGCGTGCCCATCTGCGGCGTGGCGGGCGATCAGCAAGCGGCGCTGTTTGGCCAGTGCTGCTTTTCTGCCGGCCAGGCGAAAAACACCTATGGCACCGGTTGCTTTTTGCTCATGCATACCGGGGAAGTGGCCTGCGCTTCCAAAAACAACCTTATCACCACCATCGCCGCCTCTGCGCCAGGCACCGCCCACACAGAATACGTGCTGGAAGGCAGCGTGTTTGTGGCCGGCGCGCTCATTCAATGGCTGCGCGACGAAATGGGCTTGATCAAAACCGCTGCCGATACCGAAGTGCTTGCCCGCAGCGTGGCCGATACGGCGGGCGTCTATATCGTGCCGGCATTCACGGGCTTGGGCGCCCCGTATTGGGATGCCGAAGCGCGCGGATCCATCTATGGCCTTACGCGTGGCGCAACAAAAGCCCACGTGGTGCGCGCGGCGCTCGAATCGCTTGCCTACCAGGTATATGACCTGATGGCCGGCATGGAAGCCGATTCTGGCCTAAGCGTTACCACCCTCAATGTCGATGGGGGAGCCAGCGTGAACAATTTTCTCATGCAGTTTCAGGCCGATCTTCTGCAAACGAAACTGCTGCGCCCCACATCCGCCGAATCGTCGGCGGCAGGTGCGGCGTTTTTGGCGGGGCTGCAAACGGGTTTTTGGGAAAGCACCGACGAAATTCGCGAACGGCGCACCATCGAAGCTACCTTCTGCTCGCAGATGGCCGCGCCGGCGCGCGCAACTCTTCTGGCCGGCTGGGCCGATGCAATCAAGCGTACACGTACACACTTCTAAAGAAAGCGGGAACACAACGATGAAAATCTCCCTTGCAAGCGATCACGCCGGATTTGACCAAAAACGCGCCCTGGCACGCTTTTTGGAAGAGGTGTTGGGCCACGAGGTTATCGATCGCGGGCCGGCCACTGAAGACCGCGTCGATTACCCCGATTTTGCGGTAAAAGTGGCACATGACGTGGCCGAAGGCAAGGCCGATCGCGGCGTGCTGGTGTGTGGCACCGGCATCGGCATGGCCTTGGCGGCCGACAAGGTGGCCGGGTGTCGGGCGGCCAACATCATCACCCCCGAATTTGCCGCGCTGTGCCGCCAGCACAACGATGCCAACATAATCACGCTTTCGGGGCGCTTCGTGGACCAGTCCACCAACGAAGACATTTTGCGGGCGTTTCTTACCACGCCGTTTGAAGGCGGCCGTCACACAGGGCGTGTGGAAAAAATCATGGCGCTCGACACCGTGACGCACCCCTAGGCCGCCAGGCCCCGCACCCCTAGGCTGCGGCACCCACCGCGCCAGAGCGCACCACCAGCGAAAAACACACAGGCACCATCCCGGCGCGGGGCGGCTGTGCTAGGATAAAAAAATAATTTTCATACCGTGTCCGAAAGGGGAAAACGCTATGCCATTTCAGTATATTTCCAAAGCCGATCCCGAAATCGCCGATGCGATTTCTCAGGAATTGGCGCGTCAGCGCTCAAGCGTCGAACTGATAG
Source organism: Raoultibacter sp. (assembly GCA_036655915.1). Taxonomy (GTDB): domain Bacteria; phylum Actinomycetota; class Coriobacteriia; order Coriobacteriales; family Eggerthellaceae; genus JAVWGW01. The sequence goes on from JAVVPE010000071.1 coordinate 3,293, forward strand.
CTTCCGAAAACTTCACTTCTCCTGCAGTTATGGAAGCCGTCGGCAGCGTTTTGACGAACAAATATGCCGAAGGCTACCCCGGCAAGCGCTATTACGGCGGCTGTGAAAAGGTCGACGTCGCCGAAAACATCGCCATCGAACGTCTGTGCCAGCTCTATGGTGCCGGCTTTGCCAACGTGCAGCCCCACTCCGGTGCCAGCGCCAACTTCGGTGCCTACACCGCGCTGCTCGAACTGGGCGATACCGTGTTGGGCATGAGCCTTGATCAGGGCGGTCACTTAACCCACGGCTCGCCCGTCAACTTCTCCGGCCGTTTTTACAACTTTGCAGCCTATGGCCTTGACCCCGAAACTGAACTGATCGATTACGACGAAATGCTCAAGGTTGCCAAGCAAGTGCGCCCGAAGCTTATCGTGGGTGGCGCTTCGGCCTACCCACGCACCATCGATTTTGCGCGCATCAGCGAAATCGCCCATGAAGTGGGTGCCAAATTCATGGTCGATATGGCTCATATCGCCGGCCTCGTGGCCACCGGTGCGCACCCAAGCCCCGTGCCCTATGCCGATGTTGTTACTTCCACCAGCCACAAAACGCTGCGCGGTCCGCGCGGTGGCTTCATCCTCACCAACGATGAAGCGCTGGCCAAAAAAATTAACTCGGCGGTGTTCCCCGGTTCTCAGGGCGGCCCGCTCATGCACGTTATCGCTGGCAAGGCCGTCGCTTTCGGCGAAGCGCTGCGCCCCGATTACACCACCTACATCGACCACGTGGTAGAAAACGCCGCTAAGCTGGGCGAAGGCATGGCCGCAGGCGGCTTGCGCCTGGTATCGGGTGGCACCGACAACCATCTGTGCCTGGTCGATTTAACGGCCGCCGATGTAACGGGCAAAGATGCCGAACGCATCCTAGAATCCGTCGGCCTGACCACCAACAAAAATTCCATCCCCAACGAACAGCGCTCGCCCTTTGTTACCAGCGGCATCCGCGTGGGTTCTGCCGCCGCCACAACGCGTGGCTTCACCGCAGAAGATTTCTACGAAGTGGGTCAGCTTATCGCTGCCACCGTGTTTGCCGCCGAAGACACAACGAAGCTTGCCGCTATAAAGGCGCAGGTAACAGCCCTGTTGGCCGCACACCCCCTCTACCCTGAATACGATTACTAGGAACCAGGAGCCCGCCTTTATGATCTTCGCAACGATATAAGATGGGGGATACGCAGATGCCATCGCCCGCCCCCCGCCCCTCGTGGGATGAATACTTCATGCTGCTGGCCACGGAAGTGGCCAGTCGGACCACGTGCTTGCGCCGCGCCGTCGGCGCCGTCATCGTGAAGGACCGCCGCATCTTATCCACCGGCTACAACGGGGTGCCCACCGGCATTCGTCACTGCGACGAAGTGGGCTGTCTGCGCCAGCAGCTTGGCGTGCCCAGCGGCCAGCGCCATGAAATATGCCGCGGCCTGCACGCCGAACAAAACGCCATCATCCAGGCGGCGCGCTATGGCACCAACATCGAAGGGGCTTCCATCTACATCACAACGCAGCCCTGCATCGTGTGCGCCAAGATGATCATCAATGCCGGCATCACCGAAATCGTGTACCAGAATCCCTACCCCGATGAACTGTCCCAAGATATGCTGGCAGAATCGGGCATTACCTTGCGCGTCTTTAGCCCCGAAAATGGGTAAAAAGGAAAGATTTGTGCCGTTTATGCAGTTTTTAGCACTATTCACCGCCTCAAATACCAAATAATTGATGGATTTTTGCATAAAATTAAACAACTTCGGCTATCATAACCAACGGCTCATGAATAGACAAAAGTTCGTATGTGTGGGGAAAGTGGGATATGGCTCTTTTTGCAGTATTAGGTGTCGTTGCGGGCATCCTCGGTTTTTTGCCACTTTTGGGGTCGTTGTATTTAACGAAACGCGTGACAACAACCAGCAATCTTAGCCATGCCGGTGCTCTCTTACTCGGGGTTTTAACGTCATTTCTCATCCTGGCAGGTACTCTTATTGTGTGTGTGCTTGTGGCGCGCGATATGCTGTTGCCCTTTGCGTTGGGCGAAGTCCTTACGCTTTCGGCAGTCGCCATCGCCTACGGCATATATAAGCTTGTGCGAAAGTAGAACGGAAAGGTTGCCCACGTGAATGCTCTTGAAACTTTAGCGAGTGAAGTCCCTCATCTTCAGCACTCGTTTGACCC
>JAVVPE010000072.1:0-4283 GCA_036655915.1 Raoultibacter sp.
AGCGAGCAGTTTGACCCCCGCGAAGAGGAAACACCGGAAGATGAAGGGTTGTGGCCAGGTGATTGCGGCACCTTAAGCCTCACGTCGCGGCGCGCCTTGCTGCAGCTGGTGCGCGGGCCTTTGATTAACGCCGAAACCAATCGTGAACTTTGGCAGGCGCTGTTTCATGACCGAGCGCTTATAACTTCACGCCTGTGTGATCTTTGCCTCACACTTATCATCAACGAAGATGATGGTATCGCTTTCGTCCAAAATGCGCCCACGCAAGATGCTCACATTCCAAAAGCGGTGCGCAACCAGCCCCTCACCCTCATCGACACGGTGCTTGTGCTCACGCTGCGCCGTGAACTGGTGATAGGGCACGCGGGGCGCGTTTTCATAGGGCGCGAAGAGGCCTTTGGTGCTGTTGCTCAATATCGGCCACTTGCCAAGCTCGATGAATCCGCCTTTCAAAAACGGCTTGAAGCTTCCTGGGGAAAACTTGCCGGTGCGGGCATACTGCTCAAAACTGATTTGGATGAGCGCTATGAAATATCGCCCGTACTTAAACTGATATTTGGGGCAGACGAGGTCAAAACCATCAACGCCGTGTTTGACGCCATGCTCGAAAACCCCGACCAACCAGCGGATACACAAGAAAGCGAAGGGTAGCCAGCATGGTAAACGCCGCAGAAGACACCGTCGAAGAACAGCTGAGCATCGACATGTTCGCTCAAGATTGGCCGACCGACCCCATTGTTGGCGAAGGACACCCCGGGCAGTGGCGCCTCGCGCGCGTCGATGTGGCTAATTGGGGAACGTTTTGCGGATACCACAGCCTGCCCGTCGATAGAAAAGGCCTGCTGATAACGGGGGCTTCTGGATCCGGCAAATCTTCGCTGCTCGATGCCATCACCACCGTGCTCACTCCCCCGCGCAACCGCCACCTCAACGCAGCCGCACGCAACGGATCAAGCAAGGGGGAAGACCGCACTCCCGTCAGCTATCTGCGCGGCGCATGGCGCCACGAAACTAACGAAACAGGCGAAGTGACCTGCAGCTATTTACGACCAAACACCGCAATCTGGAGCGGGATTTTGCTGCGCTACGAAAACGGACTGGAGGAATGCGGCACAAACCTCAAGCAGCCCTCACGCGCCTGCGACCCGGTAAACCTGCTGGTGCTTTTCAACCTTAAGGCGGGCTGCAACACCGACGACGGCATCGCGCAGCTTTATGCCGTTATCAGCGGCGAACACACGCTTGATGAATTTGAACCTTACGCTATCAACGGGGTTGACTTCAGAAAATTCAAAAGTGCTTTTCCCACGTGCAAACAAGTCTTTCGCGAACACTCCGCTTTTGCAGCCTCCCTCTGTCGCCACCTGGGAATAGCGGGACCAAAAACGCTTGAGCTTCTGCATAAAACCCAGGCGGCAAAAAACTTCGGATCGCTCGATGATTTATTCCGAAACTTTATGCTGGATGAACCAAAAACATTTGCCCACGCAAAAGAGGCGGTCGAACAGTTTACCGCCTTGTCTCAAGCGCATGCGGGCGTGGTTGAACAGCGAAAACAGATGGAACACCTGGAACCGCTGGTGGCTCTTGATGCACAAAACCAAACGGCGCAGCACGATGCCGAACAGATGCAGGCGCTCGCCGATGCCCTCCCCGGCTACACCGGGCAGCTTGCGCTCGACTTTCTGCAAACCGAACGCGACAGTTTGCAAAAAGCAACCGACCAGCTTACCGAACAACTTCACCATGCCGAAACGGAGCAAAAATTTGCCCGCCAAGAATTCGAGCAGGCGCAAAAAAGCCTGGTCGATGCCGGGGGCGATGCCCTCAATCTTGCCGAATCCCAAATGCTTGATTACCAACGGCAGCGCAATCAAGTGCAGGAAAATCGCAGCAGGCTCTTGCTTGACCTGGAATGTGCCCGCATCGATGAAATACCGCGCACCTACACCGCCTGGCAAGAACTGGGGCGCAGCATCACGAAAAAGGCTGACGCGGCCCAGGCGGAACAAGAGGAATCACGCGATAGCCAGTATCAAAGCTACGGCCGCGTACCCGATTTGCAAAAAAGCATCCGGGCCACCGAAGACGAGCTGCGCCATTTGCACAGCCGCGAAACAAATATTCCCAAACGTCTTCACCAGGTGCGTATGGATATAGCAAGCCACCTGGGAATACCGCCCCAAGAGCTTCCGTTTGTGGGCGAGCTTTTAAGCGTCAAACCCGCCTGTGCCGCCTGGCGCGGAGCCATTGAACGCCTTTTGGAAAATCGAGCTAAAACGCTTCTGGTAACCGCGCGCAACATTAAAACCGTATCCCAATTTGTCGAATCTCGCCACCTGGGCCTGCGCCTGGAGTTCATTTCGGTTCCCTTGGAAATCGAAGTGCCCAAACGCTCCCTTGGTGAAAAATCCCTCATCAGAAAGCTTGTTGTTAAGCAGCACCTAGGCCACCCCGAATATTCAAGCTGGATCAATCAACACCTGCGTGATCGCTTCGACTATATCTGCGTTGATACCCCCGACGAACTGGAAAACCACCGTTTTGCGCTCACTATAGGCGGCCAGATCAAGCGTGAAAACCGCTATGTGAAAGACGACCGCCATGCGCTTGACGATCCCACCAAATGGGTCTTGGGCGATGACAACGAAGAAAAATCCGAGCGCTATGCCAAGCAGCTCAAACAACTGAAACTTGATTTGGCGCAAGCCGAAAAAACGGCAAAAGCCCTCGACGAACAAACGCGTCGCTCAGATGAGCTTCAGCGCGCCAACATCATTCTCAAACAATGCAACTGGGAAAGCTACGACATCGCCCGCACTGAAGATGAAGAAAAGCGCGCCATTGATTTTTATGAACTGCTCAAAAAAGGCAGCAGCGAGCTGACAAAAGCCACCGCCTGGCGCGATGAAACCAAAAAGCGCTGCGCTGCTGCCGACGAATCCGTGAATGAATGTCGGCTTGATGTCGCAAGCAACCAGCGTCGCCTTGCAGAAAATGCACAGGAGATTACGCAACACACAAAGCGATCCGCCTCGCTGCCCCGCCACACCGCCGAAGAAGCGACAAAGCTGTTTGAGCTCTTCAAGCGCTCGGATGCCAAATTTAACGCCAGCGTGCCCGACATATTCCGCGTATCCACCGAAGTCACCGGTCGCGTGGGCGCACTGCAAACCGAGGCCTTGGGCATCGTGCAGAAAACGCGCAACCGCATCGAGCGGATCATGCACGAATACCGCCAAGAATGGCCGCTCCAATCGGCCGACTTGACGGAAAGCTACGCCGACAAAGAGGCTTACCTTGGCATATATCACCAGATAAAAGCAAGTGGCCTTCCCGATTACGAACAACGCTTTTTGCACGTCCTCCACGATTTTAGCCAAGACCAGATAACCGTTATCGCTTCCACGCTGCGCAACGCATTTCGCGAAGTGAAGGAAAAACTTATCCCCGTCAATCGTTCGCTGAAGCTTTCCCCCTACAGCACCACGACGCATCTGCAAATTAGAGCCAAGGACAACAAGACCACCCAGGTAAGCGAATTCCTCGACGCGCTCAAAGAGATTACCCAGGGCACGTGGGATGAAAAGGATATCGCGTCGGCCGAAGCGCGTTTTGAAAAAACCAACGCGGTTATCAAGCGCCTCAAATCGAGCGAATCCGCCGACAGGGCCTGGCGCAAGGCCTGCCTTGACACTCGCCAGCACGTAAGCTTCATCGCAAATGAAATAGATGCCGACGGCAGCGTTGTCAACGTTCACAGTTCGGATACGGGCTTGTCAGGCGGGCAAAAGCAAAAACTGGTCATCTTCTGTTTGGCGGCGGCGCTGCGCTACCAGCTGGCAGACGAAGACCAGCCCATCCCCCGCTACGGCACCGTCGTGCTCGACGAAGCGTTCGACAAGGCGGACCCCGCTTTTGCCCGCACCGCCATGGACATCTTTAAGGTGTTCGGATTCCACATGGTGCTAGCCACGCCCTACAAACTCATTTCCCTGCTTTCCCCCTACTTGGGCGCTATCGCAGCTGCTCATTGCCGCGATTCCAAATATTCATCCCTCACTCTTGTTGACTTTGCGGAATGCCCCGACGACGATGAAGAACCCCATGGCGATTAGCATGCTGACGCCCCATCAGGCGCAAGAGAGGGCCGCAAAATTCTACGATAGCCATTGCCGAACGTGGGCAGCCGAGATGTTTATTGCAGCAAGCGATGCCGGCGAAGGCACCACTCAAGGTGCCGGCGAACCCTGCGGCGACGTCTCCCTTTCCCTTCCCTTGCA
>JAVVPE010000072.1:4383-5471 GCA_036655915.1 Raoultibacter sp.
CCACTCAAGGTGCCGGCGAACCCTGCGGCGACGTCTCCCTTTCCCTTCCCTTGCACCCGCCCACCGAAAGCAAGGTGTTGCAAGATCCAAGCGCCGCGCGCGCCTGGGTGCAATCTTGGCAAAAACACCCCCTACAGCGCTACCTTTGTTGGACGAAGCGTTTTTGGCCCAGCGTCGGTGAACAATCGGTGCCCGAAAAGGTCAAGCTTACCGGCATCGAAGCGATAAGCACGTTCGCAAACCGCGTGCGCCCGTGGAAAATCCTTCTTGAACGCACCCTGGTGTTGGCCGACCGATGGTGCGCAGACTGGCGCAAAATCTGCCCCGCGCGCGACCAAGAAGCGCTTGGCGCAACCCTGCAAAAAGCGGCGGCAAGCTATAGAACGCTGGAAGAATCCGATTGGCAGCTGCTGCTTCTTGCCCTGGACTGGCTGCTCAAGCATCCGGATGTAAGCTGTTATGCGCGGCAGCTTCCCATTCGCGGCATCGACACCAAATGGATCGAACGCCATAAGGGTGCCATCTCGCAGCTGCAACGTGCCTTTTCGGGAAAAGCCAACGTGCATATCCTTTTGAAGGCGCCCTCTCAGTGCCATGTGAGGTTTTTAGATGAGCAGCTTGCGCCCTGCGGCCTGCGTGACGCATCGATTGCGCCTGCGGAATTTAGCCACTATACCGGAAAACCTCGCGCGGTCATCATCTGCGAAAACCTTGTTTCCACCATGACATTACCCCCCTTAGCAGGCGTGATAACAATACATGGGGGCGGATACGGCGTAAGTGAGCTTGCCTCTATTACCTGGCTTGCACATACGCCGATTCTGTATTGGGGCGATATCGACACCCACGGCTTTGCCATTTTGAATCAATGGAGGCACCACAATCGCCACACCGCATCGCTTATGATGGACAGGGAAACGCTGGCAGCCCACCGCGATCTTTGCGTGGTTGAACCCACACCCAACAAGGGTTCCTTTGACCACCTAACTGAAGAGGAACAGGCCACGCTGCAACAGCTCACCGCAGACCCCGCCACCCTGCGCCTAGAACAAGAACGCATCGAATGGAACTACGCCCTACAACACATC
>JAVVPE010000073.1:0-5248 GCA_036655915.1 Raoultibacter sp.
TAAGCGCACCAGAGTGCCCCTCTGCGATAAGGGGCTTGACTGGTGGTCACAGTATGACCGAAGGCTTTCCGTCAGGAGTACTGCATATGGGACAGTGCGTGGACGCACTGTTTTGTGGGAAACTAAGCTTCGGGGAACAGGTCTGCGAAGGTGAAGCTGCGGCAATCTACGAGGCCGCGGTTGGTCAGGCGCAGTTCGGGCAGGCAGGCAAGCGGGATTAAGGCCATCGTCATAAACGGCGAAGGCATAGTGCATCCGATCGCTTCCCACGCGGCTTCTTCCGCCTGCACTAAGGCGGCGACTTCTTCAACCGTGCCGTTGTTCATCAGCCCCGCCACCGGCAGCGGAACATGGCCTATGACCTGGCCTTGCGACACCACAACGCTGCCGCCGCCCGAAGCGATAAGCGTGTTGGCTGCAAGCGCCATATCGGCATCGTTTGTGCCCAACACCAGCAGGTTGTGCGCATCGTGGGCCACCGTGGAAGCCATGGCCCCCGAAGTGATGCCGAAGCCCTTCACGAAGCCAAATGCGAAGGTACCCGTTTCATGATGGCGTTCAAACACGAATGCCTTGAGCACATCTTGTGCGGTATCGGATGCCACCTGGCCTTCCCTGACGGGCATATCCACAAAGGCCTCAAAGGTGCCCACCCGCGCGGGAATAACTTCGATAACGCGTGTGCGCACCGCGTCTTTTGCAGCCGCAGGTGCCGCAATAGCAAAGGTTTCTGGCGTGATGGACCCTTTGATGTGCATGGAATGGGTGGCCCACTCGGGATAGACGAAGGGGTCCACTTCAAAGCAGGCGCGCCCTTCTTCGGCCACCACTTCCCCGTCGATGAGCACGCGCGTAACGCAGCAGCGCTCAAGATCGGACAAAAACACGATGTCGGCGCAGCGGCCCGGCGTAATGGAACCCATTTCGTGATCGACCTGAAAACACTGGGCGGTATTGATGGTGACCATCTGGATGGCACACAAAGGATCGATGCCTTCTTCGATGGCGCGGCGCACCACATGGTCGAGGTGCCCGTGTTCCACCAGGGTATTGGGGTGCGTATCGTCGGAAACCAAGCAGGCAAAGCGCGTATCGCAGTGGGCACGCGCCGGATCAGTGATGACCCCGGCCAGCTGCGCTAAGTCGTGCCAGGCAGACCCTTCGCGAAACTGAGCGTACATGCCCAAACGCATCTTGGCCAGCGCATCTTCTAGGCGCGTCGATTCGTGGCAGCAGCGAATGCCCGCAGCGATATAGGCGTTAAGACCCGCATCGGTTTCGGGGATAGAATAGTGCCCCGTGGCAATTTTGCCCGCAGCAAGCGTGGCCGCCACTTCGCCGTGTGCGTTTTCCTCGCCCGACAAAATGCCGGGGAAATTCATCATTTCCCCCAAGCCCACAACGTTTTCCCACTGCATGGTTTCGGCCACGTCGGCAGCAAAAATGGCCGCTCCCGTATCCTCGAAGCCGGGCACAGCTGGCACGCAGGACGGCGTGGTTATCATGGTTTTAAGCGGCGTGCGCGCCCCATCTTGCGCCATAAGCTTGACGCCTTCAAGGCCGAGCACGTTGCAGATTTCGTGCGGATCCCAATAGATGCCCACCGTGCCATGAGGCACCACGGCGCGCGCGTATTGTGAAGCGGAAAGCATGGAAGATTCCACATGGATGTGCCCGTCGAGGAAGCCCGGCGCAATAAAGGCACCTTCGGCATCGATAATGCGGGTGCCTTCACCGATGCACTGCGCACCGTCGCCACCCACATAGGCGATGCGCCCGCAGGCTATGGCAACCGTTATATCCTCCTGGATTTCGGCGGTGCACACGTTGATCAGGCGCGCATGCGTGATGACAGTAGCGGCGGGCGTGCGACCCTGTGCCACCGCAGCCAAAGTTGCACCGCACTGGCTTTGTGGAACCTTGCAAAACGTGTTGATCATGGATGACCACCTTTCATCAAAAAGATTCATGCCACCAGCTTACTATTTATTTCCGTTGAGCGAAAGACACGCGTGCGCACACGCCAGGCGCGGTATCTTCGATGGCGACCTGTTACCTCAAGGAGGAAACTTATGAAAATTGCCGTTGCCAGCGAGGGACTTGATGTCTCGCAGCACTTCGGTCACTGTTCTAACTACAACTATTTTACCGTCGCCAACGGGGCGGTCGTCGATTGCCAAAACATGCCCAGCCCCGGCCACCTCTGCGATTCGATGGCGCCCCTTATGAAGGAATTAGACGTGGGTGCGCTGATTACCGGGGGTATCGGGGCGGGTGCAAAAAGCGCCTTTGATGCCCACGACATCCCCGTAGTAACGGGCGCCAGCGGCAATGCGCGCCAAGCTGTGGAAGATTATTTAAGCGGTCAGCTTACTTCAAGCGGCAGGTTCTGCGCCGGGCACGGCGAACCTTGCACCAACAACTAAGCCCTTGCGGCACCCCCGTTAATCCCCCACCACCCACTCACACAAACCACTCACTTACACAAACCGCACAAAAAAGGCGACCCGCGGGTCGCCAATTTGTGTGAGCTTTGTAGCTGCTGTGCCTAGAGAGCTTTTTTGGCAACCTCGACCAGGGCACTAAATGCTTGGGGGTCGTTGATGGCCATGTCGGACAAAACCTTGCGGTCAAGTTCGACACCGGCCCTTTTCAGGCCGTTCATCAGCACGGAATAGGAAAGGCCGTTGATTCTGGCAGCCGCGTTGATGCGGGTGATCCAGAGGCGACGAATCGTGCGCTTTTTGTTGCGGCGGTCACGATAGACATATTGAAGCGAATGCTGCACCTGTTCTTTCGCAACGCGATAAGAACGAGATTTTGCACCATAATAACCCTTAGCGCGACCAAGGACGGTACGACGCTTTTTGTGGGCGGAAACTGCACGTTTTACACGAGGCATATCTTTTCACTCCTTACTTAGCGACGACCGAGATTGCGGGCAATGACTTTGTTGTCAGCGGTAGCGACTTCGGTTTCGTGGCGGAAATTACGCTTACGTTTCTGGCTCTTCTTCGTCATAATGTGGCTTTTGAAAGCCTTGGAACGCATAATCTTGCCAGAACCGGTTACGCGAAAACGTTTCGCAGTACCGCGGTGAGTTTTCATCTTAGGCATTATTCTTCCTTTCCTTCTTCACTTTCAGTTTCCGTTTTTTCGTTCTCTTTTTTCTTCTTAGCCAGCACGCTGGGCAAAGGGGAAATCAACATATGCATGTTACGACCTTCCATCTTTGGCTGGTTTTCAATAACCGCCATGTCTTTCAAGTCGTCTGCCAAACGCTCCAAGATGGTCAAACCCTGTTCGGGGTGAGCCATTTCTCGACCACGGAACATGATGGTGATCTTCACCTTCGAGCCCGCTTCCAAGAAACGCAGAACATGTTTCTTTTTGGTCGTGTAATCTCCCACATCGATCTTGGGACGGAATTTCATTTCTTTTGTTTCAATCTTGCTCTGGTTCTTGCGGGCCTGTTTAGCTTTGATGGCCTGGTCATAGCGAAACTTGCCATAATCCATGATGCGACACACGGGCGGTTGCGCGTTGGGCGCAATTTCAACTAAGTCCAAACCGTCAGCATCGGCGACCTTTTGGGCTTCCGTGACTACGTAAATGCCCATCTGTGATCCGTCGTAACCGATCAGACGACATTCTTTCGCATCGATCTCTTCATTGAGCCGGGGCTCTTGAGCAGCTATCGCGCTCACCTCCTTACGTGCGCCGAAGCGCATGCCGTCAACAAAAAACCCGCAGCGCATACGCCACGGGTTCACAGGGTAAAATCAGCGGTGCAGATGCACCTCAATATCCATGTAACCCATCAGCAGCGCCGAAACAGGTGGAGGGCTCATCCCTCGCTTGAGTAAAACAGCTGAACCAGTGTACCAAGCCTTGCCGGCCTATGCAAGAAAAAGTTTTCAAGAAATCGCTTGGGCAAGCCGCCTGCGACGCGCGCCCTAACGCCGCAAGCGACGGCGCGCAATAAACGCCGCAGCAAGCGCTAGGCAACACGCCAAGGCTATACCCCCCACCAGCAGCGCCAGGTTAGCGTCGCCCGTAGTGGCCAAACCACGCGGGTTCTGGTTCGGCTTTACCTGCGGGTCATCGCCGGGTTGCACAGGGCCAGGGCCAGGAACTGGATCTTTTGACCATTGCGCATAGAAGGTCATTGCCGCGGCCGACCCCTCAGGTGTGTCGATTATCGTGCCAACAGCATAAGGGGTGCCACTGCCATCGGGCGCCGTATTCCACTCGGTAAAGGTATAGCCTTCGCGCTCAAAGGCGCACAGCGGCACAGGATAACCCGACTTGTTCCACACTTCGATAGTTTGCGGGTCTCCCTTGCCCCCATTGGGGTCAAAGGTTAAAGAAAACATGTCGTGGGACCATTGCGCAAACAGCGTGATGCGCGCGCCTTCTTCGGCTGAAAGGTTTGAAATTTCTTGGCCATCGGCATAGCTTGTGCCACTGCCATCGGGCGCCGTGTTCCACCCCATAAAGTGCCAGTTTTCCCAGTCGTAGGCAAGCGGGCTTAAGGATGTTGCATTCCCATAAAAGGCCTTCTGGTCAATCATCAGCCCCGAAGCGCCATTGGGCTCAAAATTGAGGTAGTAGGCGTGCGGGTTCCACTGCGCATACAGCCCCACCACCCCGTTTTCGGCAGCCGTCAGATTTTCAACCCTTTCCTGGTTGGCATAGAGCTTGCCGGTCCATTTCTGATCGAGGGTCCAGCCGGCGAAATCGTATCCTACACGAGAAAACGGGTTGGCGAAAAGATCGCTGGGCTGGCCATACGTCATATCCTGCACCGGTGCCGTACCACTGGCGTCGGGGCAATTGGCGTGGAAGTCTACCGTGTATACATTGGGTACGGCATGGGCTTCAAGCAGGGTCTGCCCAGTGATTGTGATGGTCTGGTTTGCCCTGGTTGGATCATTGTTTTCCCACAGCGGCGGCGCTCCGCTGGCGGTCCAGCTTTCAAAATGAAAGCCTTCGGCAGCAGAGGGCACAGCCCCAATTCCCAGATCTGCGCCAACAGGAACTTTTTCCACCTTGGGCAGGGGGGCGGGTTTGTGCGTTATCGGATCGATAATATGAGGAATCGCTTCATCGCCAATCGCTTCGATTGTGAAATAATCCAGATACACGATGGTTGCTTCGCCAGAAACGACCTTGACCTGCACCTTAGTGGTAGGCCAGCCATCGATGCGCACCGTATAGCTGCCCAGTGGCACAGGTGGCACAACGG
>JAVVPE010000074.1:0-4982 GCA_036655915.1 Raoultibacter sp.
AGAATCCGACCAACAACTTGCCGCTAAGTTCATAAACCCGCAGCCCCCACGCTAATTTTGAATAGGCGCAGCTTCTGCCACCCTGTTTTCAAGCGGGGAAAAGGGTATAGGCGCGACCGGCGGGCGTGTAGGCGGGATGAATCTGCACGGCGAAGGCACGCTCGATTGTCCCCGATGCAAGCACGGATTTCACCGACCCGTCGCAGACGCAGCGCCCCTGGTCCATAACCATCAGCCGATCGGAATAGCGCAGCGCCAAATCGAGGTCGTGCATGACCATGATGATAGTCTTTCCCTGGCTCTCGTTGAGCATGCGCACCAATTCCATGATTTCGTAACACGCCCTGATATCAAGATAGGTCGTCGGTTCATCAAGCACGATAACATCGGTATCCTGAGCAAGCGTCATAGCAATGTGCGCCCGTTGGCGTTCGCCCCCAGACAGGCGACGCACGTCGTGATGGCGATGAGCCATCACACCCGCCAGTTCAAGTGCCCGCTCAATGTGATCTTTGTCTTCTGCTCCCAGCCGCCCGGCATGGCGCTGGTAGGGATAACGGCCGCACGCAACAAGCGCCTCGACGCTCATCGCAGGCGGGCGACTTGTCTGAGCAAGCACTGCCACGATGCGCGCACGTTGCTTGCTTCCCAAGCCCAACGTGGCACACCCGCACACCCTAACTTCGCCTGCCTGCGGCCGATACATCCCGTCGATCAGCTTGATCAGCGTTGATTTTCCGCAACCGTTCGGGCCGACGATACTGGTGATGCAACCCTGAGGAAATGACACCGACAACCCTTCGAGACAAGGTGCTTCCCCGTAAGAGAAAGAGACTTCTTGCATATCGACGGCGTTAATCAAGATTGTCCCTACGATTCTTCAAGATAAGGTAGATGAAAAACGGCCCCCCGAAAAATGCCATCAAAATACCGACGGGCACTTCGTAGGGAGCAAACAGCACGCGTGCCAACAAATCGCAAAAAACCACGAATGCGGCACCAATCGCTGCGGAAAGCGGCAAGATAAACCGATTGTCATGCCCCACAAAAAAACGGACGAGATGCGGAATGATCAGCCCCACAAATCCCAGTAGTCCCGCAAAGCTGACCGCCGCCCCGGCAAGAGCTGCCGCCAGCCCCAGCAATGCCATGCGCGTGCGCCCCACGTACATGCCCAGCGCATGGGCGGTTTCGTCGCCCAGCGCCATGATATTGAGCTTACCGGCACACAGAAACGCAAGACTTGCACCCCCCACGATATAGATTGCTGGCCACACCAATGAAGTCATAAGCACGCCCGAAAGCCCACCTACCAAAAACGTGGCCGAACCGATGTAGGCATCGGGGTTGATGATGAGGATCGTATTTATGCCTGCACCGAAGATAGAAGTGATGGCAATGCCCGCCAAAACAACCATCAGCCGCGACGTATTGGCGCCAAGCGCGATGCCGAAAATGATCAGAGCCGCCACCAGCGCACCACAAAATGCCGCCAGCGGAGGCAGCCACAACAGCCCCGGAAACAGTGACGCCGCCAACAAAACAAATAATCCCGCCCCCGAATTGATGCCGATGATGTTCGGGCTTGCCAAGGGATTATCAAGCACCGCCTGGATCAAAGCACCCGATGTGGCAAGTGCCGCCCCCGCCAACAGGGCGGCTAGCACCCGCGGGAAGCGCACGTTTATCAAAATGCTTTTCGCTGCATCGCTTATTTGCCCCCCACTGACAAGCGCTGCCAAATCGGCAAAACTCACCGACGACGATCCCATCAGGGTCGCCGCAATCGTTGCCGCCACCAAAACGGCTGCAGTAACAGCTGCCACACGGGGCACGGCGTGCTTATGCCTTATAGGATCCACCGACTTGGCCGCCCTATCACGCGTACAAATCATCAAAAAGCACCTGATAGCTTTGGGCCCAAAGCGCATTGGGTTTGTAAAGAAACAGACCTTTATCAAGCGTGATATAGCGTCCGCCCGTCACGGCGGAAAGTGCGCCCCATGCAGGGTTGGCTTGTGTTGCCTGCTTCAAATTCGCCATCGCAGCAGTATCATCGTTGCCCATCGGCACAACGAAGATGAAATCGGGGTCAAGCTCGATCACCGATTCCAAACTAAAATCCTTCAAAAGGCTTTTGTTTTCATCGGCAAGGTTCTTAACTCCCAAATCGGCCAGCATCGCGCCGGTCATGCTTTTTGAATTTTGCACCCGCGTGCCACCCGAATACGTGGTCATCAACAATGCCGTAGATTGAGTGGTGCCCGCAGGAACTTTTTCTTTGATCTGGGCGATGGCATCGGCCACCGCCTGGCCGTTTTCCTGGTAGCGCTCGCTTTGACCGGTGATGGCGCAGCACGTTTTAAGCATACGCAGATAATCATCGAACGTGGTCACGTTAAAATAGGCAACCGGTATACCCGCTGCCGTTAAGCCTTCCTTGAGATCGGTTTGACTGGTCGCCCCGTTTCGGCCGGAAGACGACCCGGTCATGATCACAAAATCGGGTGTGGCAGCGATAATCTGCTCAAGGTTGGGTGCCGTGAAATCCCCCATTTTGGCGATGCCCTCTTCGGCGATGCCGTAATCCGCAAACGCATCATCGGTGGCGCCAATAAGCGTGCCACCCGCAAGTTCCCATATATTGGCGAAACTGCCCATGCACGCCACCACGCGCTGCGGATTGCTCACGGTCACTTCGTTACCTAAATCGTCGGTAAACGTGTAGGCGCTTGTTTCGGCAGCCTTTGCCGAAGCGGTCGGCTCAGAATTTTGCGCGACGGAGGCACACCCCGATAGAGGAACCATCAGACCTGCCGCCAAAACCGATGCGAGCGCCACCACTCCCGCCTTCTTCACTAAAATGTGTTGCACCATGCTTTATTTCTCCTTTATTCTCGCCTGGTTTCAGCCTTAAGCTTCTCTCAATTTTTGCCCGTGGGCGCAGTAGTCGTCTTGTGCCAAAATGTCGCCATCGTGATAGTAGGCTGCACGTGCGCGACAGCCCCCGCACCCCTCTTGGTAATCGCAGGTGCCGCACGCACCCTGATAATCTTGCGTACGCAGCGTCTTGAACACAGGGCTTTCCCGCCATATTTCGTCGAAGGGTTGCTGGCGCACATCGCCCGCTTCTTCGGTCATATAAGCACATGGCCGCACAATACCTTCAGACCCGATAACGCAATAGCTAAGCCCCGCCAAACATCCCCGCAAAAACCGCGTAGGTGTGCCCATCTGCTTCGCCACGCGCGTAAACTGCGGCGCGCAGGTCGGCTTAATATCGATGGAAACCTCAGCCTGTTTCGCCATGATCTGACGCAATAAAACCTCGTTTTCTTTCACCTGAAGCGAGGTTTCTTCGATGTATTTACCCCGCCCAACAGGGATAAGGAAGAACACGTAATGGGCCACCGCCCCGATGCTTTGGGCAAAATCCGTGATGGCACACACTTCATCACGGTTCCAATCGACCACGGTTGTGTGCAGCTGAAACGGCAACCCTGCGCGCTTGCAGTTTTCGATACCCGCACGCGTCAAATCGAAGGCATGTTCAAGCCCTCGAAACTCGTCGTGCTTGGCCGCATCCAGGCTATCGACGCTGATACCCATCGCCGCCGCCCCGCACGCTTTCAAGCGCTGCGCCACCTCTTCGGTAAGAAGCGTGCCGTTCGTGCCGAACACGGGGCGCAGACCGCGTGCGGCCGCGTGTGCTACCAAGTCATAGATGTCGGGGCGCATAAGCGGTTCGCCGCCCGAAAAAATCATGATCTTGAAGCCGGCACGGGCTATCTCATCAATCATGCGGCGCGCCTCGTCGGTGGAAAGCTCGTGCTCTTGCACGTGTTCGGCATCCTGGTAGCAATGCTTACATTTCAGGTTGCACTGATTGGTTGTCATCCACGATACGATCACTTAAAACCTCTTTCTCTTACCGGTGCTTTACCCGGCTCGGTGCCGGTCTTAGGGTGCAGTTCATCAGGCCGCCCTTGCAAAGGCGCGCCCTTATGTAAGGTGCTTGGATAGCTTATTTATGTTGCGCTACTGCGATATGTCGCCACGAGGGTTTCCAAATAATCACACACCGTTTGGCGCAGCTCATCAAATGAGCCGTCATGGCCGTGGGGTGCGATGTTCTCCATCAAAATAAAATTCTGCTCGGCCGAAAGCGCCTGTTGGGATTCATCCAATTCCAGATAGCGCTGCGCCAAGCCGCGGTTGCGTTCAGAATCCAGCGGTTCATGGTGAGACATCAACCGGATAGTGTCGGCGATAAGTTCGTGCCACTTCGAGATGGATTCTTCACGTAAAGCCTTATCCTGCTGCGCAACTTCATCCAAGCTCGCATCGGATATGCAGGTAAGCCGCCAGAAAAATTGACTTTCATCCTGGCACAATTCGATGGTTGCCGCCGTCTGTTCCCAGTCGATTGCATCCGCATCATCGGTTGCGTCGCGCAGGGCGCGCAGCGTGGTCAAGCGCTTGAAAAGTTGCTGAAAACTCTTCTCAATATCGTCCATTTGCCCATCGGCAAGATGATGCAACGCCTCACCCGACGAAAAGTGCGCGGCCTCGGCTTTAATCTGCGCAAGAGAGCGCCCGAGATATTTTAGCGTAAGAATGCGATAGAGCTCAGCGATGTTTTCTTCAGCATAGAGACGTTGGTTCTGCGGGCCCTTTGCGGAAGGTGCAAGCAAACCCTCCTGGTCATAGTATTGAATTGTTCGAACAGTGACCCCCACGCGTCGCGCAAGTTCACCCACCGTCAATAAAGCAGCTTCGGCCATACTTTCTCCTCCACGAAGCGCGTGTCTCTTTTTACCGACAAAATAGCTTATAGGCACGGAATACAAGATCGAAGCGGCAGCATCCTCGCCCGATCTTGCTGCAAGCTTACGCGATGACGCTACGTCATCGTCAACAAGAAAAAAGAGAGGAAAGCAATAAGCGACAAAAAGTCACAAAAGCGCACGACCCCCAGGGAC
>JAVVPE010000075.1:0-4841 GCA_036655915.1 Raoultibacter sp.
GGGCATTCCCGAGGTGCTATTTACCCAAAACAGGCGGGGCAGGACCCCCGGCAAGATTTGTTTGTTGCTAGGCGCTAAGCGTGCAGATAGGAATAACGTACACTCCGTCGGCGCGCACGTAGGCATACTTTCCCAGCCCTTCAACGACGGCAAGAAAAGCGGGTGGCTGGCCGCCAGCGCGCACAATATTTTCTTTCACCTTAATAAGGTTCGCCGCAGCCTTTTCGGCCTGATTGTGCCCCAGCTTGATTTCGATAGCTGCCCACTGCCCCGCTTCCGTCTGAATAATGGCATCGGCTTCAAGACCCTCTTTATCCCGATAGTAAAACACTTCGGCGCCGGCGGTTTGGGCATATACAAGCAGATCGCGCATGCACAGGCATTCAAAAAGGAAGCCGAACGTTTCCAAATCATTCACCAGGGAACAAGCCCTTGCCTTCAAGATTGCCGCGGTCAGAGAAGGGTCCACGAAGTGATATTTTGGCCGCTTGTTGATGCGCAAAGACGAACGAATATGCGGGGACCAGGCGGGGATTTCTTCGATGATGAATATCTTTTCCAGGGCATCAAGATAATCATCAACCGTTTCTGGAGCAAGCACGTTTTGCGCATCCATTTCGGTCATATCGGCAATGATTGTCTTTGTTTTGGCCGATTGCTCCGCATTGCGCGCAAGGGAATGCAGCAACCGTGCAATCTTGCGGGGGTCGCGTTTTTTGCCATCAACCCGCGAAAGATCGTCATTTTGAAGTGCGGAAACGTAGTTGCTTGCCATACGCTGCGCTCGTGCGGGCGGCGTTTCACGGGAAGCAGGCCACCCGCCGCGCACCACCAAGCAAGCGAAATCATCCAAAGTCATGGGCGGCGCGGCCGAAGAGGGTTGTGCGCCAGCAAAAAGCGCCCGAAGCGAAACCCTTGCGTTTGATTCGCCTGATTCCGCAAGAGACAAAGGCCGCATGCGCAGTTTTTCAATGCGGCCAACACCGCTATGTTTGGGTTGATATTCGCGGGGAACAGCGGAACCCGTCAGCAGAAAGGTGTCCGACTTCCCCGAGCGGTCCACCGCATTGCGCACGCCATCCCACAGCTGCGGGGCCTCTTGCCATTCGTCGATAAGGCGAGGATGCGGTCCTTGCAGGGCAATCTGCGGCGCCATAGATGCAATTTCGAGGTTCTGGAAGTTGCCGGCAGGGTCCATCAAGTTGATTTCGCTTTTGGCGAAGGCCTGCGCAGTCCAAGTTTTGCCGCAGTATTTTGGCCCCTGGATACAAACGGCACCAAAATCTTCAAGGCCTTCGGCAATTCTGGCTTCAAGAAGCCGAGGCTGATAGCCGGCGTTTATGAGTTGCCCATAATCCATAATGGCCTTTCCTTACCTTTGATAAGCTGGGTATTCTTTGTTTTGTCGCTATTCTACTAGTGGTTTTGTCTTATGTCCACTAGTGGTTTTGTCTTGTGTTTGCTAGCGGTTTTGTCTTGCTCGGATTTCCGTGTCTACGAATACTTTAGCAGCATACTTTAGCAGCAGGGTGCAAATATATCATTTTTGATATATACTGATTTCAGCGAAAAATAAGAGACCAAAACAAAGGCTGGTGCATTGTTCGATGTTGACTTTTATAGGCTTCCCGATGGCTCAGTTCCTCTTGAGCAGTTTCTTGATAGCCTTAGTGAAGCGATGCGAATAAAAGCTATTCAGGAACTAACCCTCCTTGGAGAGATGGGAAATGAATTGCGAGCGCCTCATTCAAAACATATCAGAAATGGTGTTTTTGAATTGCGCATTAAAAGATCAAACAATATAGCGCGAATTTTTTATTTTTTCTTTGTCGAGCAACGCATTATTGCCACTAATGGATTTATCAAGAAAACCCAGAAAACACCCAAGACAGAAATTGATAAAGCGCTTCGTTATAAAGCAGATTGGGAGGAAAGGAACAAGCGATGAGCGATCTTCAAAAATATCTGCACAAGCAACTTGACGATCCGGCTTTTGCAGCAGCATGGGAACGTGCCTACCCTGAATACGAAATCATGAAATTGCTGGCGCAGGCAAGAAATGAACAGGGGCTTAGCCAGGCAGAACTTGCACAGCGCTGCGGGCTTAAGCAGTCAAACATTAGCCGCTTGGAAACAGGGGCCTCAAGCCCAACCCTTAAAACACTGGAACAGCTTGCAAGTGGATTAGGACGGAAACTCGAAATACGCTTCGTTTGATTCTTGCCGCCCGCATCACTATGTGGCACACGCAAGCGTGCTTTTCTGACACAAACGCCCCTCACCGTGCAGGGGCGCTTGTCATTTTGGACGTATGCGAAGAAATCGGGGCTTTCCGGGTGGGGAACCTGGGCCTAGTAGCTTGCTCCGTCGATTGCGTCGTGCGTGTGCTTGCGTTGGCGGATTACTGCGAAGCCCCCTACCAGCCATACAGCTAGCAGTAATAAGGCTAGCGGGATGTGGCTGTGTTGCGTGTCGAGGGTTTGGGCACCCAAGGCGGGGTTTTCCAGCTGGCCTTGCGGGGCGGCATTGTCCGCAGCGACCTGGGCAGGCGCGGCCTCAGTTTTGGCTGCCGGGGCTGCGGCCAGGGCAGTAGCTTGCGGTGCGACAGGCACAACTACGGTGTTGATGCGTTCCACAATCGTGGCACCACCATTGTTATTGCCATTGCCCCCGTTATCGGGAAGAGCTGGCGGTGTGGGCGGGTTAATCGGATCGACAGGATCAACCGGGGGCTTCGGCGGGTCGATAGGATCGACCGGGTCGACGGGATCCACCGGTGGCTTGGGCGGATCAACTGGGTCGGTGGGGTCAACTGGGGGCTCGACTGCTTTGAAGACAACATGGATGGTGGTGTCGCTGTAAATGCTGTTGATGGTATGGCTGTAGGTTTTGGTAGTGGCGGTGCCCTCTTCCGTTGCCTTTACTAGTTTGCCATTAACGCTCACAGATTCAAGCGCGTAACCTTCTTTGGGGCTAAAGGTGCATTTCACCGAACTTCCCTCACGCACAAGTGTGGCATGATCAGAAGTAATGGTTCCGTTTTCCGCCGTGGCAGTAACGCTGTAAAAGTTAACGATAGGCGTCGGCGGCTCGGGCGGCGGCGGCGTCGGTGTCGTGAAGGTGGCGGCAATGGTGTGGGGCGCTGTGACATTCGTGAATGTGTAGGTGTTTCCCTTAAGCTGGTCGCTTGGTACTTCCACATCATCCACCAAAACGCTAGCTAGTTCGCTGCCCGTATTGGGGGCAATGGTGAATGTGGCTGTGCTGTTTTCAGGCACCAAGAACTCTTCGTTTACAGCAGGCTTCCCTTCCCAGGAAATGCTGCCATTACCTTCTGCTTTAGCACCAATAGGATAGGAATAATCGAAACCGTTCGCCGTTACCTCCATCGTTCCTGCACCAGCAACTGATGAACCAGTTCCGCACGTGTACTGCAAAGATGTCGGCGCGGTGCCACGCATTTTTTGGTAAGTTGCCAAATCAACAGCCGCTCCGTCAAGCGTTATTGCGGTGAGCGTCTGCCCCTTGGCAAGTGCCTCAAGGTCTAATTCGTATGCGGTTTCCCCCCGCTTAACAACCGGAATTTGAGGGTATTGCGGGCTGATGGCTGTATGCGCAGGGTCTTCGCTAAGCTTATCGAGGCCCGTCAGGTCGAGGGTAGTGAGGTAGTTTCCCTCGCAGCACAAGGTTTCTAAAGCAGTGTTATTGGATACATCGAGGGTGGTGCGGGCACTGCGGATGCAATACAGGGTGGTTAGGGCGATGTTGGCAGATAAATCGAGGGTGGTGGGGCCACCGTAGCTGCAATCCAGGGTGGTTAGGGCGGTGTTGGCAGATAGATCGAGGGTATTGATGGCGGTGCTGGCGCAATACAGCCCAGTTAGGGCGGTGTTCTTGGATACATCGAGGGTGGTTAGGTTGGTGTAGCTGCAATCCAGGGTGGTTAGGGCGGTGTTCTTGGATACGTCAAGGGTGGTGAGTCCGAAGTTGGCGCAAGACAGGAAGGTTAGGGCAGTGTTCTTTGATACGTCGAGAGTAGAGAATCCGTTGCTGAAGCATGTCAGGGTGGTTAGGGCTGTGTTAGCGGATACATCGAGGGTGGTGAGTGGCCTGGTGGCGTAGCAATTCAGGCTGGTTAGGTTGGTGAAATGCTCAATACCTTGCAACGTCTTAATATTTTTATGGCTGACGTTAATCTCTTTCACCGCTTTGATTTCGTCAGCTTCTAAAGTTTGATTCTTGTTCGTGTCGAAATTTTGCTGCACGTATTCCCAAAAGATTGGATCGGAGAAATCCTTTTTATCCACGGCACCATCGTTGGCTGCAGCGGGGTCGGGCGTAGGGGTGGCAACCAGCGGGGCGGGCGCAAGGTCGGGAGTTACTACGTTTGCTGCGGGGGCTTTCGTGGCAGAACCAGCGGCGCCCGGGTTGGTGCCTGCATCGGTGGCAGGCGCTTCTGCTTGTGGGGTTTCGGGGGCGGGGGCGGGGGTGCTGGGGGCGGCGTCGGTGTTGGTGTCCGCATCGGCGGTGGGGGCTTCGACCTGCGGGGTTTCGCCGGCGTCGGTGGCAGGAGCATCCGTAGCATCGGCGGCAGGAGCCTCCGTTTGCGGTGCCGCTGCCTCCCCTGTTGCCAGGGCGGTAATTGGGAAGCCTGCCATGGGGGTTAGTGCCAATACGGCTGCTAGCACCAGTGCCAGGCTCTTGGTGGATTTCTTCGTCTTCGTCATCTTGGTGCCCCTTGCCTCTATTGCCTAGTGCGTCGTTTACGCGCGCTGTTCATCTAACATCTGCAAACACCATAAAACCTTTGGTGAAAAAAATCTGCAATTTGTCATGAACAG
>JAVVPE010000076.1:0-4768 GCA_036655915.1 Raoultibacter sp.
CGCAGGTTTGTGCGCATGAAGCACCTGGTGCAGCGCGGTGTGCTGCCCGCAGAAAGCTTAGAGCTAAGCTTTGCCAGCTGGCAAGGCGTCTGCTTGCGCGCCACCAACGGCCAGCGCATCATAGATGCCATGCGTGTCGCGCTGACGCGCGCTTAATGCAGCGCCCCGACACCCTGCCGCGCCCCTAACACACCGCGCTGTCGCGCCCCTAGCACACCGCCCCGACACCCTCATAGATATGTGTCGCGCGTGCCGCGCTCTTAAATAAGCTAGGGCACCGCCGCATCCCGCGCGCGGTGTACGCAGGCGGGCAGGGCAGGGTAAACCCTGCCTCCCGCAGGTAGGGGCGGATTTCATATCCGCCCGCGCGGGCAGGATGGGGCGGGGCACGCCCTATTTCCTCAAGGGTATTCACTTTCGGGCTTTACGGGGCGGGACTGCGAAAGTGGTTCTGCCCCGATTTCTTTTCTGGGGTAAGAGGGGAATCCGTTGCCTAAAAATGCAAAAATATTTCCCCGTTTACCCGCCCCTCGTTTTTTGAGGGTTTCTTAAGCGTAAGGGTGCTGTATGATTTCGTTTAACAACAACGCCCAAGGGGATGGAAATCACTTTCATGAAAGAATCATTGAGTTACCGCGATAAAATGCGGCAGGCCGATAAGGAAGCGCGCGCAACGCTTGTGGTGCTGGCGCTTACTGTTGTGGTGTGGCTTGCGTTGGGCATCGGCATCGCGGGGTGCGGCTTAACGCTGTTTAGTACCCCTCTTTGGATCATCGGTGGCACCCTTGGCACGTGGATATTCACCATCATCGCCTGCGTTTTCTTGGTCAAGCGTGTGTTCGTGAATTTCGACCTTGATGAAAGCGAAGGCCAAGATGATGAATAATATCGTAGGCCTTATTCCCATTGTGGCATTTCTTATATTTGCCCTGATAGTAAGCATGGTGGTGCGCAGGCGTTCGCGCGCGCAAAACGAAAAAGGCTTCGTTAAGGAATACTTTATTGGCAACCGCGGTTTGGGTGGCTTTGTTTTGGCCATGACCACTATTGCCACCTACGGGTCGGTCAGTTCGTTTGTGGGCGGGCCGGGGCAGGCGTGGAATATCGGCTTTGGCTGGGTGTATATGGCGGCCGTTCAGGTGACCACGCTGTTTTTGCTCTATGGCATCATGGGCAAGAAGATGGCGCTTATTTCGCGCAAGCTTAATGCGGTTACCGTGGTGGATGTGATTCGCGCGCGCTATGATTCCAACCTGCTGGCAACGCTTTCGGCCATCATAATCGTGGTATTTTTTGCGGCCACCATGGTGGCGCAATTTGTGGGTGGCGCCAAGCTGTTTGAGGCGGTGACCGGCTATTCTTACAATATTGGGCTGCTGCTGTTTGGCATTGCCGTTATTTTGTTTACCACCATCGGCGGGTTTCGTGGGGTGGCCATCACCGATGCTTTGTGCGGCATTGCCATGTTGGTGGGCATCGCTGTTTTGGCGGCGGGCATTTTGTCTGCCGGCGGCGGCTACACCGCTATCATGGATACGATTGCCACAAACCATCCGGCCATGCTTGATCCGTTTTCGGGGGGCGCCATGCCACCCTCGCTCTATTTTACCCAATGGCTGTTGGTGGGCATGTTCACGTTTTGCCTGCCGCAATCGGTTGTGCGTTGCATGGGGTATAAAGATACCCACTCGCTGCACCACGCCATGATTTTGGGCACGGTTATCATCGGCGCCATGATGATCGGCGTCACTTCGCTGGGCGTTTTATCGGCCGGCGTGCTTACCGATAATCTTGCGGCTTACGGCGGCAGCGTCGACAATATTATCCCTTTGGCCATCGTGAAAACCCTGCCGCCCTTGCTGGCGGGCGTGGCTATTTTAGGGCCGATTGCCGCTTCCATTTCAACGGTGTCATCGCTGTTGATCACTTCATCATCTTCGCTGGTGAAAGATATATATTTGCATTACCGCGAAGCGCGTGGCGCACGCACAAGCGAACGCGCCATTGCGTTTTCTAGCCAGGCGGTTACCCTGTGCATTGGGGCGGTGGTGTTTGTGCTTTCCATCGTGCCGCCCGATGTTATTTGGAAGATTAATATGTTCGCCTTCGGCGGCCTTGAAACAGCGTTTTTCTGGGTGTTAGTCATGGGGCTATTTTGGAAGCGCGCCAACAAAACGGGCGCCCTGCTTTCCATGGCGGGTGGCACCCTGGCCTATTGCGCCACGATGGCCCTGGGCTTCAAGGTGGCCGATTTGCACCAGATTGTTATCGGCATCAGCGTTTCCTTGGTGTTGATGCTGGTAGGCTCTTATGCCAGCCGCCAGCGCACACCCCCTGCCCAAGAGGTGTTTTTCCCCAGTAAAGATTAGGGTGCTGGTGGGGCAGTGGCGGGCGAGGGGCGCTCAAGGTGGCGCTTTAGGTGGAGCCCCGAGGTTCGCACTTTCTCCACATCGTAAAAGGACCCTTGCGCGCAGTGCGCACTACCGCTAAAATACATCGGGCGCAGTTAAGTGGAAACACCTGCGTTGCATCACGGCACGGGCGTTTGGCTCAGCGGGAGAGCACTGCCTTCACACGGCAGGGGTCATCGGTTCAAATCCGGTAACGCCCACCATTAAACACCAGGCCAGAAGCGAAAATGCTTCTGGCCTTTTTGTTTGTGCGTGGTCAGTGGTACAAATCTGGTACAAATTATGCCTGTGTGGCCGCCGCTTTTCCGCTTAAAATGTGGCAAGCAAGGCAAGGGTTTTTTCAATCCAGGCTTGTGCCCCTGCAAGGCGATACCCTTCAAAACCCGCTTCCTTCAAAAAAGCTTCAATGCTTAAAGGGGCAATAGCTAAATTCACTTCGGCCATAAGTGATGCATCGGCTGCAAGCATGTCTTGGATGTGCTCCCAATACGTGCCCACCGGGCCAAATGTTGTTGCATACAGAAGGGGATTGGCCACAGCCTTTTCGACGAAGTACGGCGTGTCTTCGTAAAACAGCGATCGGCCGTTGTCGTAGAGCGGATAGAAGGTTTCTGTGCCCGTGCCAATTTTTACGGCAAAATTGCTTAAATGCCTATCGTCTTGGCGGGTAACAAAATCGAGCACAAGCATTTTGAAAAGGTCACGCCTATACTGCGGCCGTTGGGCCAAAATGCCTGCAACTTCATTTTCCTGACGTTGCCCACCACTCATGATGCTTGAAAAATGGATAATATTTTCCACGCGCCAGTCGTATTCAAATTCCGAAAACACTTCCTGCGCACTTACGCGAAACGCTGGGCAGCAGGCAATGCCCATGGCGCGGGCAAGCAGGGGCACGGCAATTTCGGATTCAACATCGCCTGATGTGGGGTAGAGCCGCTGCTTGATGATGCCAAAATGTTCCTGGTAAATTCCGTAGCGCTTGATATTGACCCCGCTGGGTGAAGGCGAGGTGTCGTTGTTGGTGAAGGCGGTTGCGCCGAAGGCGTGGGCAAGTTGTTTTTGTGCCACCGCCGCATAGCGTTCATCTTCAGATGTTGCCAGCCACAGTTTGTCTTTTGCCGAAATGGCGCGCGTTTGGGCAGCTAAGGCAAAAACGTCGTAAGTGCTCAGCCCAAAGTAAAAGAGGATTTTGTTGATATCGCGCCGCTGCCGGGAAACGATGCGGTCTTCCAGGAAGTTTTGCCACGTTTGTGGCGAAAGAAATTCTTCCCCGTTAAAAATGGCGCGCACGGCGTTGTTGTAGTCGGGCTTGATCAGGTGCACGCCGTTGGAATCATCAACGATGCCCACCGTTTCATCTTCCCATTTCAAATACACGTTTTTCACCTCCGAGGCAAACCCATGGGCGCTGCAATGTAAGGCATAGTATAAAACAAAGTGAATATCGGCGCTTAAGGCTTCGCGCGTTTTGTGAATGCTTTTTGACACTCCCCACGCCTAAAGGCGGGGGGATTCTTCCTTCATCGCTGGTAGCCTTCCCTCCCTACGGAGGGCTGGTCTTACACCTGCTCCAGAAGCGTTTTCAAGTTTACACCTGAGGTTCCCGCAAGCCCTGCGGTACCTTTTAAAAGTCGTATTCCTTCACAAGCAATGTTTATCGCGGCGTTTACATCACGGTCGTGGTGGGTGCCGCAATCAGGGCACTTCCACTCTCGCTGGGCAAGGGTGAGCTCGCTGTATCTGTATCCGCACGCACTGCATGTCTTGCTTGATGCAAAAAACCTGCCTACTTTTACAAAATCACGCCCAAACCAGGCACATTTGTATTCAAGCTGTCGGATCATTTCTGACATACTGGCGTCGCTTATTGCTTTGGCAAGGCAATGGTTTTTCTGCATACCTTTCACGTTCAAGTCTTCAACGGCAATAGCTTGGCTTTCGCTTACCGCAGCTGTTGTGAACTTGTGCAAGGTATCTTTTCTTTGGTTTGCTATCTTCTCGTGTATACGAGCCACACGCACTCGTTGCTTCTCGCGGTTTTGAGAACCTTTTTGTTTGCGGGACAACTTTCGTTACTCTCTTGCAAGTTTCTTTTCGCTCTTAGCAAAATTCCTGGGGTTTTGTACATGCTTGCCTGTTGAGCAGGTGGCTATATCGTGGATGCCAGCGTCAATTCCAAGCATTTCAATTGTCGCGTATTTGATAGGCGGATGAGGCACTTCCGTACAGCAGATGGCTACGAAGTACTTACCACTGGGCACTTGCTTTACGGTAGCTGATAGAATGCGCCCTTCAAAGGGTCTGCTTATCCTTGCTTTGACTAGCCCAAGCTTCGGAAGTTTTACCTGCCTATC
>JAVVPE010000077.1:0-4727 GCA_036655915.1 Raoultibacter sp.
CAAAATAACCCCCAGGCGCAAAAGCAGCTGGGGGTTATTAGTGCTAAGCGGTAAGGCTTAAAATGCGGTGAACTTGGCTTTCGGGACGAAGCAGATGGGGCACTTCTCAAAATCTTCACCCTTGTGGATGTAGCCGCACATGGGGCACAGGTAATATTTTTCATTGTCATCGGCAACGTCGATGGTGTTGTAGGCATCCAGATAGCGCTCGGCGTGATAGGCTTCGGCAAGCTTGGCGCGGGTGAACACTGCTACAGCGGCGTTGTCGCCTTCTTCCTGAGCCTTTTTGATGAAGGAAGGATACATGTCGACCGTTTCATAAATTTCGCCCTGAGCACCTGCGATAAGGTTCAGGTCGCTGGTGCCTGCGGCAGGAGCTTCGGCAGTGGGCTTAACGAAATCCGGTTCCGCTTTGATGACCAGGTTGTATTCCAGGCCAATGTGCAGCTGTTCGGCGGCAGCGGTGCAGCGGAACAGGCGCGCGATTTTACCGAAACCCTGCTTGTCAGCAGCTTCAGCGAAAGCGGTGTATTTTGCGGAAGCGCCGGTTTCGCCGGAAATGGCGGCCTTGAGGTTTTCAAGGGTGGTGCCCACGGTGGTTGCGCTTTCGGCTGCGACATTGAAGTTGCTGGAATTTTCAGCGGTGGGGATTTCGGTACGGATAAGCTGTGCCATGAATGCTCCTTTTGACGGGGACGCTGTTGTGTGCAGCATCACTTATTGATAACTTATATCAATAAGCACTATAAGCCTCTTGCGGGAGTTATGCAAGCCCCCTTTCGTGAAAAGGTTTATTAAGCCTTCTTCTTGGCGCAAGAGCAGGTGAGGCCTTTCCAGATAAGCGCAGCTAAAGCGGCACCGGCCAAGGGGCCTACGATAAATACCCATACCTGGGAAAGCGCGGTCATGTCTCCGTTGAAAGCCATCAGCAGTGCCGGCCCGAAGCTACGAGCAGGGTTGACGGAGGTGCCCGTCAGCGGAATGCCCATGATGTGCACAAAGGTGAGCGTGCAGCCGATGATGATGCCGGCGTAGGGTGCGGTTTTTTCGTTGGCGGTTGATCCGAGCACGGAAAGCACGAAGACGCAGGTCAAAATGATTTCAACCACGATAGCGCCGATGACGGTGATCCCCACCGACGATGCGGCATCATAGCCGTCGCAGCCCAGGCCAGTTGTCGCCACGCCGCACAGTGCGGGGCTTTGCATGATGATGAAGGCCAAAACGGCAGCAGCTACGATGCCGCCGATGAATTGTGAAACCCAGTAGCCCGCCAAATCTTTACCCGAAAGGCGCTTGTCCAAAAACAGACCCAGTGAAACGGCCGGGTTGATGTGGCAGCCCGAAACGCCGCCGATGACAAAGGCCATCGCAATAATGGACAAGCCGAATGCCATCGCAATGCCCAAGGTGCCCAAGATGGACCCTGCGATGGCAGCGCTCCCGCAGCCGAATAGCGTCAGCACGAAGGTGCCAAATGCTTCAGCGGCATACTTCTTCATTGATGTTGCATCCATGTTTTCTCCTCTATGACGTGGGCGCTTATCGTCAAGCGCCTCCCCAAAGGGCAGTGCCGAAGCCTATAGGCAGGCAGCGGGAATACCCTACCGTTAAATAATACCACCACAGTTAGCAATGCGCAGCGGATTTCTTTCTCCAGCGGGCAGCAAAGGCGGGGAGTTGTGGGCAAGGTTGCGCGGCAAGGCGTCTAATGCGACGCGCGACAGGGTGTCTCAGTCCGCCCCTATTCCATCAGCCAAGTTAATACGTTGACCTTCTCTATGCCCTCATAATTAACTTCCCCAAATAGCACATCAAGTGTGAGCAGCACTTTTGGATAATTGTCGGCTATTTTTTGGAAGGGGGCTAACTCGCGTTTAAGGGTGGATTCATCAAGTGTCGTTGCCGCCACTTGATAATAGATGGTTTCATCAGGCTTTATAGCTACAAAATCAACCTCTCCATCTTCCAGATACCCAACATATACCTCATAGCCCCTTCTAAGAAGCTCAAGGTAGACGATGTTTTCCAGAATATGGCCAATATCGCTCTCTTTTCCCTTCACGAGTACGTTTCTTAACCCCACGTCAACCGCATAATACTTTTCTTGCTGTGTAAGCAGCTGTTTTCCTTTAAGGTTGTAGCGCGGCGCAGGGTAGAGCATCAGGCTATCTGTCAATCCCTTAAGATATTTGGCTACCGTTTTCTGGTCGATGCTTCTTCCCTTTGATTTCATGGTGTTAGCTATTTTGCGTATCGACACGCTATTCCCGATAGCATAAAACAAGAACTTCGAGATACTTTCCAATGCTGAAACGTCGGCTATTTTAAGACGTGCCACTACGTCATTGAGCAGGATTGAGTTATATATATCGCGCATATATGTTTGCGCTTCTTGGTCTGAAAGCTTGAATTTGGATAGGTAAGGAAACGACCCTTTTGTGATGTAACGGTTGAACAGCTTGTCGACCGCCATGCTTTTATCTTCTTGCGCGGCGCAAAATTCTTTGAAGGAAAGAGGAAGCATTTTCAGTTCGACGTAGCGCCCAGAAAGTAGCGTTGCCAATTCGCCCGACATGAAATAGGCATTGGAGCCGGTGATGCAGATATCCACATTTTCCTTGATGAATAAACTATCTACTGCTTTTTCAAAATGCGCTACGTGTTGGATTTCGTCGAGGAATATATAGTTCATCTTATCGGGGTCTAATAAGCCTTTGATATGGTCATACAGCAATTTGTAATCGTTGAGATGCTCAAAATCAATATTCTCAAAATTAAGGGAAATAATCTGGTTTTTGTCGACCCCGTTGTTGATAAGGTAATCTCGATAGAGGGCGAACAAGGTTGATTTTCCGCAGCGGCGCACGCCCGATACCACTTTGATAATTTGCTTTTCTTTCCAACGGATTAACCAATTCAGATAGTTTTCTCTTTGAATGAGCTCCATTGCATCATCACCTTTATCGGTACTTCCTTGTAAACCTTTATTAGGGAGTATATCAAAAATATGTGGATTTCATTCCTTCATTTCGCCCTTTTTCGCAAAAGTGTGGATTTCATTCCCCATTTTCCCTATTTTTCGCAAAAGCAGGGAATGCATTCCGCACTTTTGGCTTGGCAGCTTTTCTGCTCAGGCCTTGCAAGTTTGTGGGCAAGCTTGCGCGGGGTGGCGGGCTCGCGGATAATGGCGGAGACACATAATGGGAAAGGAACCCCTATGGAACGCAAAAATGCTTGGAAGACGTATCGCGATGCCGATGTGGCCGCACTAGAAACACTTGCGCGCGATTACATCGACTTCATTTCAGAAAATAAAACTGAACGCGAATGCGCCACGGCGGCCATTGCGCGCGCCGAGGCCTGCGGGTATCAAAACCTGGAAACGCTGCGTCGTGCGGGCACGCAGCTTAGGGCGGGCGATAAGGTGTGGGCGCATGCTTATGGCAAGGCGCTTGTTTTGGTGCACGTGGGCACCGCCCCCTTTGAGCAGGGATTTAACATTTTAGGGGCGCATATCGATTCGCCCCGCCTGGATATCAAGCAAAATCCGCTCTACGAAACAAACGGGCTGGCGCTGCTGGATACCCACTATTATGGCGGCATCAAAAACTACCAATGGGTAACGACGCCCTTGGCCATACACGGCGTGATTGTGAAAAAAACCGGCGAAGTTGTGCAGGTCAACGTGGGTGAAGATGCCAGCGACCCCGTGTTTTGCGTCACCGATCTGCTACCGCATTTGGCACGCCAGCAGATGGGGAAGAAAGCAAGCGAGGCTATCGAAGGCGACGAACTTGATATTTTGGTGGGCAGTCGCCCGGCTTTGACTGCCGATGATATTGCAGCGCGCGATGGGGCTGTGGCAAAAACGGCCGCTGACGGCGTTGTTGCCGCTGCTGCCGACGCAGAGGCAACAAAAAAGACCGAAGCGGAAAAGCTGGCCGAAAAAGAGCCGGTCAAGGCGCTGCTTTTGCAACTGCTTGCCGATAAATACGGCGTCGAGGAAGAGGATTTTCTTTCAGCCGAACTTGAGGTGGTGCCCGCCGGGCGCGCCCGCGAATGCGGATTCGACCGCAGCATGGTGTTGGGCTACGGCCAAGATGATCGCGTGTGTGCGTTCACTTCGCTTGCCGCGCAGCTCAAAGCGCACGATTTGGTGCGCACGGGCGTGTGCGTGCTTGTTGATAAAGAGGAAATAGGCAGCGTGGGGGCAACGGGCATGGCGTCGATGTTTTTCGAGAACACTGTGGCTGAGGTTATGGCGTTGGCGGGTGAGACAGGCAATCTTGCCCTGCGCCGTGCGCTTGCGGCATCCAACATGCTTTCTTCCGATGTAAGCGCTGCATTTGATCCTTCCTACGCGTTTGCCTATGAGGCAAAAAATGCGGCATTTTGCGGGAAGGGGCTGGTGTTCAACAAGTTCACGGGGTCGGGCGGAAAAAGTGGCAGCAACGATGCCAACGCCGAATACATGGCCAAAATCCGCCGCATTATGGATGAGGGCAAAGTGAACTTCCAAACCGCTGAACTGGGTAAAGTCGATGTTGGCGGCGGCGGAACCATCGCGTATATCCCGGCAAAATACGGCATGAACGTCATCGATTCCGGCGTGGCCGTGCTTTCGATGCACGCCCCGTGGGAAGTCACTTCCAAGGCCGACATCTATGAAGCGTTCAAGGGTTACCAGGTGTTTTTGCGTGAAGCGTGAAAATTCTTGTGTCCGA
>JAVVPE010000078.1:0-4461 GCA_036655915.1 Raoultibacter sp.
CGCTTCCTCGGTCGCTCTTCCAGCTTCCGTAGCAAACGCCTTCGCCCTCGATTGAATAGGCCACTGATTCCACATTTTTTCCGGCGACGGTCATGTCAAACGAATAGTATCTGCTGACGGTGACGACACTGAAATCGACTGTGTCGCTTGAAGCATCGTAGAGGTAGCCTGCGCTCGTGCGCGTCGGGTGAAACTTCTCAAAGCTGATCCCGACGCGGTCGCACCCGTCCGTCGGCGATTCCTCGGCGTAAGCGACGAGCGCGAAGGTGTTGCCGGCAAGAGTCGCGCCAATCTTTTCGAGCGCGCCTGTGCCGAACAGGAGTCCCACGCCGGCAAAGACGGCCAGGCAGGCGGCGAAGGCTATCTTCCCTGCAGGGAAGCGTGCAGCCCTACCCAAAGATTTCTTCGTCCTGTATTTGAGCTCTTCGCTTGCCTTGATGCCTTCTTCGAGCTGCGCGTAGCTTTGTCTGAACTCGTCTTCATTCATCACCTGCTCCTTCCATCGATATCCGGAGCGCGTTGCGCGCCCTGTGCAGATGGGACCTCACCGTCGAGGGTTTTTCTCCGGTGATCTTGGCAATCTCTTCCGTCGAATAGCCTTCGTAGTAGTAAAGGTGTATGACGGTCTTCCTGATAGGGGGGCAAAGCGAGTCGATCGCCTTTTCAAGCGATGATTTTGGCCTGCGCGACTCGTCGTCTTCCGCGACGGCGCTCGCTTCGTGGAGGACGGAAGTTGGCCTGCGCTTGCGCAGCTCGTCGTAGCAGCAGTTGATAGTGACCCTTATAAGCCAGGCCTTCAGGTGTTCTTCATCTTTGATGCGCGTTTTCGACTTGAAAAGCCGCATAAACACGGTTTGGAATATGTCTTCCGCATCGGTCACGTTGCCCATGCCGCGATGGGCAACCCTCATGACGGTGTCGCCCCAGGCGTCGATGGCTTCGCCGACATCGACTTCGTAGGTGCGCTTTCTCTTGAATAGACTCACTCGTCCTCCTTTTTAAAGAAAACGCACAAGGAGCCGAAAATGTTGCAGAATCGACAGCAATAATATTTTTCTTTTCGATGGGCGGCAATTCTGCAGCAGAGCGTTCGCTGTTGAACACTCTGCTGGTGTAAGGGTGGTACGTATATTTTCTAATGCTGAGGGGCGGCTATGCCAAAAGCGCCTCAACGCTGGCCAGCTTCACGCAGCAGATAAACACATCCATGGCCGCATCCAGCTCTTCAAGCGGCGGCAGCGTCGGGGCGATACGAATGTTGCTATCGGCCGGATCGTTTTTGTAGGGATAGGTGGCGCCTGCACCGGTCATAACCACGCCGGCTTCCTTTGCGAGTGCTACAGCGCGCTTTGCGGTACCGGTTGGGGCGTCAAACGAAACGAAATAGCCACCACGCGGATTGCTCCATGAGCCGCAACCGGTACCTTCGAGGCCTGCGGCGAGTTTTGCGCACACCAGTTCGAACTTGGGACGCACGATGGCGGCATGTTTTGCCATGTGGGCGGTCAATCCGTCGAAATCGTGCAGGAAGCGCACGTGCCGCAGTTGGTTGAGCTTGTCGTGACCGATGGTCTGCACGCCGACGCGTTTGGTGGCCTCGGCGATGTTTTCCGGGCTTGCACCAAGCGCTGAAATACCTGCACCGGGGAAGGTGACCTTGGAAGTGGACGCGAACTTGAAATAACGATTCGGGTTGCCGGCAGCTGTGCAGGCGGAACCGATGTCGAGCAACTGGTCCTGATCGGCTGCGTCTTCGTAGAGGTGATGCACGCAATAGGCGTTGTCCCAAAAGATGCGGAAATCTTCAGCCGCGCACTTCATGGAGGCAAGGCGCTTGACCACCTCGTCGGAATAGGTCACGCCGCCGGGGTTGGAATACTTCGGCACACACCAGATGCCCTTGATAGCATCGTCGGCAGCGACCAATTTTTCCACCACGTCCATGTCAGGGCCTTCGGCAGTCATGGGTACGGGAATCATTTCGATGCCGAATTCTTCGGTCACTCCGAAGTGGCGATCATAGCCGGGAACCGGGCACAGCCACTTCACGGCAGGCAAGGTGCACCAGGGGGTCGATCCGAGCGTGCCAAACATCCAGCAGCGCGCCACGGCGTCATACATTATATTAAGGCTTGCATTGCCAAAGATAATCACGTTGTCGGCCACATCGTCAAGCATGCCTGCCATAAACTCTTTGGCTTCAGGCAGGCCCGTACCTACGCCATAGTTGCGGCAATCCGTGCCGTCGGCGGCATTCAAATCAGAATCGGCACCCAGCACATCTAACAGAGGAAGGCTTAAATCAAGTTGTGCCTTCGCTGGCTTCCCCCGTGCCATATTCAACTTCAGGCCCTTCGCGGCAAACTCCGCATATTCGCTTTCCAGCTGCGCTTTCAAAGCCTTCAGTTCTTCTTTCGTTCGCTGTGCGTATGCCGCCATGTCGCTTCCTTTCGCCGTTTTTGCCAAACTTTGGGGATTCCTCAAAACACTCCAGTCAAATAAAGTATAATCCGAAACGATCAGCCAAGCGAAACAAGCGGGCAAGCGGTATGCTTCCCCGGCCTCACACGGCCACATCGCATCATTCATTATAGGGGGATAGAACATGGTTTCAAATGATTTCTGGGTGTTGCTTGCAATGCTCCTTTATTTTATCGTCGTCGTTACCATCGGCTTCATTTATGTAAAGAAGTCCAACGCTTCGTCGGAAAATTACTTTTTAGGCGGGCGCGGTTTGGGTCCGTGGCTTACAGCCCTTTCTGCCGAAGCAAGCGATATGTCGGGTTGGCTGCTTATGGGGCTTCCTGGGGTAGCGTATTTTACCGGTGCCTCCGATGCCATGTGGACGGCGATCGGTTTGGCCTTGGGTACCTATTTGAACTGGAAGTTCGTGGCGCGCCGTCTGCGCAAGTATTCGGAAGTGGCCAACAATTCCATCACCATCCCCGACTTCTTTTCCAACCGTTTTCATGATAAGAAAAATATTCTCATGACCATAGCGGCGCTGATCATCCTGCTGTTTTTCTGCATCTATACGGGAAGCTGCTTCGTCACCTGCGGCAAGTTGTTCTCAACGCTGTTTGGCCTCGATTACGCCACCATGATGATTCTTGGTGCCATCATCGTGTTTCTTTATACCTTTGTGGGCGGCTATCTTTCTGTGTGCACGACCGATTTGGTGCAGGGTACGCTTATGTTTTTCGCGCTCATTGTTGTGTTTGTGGGCAGTGTTACTGCGGCGGGTGGTGTGGAAAACACCGTGGCCTTTTTGCAGGGAATCCCCGGCTTTTTAAGCGGCACGCAAATAGCTACTCCTGCGCTTGACGCCAATGGCCTTCAAGAAATACAAGATGGCCTGCCCGTATTCGGCGCGCCGGGGGCCTATGGGGCTATCACCATCATATCGTGTCTGGCGTGGGGCTTGGGGTATTTCGGTATGCCGCAGGTGCTGGTGCGCTTTATGAGCGTGCGTCATTCCGATGAAATCAAGAAATCCCGTATCATCGCTACCACCTGGGTTGTCATCTCTCTTGCCTGTGCGGTGTGCATCGGCCTTGTCGGTCGTGCCGTTGTGCCCATTGAGTTTTTAACGCAGTCTTCGGCAGAAAACGTGTTTATCGTGCTGGCCAAAATGATTTTGCCGGCCTTTATGTGCGGCTTGGTGGTTTCGGGTATCTTTGCGGCGTCCATGTCTTCTTCATCGTCTTACTTACTTATTTCAGGATCAGCGGTTGCTACCAATATATATAAGGGTCTTATCAAAAAGGATGCGACCGACGGTCAGGTCATGATTGTGGCGCGCCTGACGCTTATTGCCGTGCTGTTATTTGGCATCGTGGTGGCCCTTGATAAGGATTCATCCATCTTTCAAGTGGTCAGCTATGCCTGGGCAGGTTTTGGTGCGGCGTTTGGCCCACTTATGCTTATGAGCCTGTATTGGCGGCGCACGAATATGCAGGGCGCCCTTGCAGGCATGCTTGTGGGCGCGGTGACGGTTTTGGTGTGGCACCAGTTCATAAAGCCCCTCGGCGGCATCTTTGGCGTCTACGAATTGTTGCCTGCTTTCATTTTGGCGCTTGTCGCCATCGTGGTGGTGTCGCTTCTTACCAAAGCACCTTCAAAAGAAGTCACCGATGAATTTGATTCCTACATGCAATCTAAGTTCTAGGCGCACAGTCCCCGTAATTTTTTGGTCTGTGTATTTCTTGCGTGGTTTGAGCTTCTCAAGCAGCCCTTCTCGTGTGAAAAGGGCTGCTTTATGCCACAATTACGCCCGCAATGACTGCTGCTGCGCCGATTTGTGGGGAAAATATGAGATACACCCGGGGGCGTGTAGACCGTTGACACCCTGCAAAACCTAGCGTATTATTCATCTGCTCGCGCGTTCGCCCCAAACGGCAGCGCAAGAGCAGGCAGCTTGAAAAATACACATGAAACGAGCAGTCAACTTTGGGAGTGTGC
>JAVVPE010000079.1:0-4289 GCA_036655915.1 Raoultibacter sp.
GCACACCAGCGCAACCTGATGGCAAAGACCTTCGGGTGTTGTCGCTGGGTATACAATAAGGTTCTTGCAATGCGCCAAGACGAATACAGGGCACAACAAAAAACAAAAGGTATCAACTCCTACATCACCCAAATTCCGCTGTGGAAGAAAACTGAGGAACCTTGGCTTGCCGAAGCTGATTCTATGGCACTCCAGCAATCCCTGCGTGACCTGGATAAGGCATACAAAAACTTCTTTCGCAATCCTGGTAAAGTTGGTTTTCCTCGCTTTAAATCCAAACGCAACAACCGAAAAAGCTACCGCACCAATAACGTTTCAATTGTTGGTGATAAGCAGATAAAACTCCCAAAGCTTGGGGCAGTCAAAGCAAGGATAAGCAGACCCATTGAAGGGCGCATGCTATCAGCTACCGTAAAGCAAGTTCCCAGTGGCAAGTACTTTGTGACAATCTGCTGTACGGATGTGCCTTGTCCAAATGTTGAGCGTGCGACAATTGAAATGCTTGGAATTGACGCTGGCATTCATGATATAGCCACCTGCTCAACAGGCAAGCATATACAAAACCCCAAGAATTTTGCCAAGAGTGAAAAGAAACTTGCACGGGAACAACGGAAGTTGTCCCGCAAGCAAAAAGGCTCTCAAAACCGCGAGAAACAACGAGTGAGGGTAGCTCGCGTACACGAAAAGATAGCAAACCAAAGAAAAGATACCCTGCACAAGTTCACAACAGCTGCGGTAAGCGAAAGCCAAGCTATTGCCGTTGAAGACTTGAACGTGAAAGGTATGCAGAAAAACCACTGCCTTGCCAAAGCAATAAGCGACGCCAGCATGTCAGAAATGATCCGACAGCTTGAATACAAATGTGCCTGGTTTGGACGTGATTTTGTGAAAGTGGGCCGGTTTTTTGCATCAAGCAAGACATGCAGTGCGTGCGGATACAGATACAGCGAGCTCACCCTTGCCCAGCGAGAGTGGAAGTGCCCTGATTGCGGCACCCACCACGACCGTGATGTAAACGCTGCAATAAACATTGCTTGTGAAGGAATACGGCTTTTGAAAGGTACCGCAGGGCTTGCGGGAACCTCAGGTGTAAACCTGAAAACGCTTCTGGAGCAGGTGTAAGACCAGCCCTTCGTAAGGAGGGAAGGCTACCAGCGGTGAAGGAGGAATCCCCCGCCTTTAGGCGTGGGGAGTGTCAATTGTTCATTCCTACACAGTTCTCTTAAAATTCACCGATTTTTCCCTTGACTATCACGCAGCGTTATAGTTTATGCTGCCTAAGGTAAGGCGGCGCGGGTGAAGGTGAATCTC
Source organism: Raoultibacter sp. (assembly GCA_036655915.1). Classification (GTDB taxonomy): domain Bacteria; phylum Actinomycetota; class Coriobacteriia; order Coriobacteriales; family Eggerthellaceae; genus JAVWGW01. Next base: position 1,312 of record JAVVPE010000079.1, read on the forward strand.
TGCAGAGTGGCGCGCCGGCTTCGCATCCAAAACGTAAGGAGAGCACGGTGAAACAGGTGGCCAGCTATACGGCACATGCCTTGTCCGCGTTGTCGGGGGTGAGTGTGCGCACGCTGCATTACTACGATGAACTGGGATTGTTGCAACCCCAGCGTGCGGGTAACAACTATCGAGTGTACACGGATGCTGAAATCGATCGCCTGCAGCAGATATTGCTGTATCGCGCGGTTGGCCTTAAGCTTTCCGCCATTAAAGGCGTGCTGGATGGCGACGGGTTCGATGCGCAGTCGGCCTTGGAAAATCACTTGTGCGCACTGCGCAAACAGCAAGATGAAACGAACAAACTGATAGCGAATGTGGAAAAGACGCTCGCTTGCATGAAGGGAGAAACGAAGATGTCTGATGCCGAAAAATTTGAAGGCTTCAAAAAGAAGTTGATTGAGAATAACGAAAAGCGCTATGGCGAAGAGGTGCGTGCCGCCTACGGCGATGCGGCTATCGACGCGAGCAACGCGAAGGTGGCAGGTATGAATAAGCAGCAATGGGAGGCTTCCCAGCAGTTGGAAGATGAGTTTAAGGCAGCGTTGCTGCGCGCGATGGAAGGCGGCGATGTGGCGGGTGAAGCCGCGCAACAAGCGTGCGACCTGCACCGGCAGTGGCTCTGCCAGTTTTGGGCTACGGGCACCTACAGCCCTGAAGCGCACAAGGCCTTAGGCGAAGGCTACGTGGCAGACGAACGCTTCAAAAGTTACTACGATGCTGTGGCCCCTGGTGCCGCCGAGTTTTTGCGCGATGCGCTGGCCGTGTACTGCGCCTAAGGCGCGCACCCTATTCGGTTTCTTTGGAACGTTGCAGTTCAACCTGTTCAAGTGATGTGGTGGGAATGCGCAGGCACATAAGATAGACAAGCCAGGCGGCCACCAAGCCTAAAACAAGCCAGATATACCAGCGTTGCACCAGGTAGGCGCTGATGCCCATGACCACAAATGACAGGGTAAGAATACGCACTTTTGTAGAGGCGGGAATGCCACCCGCCTCTTTGAACGGCAAGACATAGCGGCGATACACTTTTGTTGACAGAATCCAGGCGTGGCAGCGCGGAGATGATTTTGCGAACAGGAAGGTTGCCAGCAGCAACAGGGGCGTTGTGGGCAGCACGGGAACAAACACGCCAACGACGCCGATGGCAAAAGCAATCCAAGCGAGGGTTTGAAAAAGGATGCGTTTCACGGGGGTCCTTCCGTCTTGCGCGTGTGTGGCGGGGGCTCGTTGCAAAAGTATAGCGTGCGCTGCCTCTTTCTTTCTTGATCCTTGTGCGGTTACAATGAATCTATGGAATTTTATACCACCATACGCGATAGGGCTACGGCCGAAATTGTCGAGAAGAAAAGCCGCTTCATCGCTTCTGTTGCCCACGTTGAAACCGAGGCGGAAGCACTCGCTTTTCTGGAAGAAATACGCGCGACCCATCGCATGGCCCGGCATAATGTGTATGCCTACCTGCTGCGTGAAGGCGGGCGCATCCGTTATAGCGACGACGGCGAACCGCAGAAAACGGCCGGCATGCCTACGCTTGACGTGCTGCGCCACGCGCAACTTGTCGATGTGATTGTGGTGGTTACGCGCTATTTCGGCGGGGTCTTGCTGGGAACGGGTGGCTTGGTGCGTGCCTATACGCGTGCGGCGCAGGCGGGGTTGGCGGCTGCGGAAGTCGTGTGCATTTCGCGCTGTGTTGATGTGGTGGTGCGCCTGCCCTATGCCCTTTACGACCAGGCGCTGCGCATGGCGCATACCTGCAATGCCCAGGTGGTTGACACCGTGTTTACCGATGGCGTGGAAGTGCACTTGCTTATGCTTGACGGCGAACAAAACATCCTGATTACCCAACTGCGCGAACTGTGCCGCGGCCAGGAAAATGTGGCTGTGGGCGCGCCCCACGATGCGGTGTTCTAGGACGGATCTGGCAGTTTGTTTCGCTGCGGTTTTTTGCGGACGCCTTTCAAACGCTTGGGAAAAATGCGCCTTCTTGTTCTATGATGGGGGCATTGCAATGTGTAAAAAAGCATAAAGGGTGCAGGGAAGGGAAGCGCGATGATCGACGAAATCCATGTGAAGAATTTGGCGCTTATCGCCGAGGCATCGCTTGTACCTGTGCGCGGCATGACCGTTATTACGGGCGAAACGGGCGCGGGAAAAACAGCGCTGCTTTCAGCCATAAAATTGCTGGTGGGGGAACGCGCCGATGCGAGCGCGGTGCGCGATGGTGCCGATGCTTTAATTGTTGAGGGACGGTTTTTTTCGGGTGAGCACGCCGATGAGGGTGTGGTTGTTTCCCGCCGCGTTTCTGCCGATGGCCGATCGCGCGTAAACATCGACGGGTCGCTTGGCAGCGTCGCGGAATTGGCGGGCGGTGTAGGCGCCACCGTTGATTTGTGCGGTCAGCACGAACACCAACTCTTGCTAAAAACAGCCAACCACGTGCGCATGCTTGATACCTGGGCGAAAGATTCCATCGAAGATCCCTACGCGCTTTATGCCGAGTCCTTCGATGCCGCTACCGCTGCGGCAGCTGAGCTTGCCCGCGTACGCGAGGCGGCACAGGCATCGTCGGCAAAGTTGGAAGAAGCCCGTTTTACCCTTGCGCGTATCGAGGAAGTGGCACCGGTTGAAGGCGAATACGAAGAACTGTTGGCGCAGCTTCCCCGTCGCGAAAATGCCGAAGCGCTTGCGCAGGCGGCGTATGCTGCTCATCAGGCAATTTCTCGTGATGATGGAGCCCTTGATGCGCTTTCTCAGGCGGCATCGGCCCTTGAAACGATGGCTCACGTTGATGGCGCGCTTGGCGTACAGGCAAGCGCATTGCGCGAAGCGGCATTTGTGCTTGAAGATGTCAGCCGCGAAGCGCGTTCCTACAGCGAGAGCGTGGATTACCATCCCGAAGAATTAGCGATCGTGCAACAGCGCATAGCTGCCTTACA
>JAVVPE010000080.1:0-4173 GCA_036655915.1 Raoultibacter sp.
ACCTGAAGTGGCCGGATGAACGAAAAGGATCTAATTATTCTGCGGAACTACCGAGAATTACCCGATCAGAGCACCAAGCAAAAACTTCACAGCAAACCGCCGATCAGTAAAAACAAAACCTCGCGCAAATTGGGCACGGCCACACGTAAGATCGCCTAGCCCAAAGCGCAAGAGGAAATGAGTAGATACAATCCTTGTGTCGGATGACAGGGGTCTGCTTCACCTTGCCATGAGCAATCAGTTATTTATCCGTGATACGGTTGAGCATTTGCTCGGCAGCGGACAGCACCATATCCCATTCGATGGCTTCTGCGTAGTGGAACTCTTGCTGATACTTATTCCAGAGACGGAGCAATTCTGGGCTTTCTTTGACTTCTTTTAATACTTGCCTAACAGTTTTATCGCTGACATCGGTACTCCTTTTTCTGCTGGTATTAGCAAACGCATCTTTGAGTATCTGGTAGTTGATTGATTCTCCCTCGATGACGTCAAGCATGTAGATGTCGTAGAAGTCACGCATTCGGGTATTCACATTACCCCTTGCAATTATTGTCTCGAGTTTTTCAGCGAGTGCCGTTTCGGTATTGTAGGCAAGCAGCGCTACGGTTTTATCCTCAAACATTAACGGCATAGGGAACAAGATTTCATGGGGAGTAATCACGTCGTCAGTAGATAAATCGATTTTCATAGGGATGCGCACTTTCTCCAACGATGCTTCCATCAGAACGCGGATGCCAGGGTAGTCGGACTCATGCATGATGGATCTCACAGAATTCACCCGGAAGGTCATGCCATCTTCAAGGTCGATTGCACAGACAGCTTCCACCAGTTTGATTACTTCGGCCTCGGATAGGGTCACTCCTTTTAATGTAGTGTCGATGTCTAAGGTCGAGCGATTTTCCAGCCCGACTTTTGCAGCGATGAGGGTACCGCCTTTGAGCACAAAGTTATCTCGGTAGGTAGACAGGGCAAGTCTTTCCAAAAAACGCTCGGCACCGTAGTGGCGCATGAGGATTTGGGCTCTTGTACTGTCTCCTTTTGACCTATTACGGATACGGGCTTTGAGTTTGTCTATGGAAACTGCTGTCATAGCAATACCTCCAGATATTGACTGATGATTTTATCGACCGAGAACTGTTTTGCGATGCGCATTAGCTGGGGAACGTTCTTACTCTTAGAGGCGACATACTCCTTCAAAGCTGTCTGCATAGTTTGAATTTCAACATTGCTTCTGCTGCGGAGTAGGTCAACAACGGTTCTTTCGGCATCGTACACACGAAGGCGATGGCCCATAGGCGAATCCATCTCAGAAAGGCCCACTTCAAAAAGTTCTTTTTTCACCGTGTAAACTTTAACGCCTGCAAGCGACAGATAAGATGTGCGTTGCCCAGTGCAGGCTGTGACGGTATAGCGAAGGGGCTCCCTTTCGGCAAGGCCGCAAAGATAGAGTGCGGTTTCATGGGAAAACACCACGTGCGGATAGCGCATCTGGATGACATACATCCCGTCAGGCCAAGCGTCTTCAGAGATGTAGAGCCCTTTTGCCACCCTTTCAAACCCATGAGAGTTTGCATATTCAGTAACATATTGCCGGGAAATGCCTTCTGCCGTGGCATCAGAGACTACTAAATAGCCAAGATTCTTCTCCACAAGGGAGCTTATGATGTCCGATTTGTTCATTCCTCACCTTACGTTCGTACTTATATCATAAGCCAGATTAGTACGAATGTAAAGTAAACTGCAATAAAGTGTGAGTTAATTTAACAAGAAAGTTACTAGCTGAGGCCTATTTTTTGTGCGGCGGGGGTGTGGTGGGGGCGAAGGTTTTTATATAGGATTGTGCGCGGGGGTCTTGGGCGTTGAGGACGCGGAAGCTTTCTGTGACGTCGCGGTAGCGCGGTTGCAGGGGGTTGAGGATGGGCAGATCGAGGCCGGCGCCCAGTGCGGCCGCCAAAAACGTCGCGTTTACCAGGGGGCGCGCCGGTAGGCCGAAGCTCACGTTGGAAACGCCCAGCATGGTTTTGCAGCCAAGACGCTGCTTCACCAGCGTGATGCAGTGCAGAATTTCGAGCACTTCGTCCTGATTGGTGGCGGCCGACATGGTCAAGCAGTCAATCACGACATCGCTGCGCGCTATGCCGTAGCCTTCCGCCGCAACAACGATGCGCTGGGCGATGGCGAAACGCTCTTCGGCCGTGGCGGGAATGCCGCCTTCGTCAAGCGTCAGCCCCACGACTGCGCAGCCGTAGTGAGCCACCAGAGGAAGCACGGTTTCAAGGCTTGCTGCCTTGCCGTTTACAGAATTGACCAGCGGCTTTCCTGCATAGCAGCGCACGGCGGCCTCAATGGCTACGGGGTCTGCAGAATCTATCTGCAGCGGCAGCGGGGTCACGGCCGCCAGCGCTTCAATCACCTGCACCAAGGTGGCCGCTTCATCAATTTCGGGCAAGCCAACATTGACATCAAGGATATCGGCCCCGGCTTCGGTCTGATCGAGCGCCTCGTTGATAAGGTAGGCAATATCGCCCTGGCGCAGCGCGTTGGCCAGGCGCTTTCGGCCCGTCGGGTTGATGCGTTCGCCCACCACAGCAATAGGCGAAGCATCCCGCGGCAAAACAACGGCATTTTGCGCGCTGGTTATGCTGAAGGCGGGCACCACTTTGCGCGTGGGCACACAACGCCCCGCCACCAGCGCGGCAATTTTTTCGATGTAGGCAGGGGTGGTGCCGCAACACCCACCCACGATGCTTGCGCCCGCCACCAGCAGCGGCTCCAGCGCTTCGGCATAGGCCGCAGGGCTTATGTCGTAGCTTGTTTTGCCTTCCACAATTTTCGGCAAACCGGCGTTGGCCTGCACCATCACCGGGCAGGTGGCCACTTCGCACAGCGTGCGCACAATCGGCGCCAGCTCTTGGGGCCCCAGCGAACAGTTCACTCCCAATGCCGACACGCCCAGCGCACTCAGGGTAAGCGCGGCCACGCGGGGGCTGGTGCCCAAAAAGGTGCGGCCGTCTTCCCCAAAGGTCATGGTGGCGAAAATGGGCAGATCGCAGTTTTCCTTGGCCGCAAGAACGGCCGCCTTCATTTCTAGTAAGTCGGCCATGGTTTCGATCAAGATGATGTCGGCACCGGCTGCCGCGGCGGCCACCACCTGTTCTGCAAACAGATCGTAGGCTTCATCAAAGGTCATCGTACCCAGGGGTTTAAGCAGGGCGCCGATGGGCCCGATATCGGCGGCAACATAGCGTGCACCGGCAGCGCGCGCGTTGTGCACCCCGGCCGCGAACACCTGCCCCACCGTGGCGGCACCTTGCAGCTTAAGCGCGTTGGCGCCAAAGGTGTTGGTGGTAACAACCTGAGCACCCCCGGCAAGGTAGGCCGCGTGAATAGCCTGGATGTCTTCGGGGTGCGCGGTGTTGAGCAACTCGGGCACAGCGCCCGCTTCCAGCCCCGCCGCCTGCAACATGGTGCCCATGGCGCCGTCGAACACGAGGTAGGCACGCCCCGCCAAAACGGCGGCAAGATAATCATCTTTAGTGCACACGGAAACGCCTCTCTTTTGTGGCCGCTATCATTTTGAATCCAGTTTAACCCGCAAAAGTCGCATACCGTTGAGAATTACCAGCAGCGAAACGCCCGTATCGGCCAACACCGCCATCCACATTTGCGCCATGCCGAAAACGACAAGTGCCGCAACAAGCAGTTTTAAGCCGATGGCAAGCACCACATTTTGACGAATGATGGCGACTGTTTTTGTGGAAAGCCGGAAAAACTTCGGCAGGGCAGAAAGGTCATCGGCCATCAGCACCACATCGGCGCTGGAAAGTGCGGCATCCGACCCCGCGCCACCCATGGCGATACCCACGTGCGCTGTGGCCAGGGAAGGCGCATCGTTGATGCCGTCGCCCGCGTAGGCCACCGGACCCACCTGCGCTGCAAGGCGGCGGATGTGGGCGGTTTTTTCTTCGGGCAAAAGTCCCGCCTCCACCTCATCGACACCCGCTTGTTGGGCGATGGCGCAGGCGACGCGCTTGTTATCACCCGTAAGCATGAACAGGTGTTTTGCGGGTGTTGTGGCATGAAGGGCAGCCAGGGTGGCAGGCGCTGCAGCGCGCAGGGCATCCGCCACAACAAACACGGCCAAAGGTGCTGCCGCGGTGCCCAAGCGCGCAA
>JAVVPE010000081.1:0-4132 GCA_036655915.1 Raoultibacter sp.
TCGGAAAGGGAAGCTGCTGCAAAAGCGGCCGAAGAAGCTCGTCGTGCGGCGAGCGACGAAAAGGATCGTGAATTTGCGCGCTATTTTGCGCTTCCCATGGACGATCCGCAGGCAAAGCCCCAAAAAAAGGTGGTCACTATACCGGTTGTTGCCAGCACGCAACCAGAACTTACTAATGCGCCGGTTGCCGCCCCCGTTGCTACGCCTGTTGCTGCTCCGGTTGCTTCCGTGAATTCGGCGGCCACGACCAATCCTTTCCCGAAGATTGTGGCCGCAGCACCTGCTGCGTCCGCGCCGGTGCCCGCACCCGCACCCGCACCCGTGCAGCAGGCGGCACCAACGCCCCTTGCCTCCGCGCCGGTGCCCGCACCCGCGCAGCCTGCGCCAGATCCTGCCCCGGCGGCTGCCCCCGAAGCACCCAATCAACCAGCTGGTTTTGCGCGCTTTCGCAATGTGTATTCCAGTCGCGATGATCGCTTGTGCATGTTCGAGGATGCCGAAGGCCACCTTATCGCGGTGGATTCGTCGAAGCTGGCCTAACTACTTTTCGCCTTCAAAGTACACCTGGTGCCATACCAAAAACATGTATACCGTCCATATTTTGCGGCTGTTGTCGGCCGCGCCGGCACGGTGGCCATCAAGCAGTTCCACCAGCTTGTCGGTGTTGAAGTAGGTTTGCGCGCACGGCGAAAGAAAAGCTTCTTTCACGCGATTGTAGTATTTGTCCTGCTTGAGCCACACCCGTGTAGGCACGGGAAATCCCAGCTTGCGCTTTTCGCAAAACTGCTGCGGCAGCAACTTTTCCGCCGCCCGGCGCAGGGCAATTTTCGTCGTGTCAAGCGATACTTTGCGTGCGGTGGGCAGGGTGCGCGCCACATTCCACACCTCTTTATCCAAAAAGGGCACGCGGCTTTCCAGGCTGTGCGCCATCGACATCTTGTCGGTTTTCAGCAAAATATCGCCCACAAGCCAGAAGTTCATGTCGATGTATTGCATGCGGGTCACGTCGTCTAAATCGGCAACTTGAGCGTAGTAAGGCGCGGTTAAGTTTTGCGGCGTCGTGGTGCCGGGCGCCTGCTTAAGCAGTGCTGTGCGTTCGGCCACCGAAAACATGTTGGCGTTGCCGATGAATTGCTGTTCTATCGGGGTGGAAGCGCGGTGCAAATAGTTTGCCCCACGGATGCCCAGCGCAGCCAGCAGTTTCGAGGCGGCCTTGAGCAGCGGGCGGGGGCACCAGGCAAGCTTTGCGTTTTCCAGCGGCGTCTGGTAAATGGTGTAGCCGCCAAAAAATTCATCGGAACCTTCGCCAGAAAGCACCGCCTTCACTTTTTTTGCGGCTTCTTTATCGACGAAATACAAGGCCACGGCAGCTGGGTCGGCGGAGGGTTCGTCCATGTGCCATTGCACGGCGGCAAGGCTTTCCCAAAATTCGTCTTCACCGATAACGTGGCTGTAATTTTCGACACCCAGATAATCGCTGGCCTGTTTGGCGTAGGCGGTTTCGTTGTATTTGTCGCCATCAGCGGTTTCAAAGCCGACGGTGAAGGTTTTGATGTTGCCGCCCTGTGCGTGTAAGCTGGCAGTAAGGTAATTGGAGTCGACGCCGCTGCTTAAAAACGAGGCCACTTCCACATCGGCCACCATGTGATACTTCACAGAATCCTGCACCGCGGCGTGTATAGCATCGCGCGCAGCTTCGGGGGAAAGGGTTTCGTCGATGGCGTAATCCATCTGCCAGTAGCGCCTAATCTGGGGTTGTTGCCCTTGCTTTACCGTCATGCAGTGTCCGGGGGCAAGTTTGAAAATGCCCTTGAAAAACGTTTCGGGCAAAACGGAATACTGAAAGCTCAAATATTGTTCCAAAGCTTCCGGGTTGACCTGCCGGGTGACGGCGGGGTGTTCTAAGAGGCTCTTTATTTCGGAAGCGAAAATGAAGTGGCCCTGTGCCTGCGTGTAGTAAAAGGGCTTGATGCCGAAGAAATCGCGCGCGCAGAACAGCTCTTGGCGTGCGCGGTCCCAGATGGCGAATGCAAACATGCCACGAATGCGGTCGAGCACCGCTTCGCCCCAGGCCAGATAGGCTACCAGCAACACTTCGGTATCGGAATGGGTCGCAAATGCGTACCCCTCTTCAACCAGTTGCGCGCGCACATCTTGATAGTTGTAAATTTCGCCGTTGAATACGATGGTGAAATCGCCGGTGGAATACGTGGTGCCCTGCGTGACGGGCGAAGTAACAGCCGCCACCTTTTCGCTGGTGGCGCGCACCATAGGTTGGTTGCCGCCCTCAAGGTCGATCAGTGAAAGGCGTCGGTGGCCAAGCGCTATGCCATCGGCAATATATTGGCCTTCGCCATCAGGGCCGCGATGCGCCATGACGTCGCACATGCTTTTCAGAAGGGACGCATCCGCCGCGCTCGCGCCGGTAAAGCCACAGATTCCGCACATAGGTGTACTCCTTGAAACGTGCTCGTTCGCAGGTTTGTTTTAAAGTAAGGACAATCTTATATTATAATCTCAAGGTTCACGATTCATTTTCACCCAAAAGCGTAAAGCGAACAAAGGCACCGCGTTTTTGTTCGTCTCGCATCCGCACTACATCACAGGTGGCGTGTCACCTGGAGGGAGATAAGGTAATGGCAGCTTTGCAACAACGTTCTTCCTGGTCGGGCAAGTGGGCCTTCATCTTGGCGGCGGCGGCTTCTGCCGTTGGCTTGGGAAATATGTGGCGCTTTCCCTATCTGGCGGCGAAATACGGCGGCGGCACCTTTTTGCTTACCTATGTGGTGATGGTGTTTACCATCGGCGTGGCGCTGCTGTTACTTGAAACTTCGCTGGGGCGCAAAACGGGCCAAAGTGCCATCGGTGCCTTTAAGGCCTTTGGCAAAAAGTATGCCTTCATCGGCATTTTCACTTCGGCCATTCCGTTTATTATCGCGCCGTATTACTGCGTTATCGGCGGGTGGGTTATGAAGTACACCGCCGCTTACCTGATTGAAGGCCCGGCGGCTCTGGCCGATGGCGGCGACTTTTTTTCGGCGTTCATTTCTAGCAACACGGAAAGCTTTTTGTGGATGCTGCTGTTTGTGGCGGTCACGTGTTTGGTTGTGGCGCTGGGCGTAAAAGGTGGCATCGAAAAGGCGAACCTGTTCATGATGCCCGCTTTAATCGTGATAGCGTTGGGCGTGGCGCTCTATGCGCTTACCATGCCCGGTGCGCTTGAGGGCGCGGCCTACTACTTAATTCCCGATTTCAGTAAATTTTCGCCAGAATTGATTATCGCGGCGTTGGGGCAAACGTTTTTCTCGCTTTCTTTGGCGATGGGTATCATGATTACCTACGGGTCTTACCTTGATAAGAAGACGAGCCTCACTTCCAGCGTCACGCGCATCGCGGGCTTTTCCACGGTGATTGCGTTTTTGGCTGGTTTGATGGTGGTGCCTGCCACGTTTGCGATGCTGGGTTCCGGCGAAGCGGTGGCGGCAAATTCGGGCCCCTCGCTTATGTTTATCATCTTGCCGCAGGTATTCCAGAACATGGGGGCTATCGCACCGATATTTGGCTGCATCTTCTTTTTGCTGGTGCTGTTTGCCGCACTGACCTCCTCGATTTCCCTGGTGGAAACCTGTGTGTCCATCGTGCAAGACGGTGCGGGCTGGTCGCGCAAGCGTGCGCTGCTTACCGTTACCGGTGTGCTGGTGGTGTGCGGTATCGTGGTGAACATGGGCTACAGCTCGCTGTCGTTTATTCAGCCGCTGGGGGAGGGCACTTCTATTCTTGACCTGTTCGACTTCCTTTCAAATTCGGTTATGATGCCCATTGCGGCACTGATGACCTGCATTTTTGTTGGCTGGATTCTCAAGCCGAAAATCTTGGCAGACGAAGTGAAGCAGTCCAGTCCGTTCAAGCTTGAACGCGCCTGGGCCATCATGGTTAAATACGTGGCACCGGTGTTGGTCGTGGTCATTTTGGTGGCCTACACCGCCCAACAGTTCGGCTTGCTGAAGCTCTAAGGCGTCTTTTGCCTCGGCTGCACCTGCACATTGCGTGAAATACGAACCCGCAGTCCCGTAAGGCGGCTGCGGTTTTGCTATCATGAACCACAAACGCCACAAAGGAGTGACATGAGCCT
>JAVVPE010000082.1:0-4087 GCA_036655915.1 Raoultibacter sp.
GCGGATATGGAATCCGCCCCTACACCTGACGGCCGCCACAGCCCGCCGTCAGGTTAAAAGATTATTCGCCGCCCAGGACAAACCTTGTAAAGCTCACGATTTCGATGGTGTCGCCCAAGGCTTTGGCCACTTCGGCGGTGTATTCGTTGACGGATTGGTCGGGGTTTTTCACGAAGGGCTGTTCGGTCAGGCAGTTTTCTTTGAAAAACTTTTCCATGCGACCTACGGCCATTTTTTCCTGAATGTTTTCGGGCTTACCGGATTCGGCAGCCTGTGCCATGTAGATGCTCTTTTCATGAGCGGCCACAGCCGGGTCAACCGCGTCGCGCGTTGCGGCAACGGGCGCAGCAGCGGCAACCTGCATGGCGATATCGCGACCATAGCGCTTGAAATCGGCATTGGTGGCGGTGGCGGCGTTGCCCACCTTAAATTCAACCAAAACGCCAATTTTGCCAGCGCCATGAATGTAGCTGGAAATGGCGCCGCCTTCGGCCTGAACACAGGCAAAGCGGGCAAGGTTGATATTTTCACCCAAGGTATGAATGGCATCGGTGACGACCGCTTCCACGGTTTCGCCTTCGATTTCGCAGGCCTTCAAAGCATCCAAGTCGGCAGGCTTGTTGGCCAGCACGGCTTCGGCAACCTTTTTGGCATAGGCGGCAAATTTTTCGTTGATGCCCACGAAGTCGGTTTCGCAGTTGAGTTCGACAAGCGCACCCACCATGCCGCAATCGGCAACAAGGGCCATAACGGTGCCTTCGTTGGTGGCACGACCAGCCTTTTTGGCCACAGCGGCCAAGCCTGCTGTGCGCAGCCCGTCAACGGCGGCTTCCAAATTGCCATCGGCTTCGACAAGGGCCTTCTTGCATTCCATCATGCCAGCGCCCGTCATTTCGCGGAGTTCTTTAACCTGAGATGCAGTGATTGCAGCCATAGGATTTCCTTTCTTGACAAAGCTGCGGCAGGATAGGCCTGCCGCAGAATACGTTTTTTCGTGCAAGCTTACAAGCTTGGGTTATTTTGCTGCTTCAACCGCAGGGGCGCCAACGGCAGGGGCCGCAACGGCCGCAGCCACAGGGGCTTCTTCGGTAACAACAGCGGCTTCAGGGGCAGCAGCAGCCGGGGCAGCAGCAGCCGGGGCAGCAGCAGCCATATCTTCGGCGGTAACAGGAGCCACGCCGCCAGCGATAACAGCATCGGCGATGAAGTTGGTTAACAGCGACACCGAACGGATGGCGTCGTCGTTGGCCGGAATGCCGAAATCGACATCATCGGGGTCGCAGTTGGTGTCAAGCGTGCCCACAACAGAAATGCCCAAACGGCGCGCCTCGTGGATGGCGATAAGTTCGCGGTTGGTGTCGATGATAAACACGGCATCAGGGGTTTTCTTCATGTTGCGGATGCCGTTGAGGTTTGTTTGCAGCTTGGAAAGTTCTTTGCGCAGAAGAATTTGTTCCTTCTTCGGCAATTTTTCCATGCGGCCATCGGCTTCCATGCCTTCGAGTTCTTCCATGCGCGTCACACGCGAACGAATGGTGACGAAGTTGGTGAGCATGCCGCCCAACCAGCGTGCGTTTACGTAGGGCATACCACAGCGGTTTGCTGCTTCGGCCACGGGTTCTTGAGCCTGCTTCTTCGTGCCCACGAACAGCACGGTGCCGCCCTTGCGTACCATGTCTGATACGAAGCTGTAGGATTGATCGAGGCCGATCAGGGTTTGTTTGATGTCGAGAATGTAAATGTCGCCACGTGATCCGAAGATGTAGGGCTTCATTTTGGGGTTCCAACGGCGCGTTTGATGGCCGAAGTGTGCGCCTGCGTCAAGCAGGGTAGTAATGCTGATCTTTGTCATGCTAATCTCCATTCGTTAGTCCTCTGCACAAGTTCATCCCTGTTCCGCAGCCTTTTTCAGTTGGCCACTGGCGGATCCAGGTCCGTTGCGCATGTGTAATTAGAAACTTGAAGATTGTAACACCATTACCCGTGCCCGCAAGCCGCAATTTTACAAAGCCCACAACCCACAACCGCCACCCGGTGGGCGGCGGTTGTTTGTGCGGCGCAGCATGCTGTAGTGCCCGGTTGCAGCTTTAGGCCTGCTTGGGTTCTTCGATGCTAACTTCGGCGTGGTCAAGCAGCCAGGCGGCGGCTTTTTGGCGTTCTGCAATTTCGCGCAGAGCGAACATGCGGCCCGTTTTAGCCATTTCTTCTTTTAGCAATGCCGGCTGTTGAGGGTTCACCGTTTTGCAGGTAGCGTCGATATCCTCTTCGGTCAGCATCATTTTTTCGTGCTTAAACAGGGCATCAAGTGCGTAGCCCTGCGTGAGCATCTGGCGCACTTGCAGCATCATCATCATGTTGAACTGCTGCTGGCCGCCCTGCTGTTCCATAAACTGGTCCATCGTCATGCCCTGTTGCTGCACCTGCTGTTGCAGCTGCTTAAGCTGGTTGGCATGCATGGCTTCATAGATGGGATCTTCGATATGACCTTCAAAGCGTTTGGCCAGTTCTGCCATGGCAAGGGATTGTTGATACATCTTGTAATCTTCGCCGCGCACCTGCGCGATGTGCTCTTCGATATTTTTCTTCAGGCTTGCCACATCGTCGAACATGGGGAGGGTTTTTTTAACCCAGGCATCGGTGATGGCCGGGATGGCCTTTTTTTGGATTTCTTTAACGGTAACCTTGCATTCCACGGTGTCTTGCCCATCTTTGCCGTCGAAGGAAGGGCCTTGGAAGGAAAATTCCTTGGTCTGCCCCACTTCCATGCCCACGACGTTTTTATCAAATTCTTCAGGCATAAGCTGCGCGCCGGCGGTATAGGTGCGACCTTCGGTGGTAAGGCCTTCCATAATTTCGCCGTTGAGCTTGGCTTCTATGGCAATAAGGCACGAATCGTTTGCGCCTACCGGGCGCGGTTCGTCGGCCACAAATTCGGCGTAGCTTTCGCCAATGCGGGTGAATTCCGCTTCCACTTCTGCCGGGTCAATGGCAAAGGGAGCCGCCGTAATGGCAACGGGATCGTAGGACGAAAGGGAAAATTCTGGGCGCAGCATAACTTCAATAGTGAAGGGGAATTCGGCGCCGCGCTTGGGGGTGCCCATGCCTTCAGGGGTGGGCGGAAAGGCCGGCATGATGCTTTTTTTGTCGATGGCAAAGGGGACCAGAAATTCGGCAACCTGTGCGCACACCACCGCATCAACATCTTTGATGCCCAACTTTTCTTCCAGGATCTGAGGCAGCGATTTACCCTGTTCGGGCGCAAGGCCCATCTGCTGGGCAAAACCGATTGCCGCAAAATCAAAGGCCTGACCAACCTCTTGGGGTGTTGCAACCGCTTCGAGCAGAACTGTGTTGTTGTCGACTTTTTTCTGGGTCACTTTCATGGTGAATCTCCTTTCATGCTCTGGTGTATTGTAGTGCAGACTTGACCCGCACAAGCCGACATCTTCAAATTTGCTTGCAATGCTCCTCTATTAGACCATGACACTGCCCTTGCCGCCGAGGGCAAGGGCAGTGGCGCGGGGCGCGGGGGCACCGCGAAACGGGGCGCGGCGGTGCGGCGGCACGGGGTGCTGCGGTGCCGCCGCCCGGCGGTGCTAATTGCCGGCAGCGCGCGCCCTCTGATATTCTTCGGCCAGCTTTTTGGCCACATCGTGCGGGGCTTCTTCGTAGCCTTCCAGTTCGATGGAATACGAACCGCTGCCGCGCGAAAGCGAGCGCAAATCCTTGGTGTAGGTGACCACTTCGGCATAGGGTGCGCGCACGCGAATAACCGTTTCACCTGCATCGTTTGAATCGGTGCCCACAATGCGCCCGCGCCGTGTGGAAATATCGCCCATGACCGACCCGGCGTATTCTTCGCCCACCACGATAGCCAGGTTTGCCATCGGTTCAAGCAAAACGGGGTTGGCAGCCGTGCAGGCCGCGCGAAAGCCGATGCGCGCCGCCGTGCGAAACGCCATTTCGTTGGAATCGACCGCATGATACGACCCGTCGTAGACGGCGCACTTCAGGTCGACCATCGGATAGCCCGCCAACACGCCTTCCACCATGGTTTCTTGCACGCCGCGATCAATCGCCGGGATAA
>JAVVPE010000083.1:0-3972 GCA_036655915.1 Raoultibacter sp.
CGGGCGTGGCGGAATTGGCAGACGCGTACGGTTCAGGTCCGTATGGGGGCAACCCTGTGAAGGTTCAAGTCCTTTCGCCCGCACCATTTTTGAAGTTTCTGAGAGGGAGCGCTCTCCTCTGTACCAGGTGTGCAAATCGCGCTATACTACGCTCATACGGTGCCCCGACCTACCGGGCAGCATCGCCTTTAGTTTAAACCGGGTTTTCCGTCCAAGGTCGCCCGGTTTTTTCTATTCAGCAACACAGTTTACTTTCTCCGGCTGGTTAGGCCAACGATTCCGATGACAACTGACATCAAAACATATATCACAATGACCGTTTGTATATCCGCCGGCCTCACCCCCACTCTTCGGGGATCTGTCTGGCAAGCGAAGCACCGCGTGCACGTTATGCGCGTGCTGCTAACCACGACCTGACGTGCCGCCAACGCCGCCCGCTACAGCCCCGCAGCGGCTTGCCGCCACAAAAGACGCAACCCCAACAGCCACTTTGTTGGGGTTGAGCGGCGTGCTTGGTCTTGTGTGTTGTGCTCTATGCCCTACTTGCAGGCGTCTTCGATGAGGGTGCGAATTTTGTCGATGCCGGTGCCATTTTCTGCCGAAGAAATAACCAGGGGGAATTCGGGGGACAAGTTGAGCTGTTTGCGCAGGGCGGCCATGTGGGTGTTCGCCTGCGATTTGCTCATCTTATCGGCCTTCGTCAGCACAATAATGTAGGGCAGTTCGCATTCGGTCAGAAACGCGAGCATCTTTTCATCGAGCGGCGTGGCCGGATGGCGCAGATCAATCAGGGCAACGACCAGCGCGTAAAAACGAAACTGGTCGAAGTAGGCGTTGATCAGTTCGGACCAGCGGCCTTTTTCTGCCGCCGCAACCTTTGCATAGCCGTAGCCGGGCAAATCGACAAAATCGATAGTGTCGGTACCAAAAAAGTTGACCGTCGTGGTCTTACCCGGGGTGGAAGACACCTTCACCAGGCCTTTGCGGTTGAATATTTTGTTGAGCAGAGACGACTTCCCCACGTTTGAGCGGCCGACGAACGACACCTCGGGGCGCTTCGATGCGGGCAGCTGCTCCGATGTGCCGTACGACCCTTTGAATTCCACCTGGTTGTAATTCATGCGCGCTCCCTGCGTATCGAGTGTTGTGCCATCTTATACGATTTTCCGCACAAGCGCACCAGGTCGCCCGTATCGACAAAGATATTCCGGGCGCAGCACACGCACCCCCGCTGCGGCAAAAGCCAGGCTAAGCACCTGCTTGAGGCTCTTACCCCTGTGCTTCCAGATAGCTTTTCATCGAATAGTGGGTAATATCTGAGCGGTTAACTATGCCGACAATGCGCTTGCCTTCCAGCACGGGCACTTTCTTCAGGTGATTTTCGCCCAGTACGCGGCAAATTTCTTCCAAACCCGCGTGTGCACCAACACCCACCGTAGATTTGGTGGCGATGGTGCGCACATTCATGTTCATCAGGCTTGTAAGCTTTTGATTGAAGTCTTCATCATCTGTTTCGGTCTGCATAATCATAACGATGGGATCCATGTACGTTTTGCTGCGCTTGGACAAAAAGCGCATCACATCGCCATCGGACACAAACCCGACCGCTTCGCCTGCCGCATTCACAATCGGGGCGGCGCTGATGCCTTTTTCCACAAACAGGCGCACGGTATCGCACACCGTTGCCGTTTCTGGCACCGTAAACACCTCGCGCTTCATGATGGTCTCCAAAATGGTACGACGCGCGTTGTCGGGGTCGGCCTGGGCCGCATCGCTGGGTTTCGGCTTCACTAAAAAGATAACCATGATAAGGCTGACCAGGCACAACACGCCAGAAAGAGCAAACGCTATATTGATGCCCAGCATATTTGCCGGGGCAGCACCCAGGGCATCGGTGTTCATGTTGGTTACCATCGTTGTGGCGGAAATGATAACGGCCGTGCCCAGCGAACCGGCCACTTGTCGCAAGGTATTGTTCACAGAAGTGCCGTGATTGAGGACCTTGTTGTCCAGCGCATTCATGGCCCACGTGGTGATGGGCATGTTGATAAGCGCCAGCGAAGCCATGCGCACCGTGTACAGCGCCGTGACATACACAAGGCTGGTTTCGGTGCTAAGGATGGTGAAACCAAAGGTTGTGGCGGTAAGAATGCCCATGCCCACCAGGCTTAATGCGCGCGGCCCGTATTTGTCGAACAACTTGCCCGCAACCGGCCCCATGATGCCCATGATGATGGCACCCGGCAAAAGGATCAGGCCGGAAACCGTTGCGGGATAGCCGCACAGCGATTGGATGTAGATGGGGACCAAAATGCCCGCCGCCAAAAGCGCCGCCTGCACCAGCATGCCGATGATGGTACCCACCAAAAATGTGCGGTTAGCCAACACGCGCACTTGCAGCATCGGCGTTTCCATAACCAGCTGGCGCCGGAAGAAGAACACAAGCGCCACCAGGCCCACAATGGTCACCACAAGCGCGCCTACGCTGAAACCGTACGATCCGATGGTGCTAAAGCCATACAGCAGGCAGCCGAAGCCGACGCTGGAAAGCAGCACGGAGGGCTTATCGAGCACGGCATTTTTGTTGAGAGCGGGTGTGTTTTCCATCGCAAACAGGGCAAACACCATCACCACCGCAGAGAGCACCGCGATGATGAAGAACATGATGTGCCAATCGGACTGGTCGACGATGATGCCAGCAACCGTGGGGCCAATGGCCGGCGCAAAGGCGATAACGATGCCGAACAACCCCATGGCCGTGCCGCGCCGTTCCACAGGAAACAGCAACATCAACACCGTCATAACCATGGGCATAAGAATGCCCGCACCGACAGCCTGAATCAAACGCCCCAACAGCAACACAGCAAACGACGGCCCCCATCCCGCAAGCACGCTGCCCGCAGTGAAAATAGCCATCGAAACCAGAAACAAATTGCGCGTGGAAAAACGATCGGTAAAGTAGGCGGTAATAGGAATCATGATGGCATTTACCAGGGTGAACCCCGTTGTTAACCACTGCGCGGTCGTGGCATCAACCTGCATTTCCGTCATGATGGAAGGCAGCGCCGGCGCCACAATCGTCTGGTTCAAAATAGTTACGAACGTCCCAAAAATCAAAACACTTAACATCATAATTTGCTTACGCGATAAACCCATATAGCTTCCCTTTTTCTCTTATGCTTTTTCTTTAATACTACGCCTTGGATGAATATTGTTTAGTAGGTAAACAATATTAAGCAACAGACGCGCATAAAAACCTCACGAGAATACCCCGACAAAAAACAGAGCATTCACATCGTTAAAAAGTGACGATTGCGTAAAAGATGCGGCGTTTTCGGGTGATTTATGGCAAGATGAAGTATTACAACGCACAAGAATTGCAGTAGAAACATAAAGGAGTACTGATGGGTTTTTTCTCCAAGTTTGAAGGGCACGTCGAAGATACGTTTGAAGGTGCTGCCGACAAGATGTTTGATTCTCCCATCTCACCTGTTCAAATAGCAAAAAAGGCCGAAAAACAGATGCGCCGCGAAAAGCTGGTGGGCGCGGGCAAGCAGTATGCCCCCACGCTTTATACTGTGCTGGTCAACCCCGAAGACGACCAGCGGCTGTTTGGCTATTACCCCACCTTGGCGGGGGAAACGGAAACCTACCTTGTGGGCAGGGCGGGCGAACAAGGCTTGGTTATGGATGGGCAGCCCCTTGTGCGCTTTATTGTTGATGAAGGGCTTAAGCACGGCAAGTTCGATATTGTGGCCGAACTGGTGTCGGGCCCCATCATCGCCCAGCTGCGCGCTGAAGAAATGCAGCGCTATGGCCTGGGCGGTGGCAGGCCAGCGCAACCGCAAAGCTATGCGCAACCGATGCCTGAAAAACCCGTGCTGCCCTATGTTCCAGAAGACGAGCTGGATTACTCTATAGATTACGGCGAATACACCTTCGACAGCCAAAACTTCAACGAAGAACAGCATG
>JAVVPE010000084.1:0-3835 GCA_036655915.1 Raoultibacter sp.
GCTATGGTCACACCATTATACCTAGAATTAATACTAAATATAGGTGCAATAGTAAGCTAAATAAGAATCTACTAAGCAAACAAGCTAGGGCATACGTAGGCCTAAAATTGAAAACTCAGCGCAGCATCAACGGGGAAGGGGGTTGGTTGCAAATACATTTTATTTGTGATGACATCGAGAAAGCGTAGGGCTTGGACCTTGTCTTGTGTAATGGGTCTGCGCAGCCCAATTCTGTGTGAAGACGGTGCACAGCGCGCCAAATTTGTAGCTAAGCCCTACCAGCTGGCAGGGAGTTTGCTTGCGCGCAACGTGACTTGCTTTTTCCCAAAATAACTTGTGGTGGGGGCTGGTGTAATTGGCGCATGAAAGGTATGCTAGCGCTATTTGATGCAAGTGCATAAAACAGGGTTTTGGTAGGGGGAGTGTTCATGCAAGGTCAGGGTGCCCAAACGCATATGATACGGGGCATTATTTGTGCGATGATTGGGGCGGTGTGCTGGGGTTTTTCGGGCACCTGTGCGCAGATGCTCATGGATTTTCAGGGGGTGCCCGTTTTCTGGATTACCTGCGTGCGTCTTTTGGGTGCGGCGCTTCTTTTCTTCATCGTTATCATGGTGCGCGAACGGGCCAGCTTCGTGGCGGTGTTGCACGATTGGCGATCCCTTTTGGCCATTTTCGGCTTTGCCTTGTTCGGGGTGTTGCTTACCCAAATTAGCTATTTAAGCGCCATAAGCTACACCAATTCGGGCACGGGCACGGTGCTTGAGCGGCTGGGGCTTATCGTTATCATGTGCTACATGTGCCTGCGCACGCGCCGCCTGCCTAAGCTGCGGGAATTTTTGGGGCTGGTGTTGGCCATTGGTGGCACCTTTGTAATTGCTACGCAGGGCAATTTTGGCAACTTGGCCATAGCGCCCGAAGGCCTGTTCTGGGGCATCATTTCTGGTTTTGCCCTGGCGTGCTATACGCTTATGCCTGTGGGCGTGCTTAAAAAATACGGCCCGGTTATCGTTACGGGCTTGGCCATGTTTTCAGGTGGCACTGTGGCCACGGCGGTTATTCAGCCTTGGATGATCCCCATCGAAATGACCCCGGGCGTTATTGGCGGCATGATAGCCATCATTACCGTGGGCACGCTGGGCGCCTACATTTTCTACCTGCAAGGCATCACCGATGCCGGCCCGGTAAAGGCAAGCCTTATCGGGTGCATCGAACCTATTTCTGCCACATTTTTTTCCTGCGTGTGGTTAGGCACCCAAATAACCGGCTGGGATATTTTGGGCTGTGCCATGATAATCGGCATGGTATTTTTGGTAACACAGCGCGAAGCGCCCGAAGAAGCACTGGCCGCCGCTTCCTAACCCTACAAAACAAGCGGGTATTCTTCACAATCTCTACGGCCTGCGTTTTGGCGGATGCGGCTATAATGGTCACACTATGTCAAAAACATCCCGCGAGAAAATCGCTCTCTTTATATTTTTCTGCCTTGTCTTGGTTGGCCTGGGCACCACGGTGGCCTACCTAAATGTGGGTCATTCGTGGAACGTTGCCGCTTCCAATATTGATGACGCAGCGGGCGATATGGAAGGCTACACCGCCATTCTCTACGAAGGCACCGCCAAGCCCCCCGTTAAAGAAGAGGCCAAAACAACAAAGCCTCCGGCAAAAATAAAAGCGGCGGCCGATGCCGAAACCGGATCCGAAGCGGCGGCTGAAACTGAAGCCGAAGCTGAAGTTGAAACCGAAGGCGTGCCCATACTTAACGCGAATGCGGCCGACCAAGAAAAAGAAAAGGAAAAGGAAAAGCCAAAAGAGCCCGTTTCCCTTTCTGCGGTGGAAAAAAGTTACCAAGATAAACAAGCGACGGTTTTTGTGCTTGATGTGGCGCACCCCGAACAGTATGCCGATGGCATGATAGTGCGCAAGGGCAACCATCGTTTCGGCGTGTTTTCGGTGGCCTTCAATCAAAGCATCGCCTTAACCGAAAAGCAGATTGCCTACTTCAAATCGTATAAGGTCGATTTCATCGTGGCCATTACCCCCGACAAAAAGTTTGTCGAAAAAGCCCCGGGCATCGATATTGTGGTGTCGCTTAAAGATGAAGGCCTATTTTTGATGGGTGAAACCATCGACCATACCTTCTATGTGGATGCCCCCCTGGTGGGCACGGTGGGCGCCATTGTTATTTCGCCCCACAGCGTTGTTTCTTCCAAGGATATAAGCGAAATCTAGCGGCACTTTTCCGGGGTGTATCCGGCCCCAAGTTGCGCCTTAGCTGCTGCTAAAAAAATCCCCCCAACCACGTGCTGGCTGGGGGGATGTGTTGTGCAGGTTACGCATCGGGAAACTTGACATGCCACCGTGCAGCCTAAAAGATTACACGACACCTTGCGCCATCATGGCATCGGCAAGTTTCTTAAAGCCGGCGATATTGGCGCCTACCACAAAGTTGTCTTCGTTGCCGTATTCGCGGGCAGCATCATCGGCTGCATGATAGATGTTCTTCATGATGCCTTGCAACTTGGCGTCAACTTCGTCAAAGGTCCAGGAAAGGCGTTCAGAATTCTGGCTCATTTCCAGGCCGGAAGTGGCTACGCCGCCCGCATTGGCCGCTTTGCCGGGGCAAAAGATAACGCCGTTGTTTTGCAGGTATTCGGTTGCTTCCATGGTGGTGGGCATGTTGGCACCTTCGGCAACGATTTTGCAATCGTTGGCCACCAGCAGGCGCGCATCGCCAATAAGCAGTTCGTTTTGCGTGGCGCAGGGAAGTGCGATGTCGCAGGGGATGCTCCACACGCCGCGGCCTTCGTGGTATTCGGCCGAATCAACGCGCTTGGCGTATTCAAAGATGCGCCCGCGTTCCACTTCCTTAATTTGCTTGACCACATCAAGCTGAATGCCTTCGGGGTCATAAATCCAACCGGTGGAATCAGAAAGAGTGACCACTTTGGCGCCCAATTGCTGCGCTTTTTCGGCCGCATAAATGGCCACGTTGCCCGAACCAGAAATGGTAACCGTTTTGCCCACGAAGCTCTGTTCGTGGCACACCAGGTATTCGTTGACAAAATAAATGAGGCCATAGCCGGTGGCTTCGGTGCGCGCAAGCGACCCGCCATAGGCTAGACCCTTGCCAGTCAAAACGCCTTCCCACACGTTGCGCAGGCGTTTGTACTGGCCAAACATGAAGCCGATTTCGCGGGCGCCCGTGCCGATGTCGCCAGCGGGCACATCGGTGTCGGCACCGATATGTTTGGCAAGTTCCGTCATGAAGCTTTGGCAAAAACGCATGATTTCGCCGTCGGATTTGCCCTTGGGGTCAAAATCGCAGCCGCCCTTGCCGCCACCCATGGGCAGCGTGGTTAAGCTGTTTTTGAAAACCTGTTCAAAGCCAAGAAACTTGACAATGCCCAAATTGACGGAAGGATGCAGGCGCAGGCCGCCCTTATAGGGCCCCAAGCAGCTGTTGTATTGCACGCGGAAACCGCGATTGACCTGCACTTTGTTTTCGTCATCGACCCATGCGACACGGAACATGACCACGCGTTCCGGTTCCACGATGCGCTCAAGCAGCCCAGCGGCCTCGTAGGCGGGGTTGGTTTCGATAACGGGTTTAAGGGAAGTGAGAACTTCGGTGACTGCCTGGATGAACTCGGGTTCACCTGCGTCTTTTGTTTTTACTTGTGCGATGATGTTATCGACATAACTCACGGTTGACCTCCTTGGGTCATCAAAATTGTGCAGATCGTCTAAGCGCGTCTATTATAATAGGATGGCGCTAGTCGAAAGTCTTATCGCCACAAAAAAACAAAAGCAATCGGCCGCAGGCACCAAACCC
>JAVVPE010000085.1:0-3801 GCA_036655915.1 Raoultibacter sp.
AAGGTTCCTGCTAGACGTATAAATTATACAATAGTATACGTCAGCGCGCAATAAGAGGCGAAGCGGATGAAGCGGGCGCGCGCAAGCGCGCCGTTTTAACGGACGCGGAGCATGCAGGCGGCGAAGTGGGCGTCGGGGGCGCCGGGGGCAAGGCGGGTGGCGAAAGCGGGGGCATCCCCTACGGGCAGCAGGCGGAAGGATTCGCCGCGTTTGCTTTTCAGGAAACGTTCAATCACCTGCGTGTTTTCTTGGCGTGTAAGCGTGCAGGTGGCATAGCTAAGCTGCCCGCCCACAGCAAGGCAGGCCGCCGCTTCATCGAGCATACAGGCCCCTAACTGTGCCAATTCGGTAATGTCTTGCGGGGTAACGCGCCAGCGGATTTCGGGATGGCGGCGCAGGGTACCCAAGCCCGAACAGGGCGCATCGATAAAGATGGCATCAAAGGCATCCGGGCCAAAGCTAGCAAAAAGCTTGGTGGCATCCCCGGTATGGGCTGCAGCCAATTCAACGCCACAGTGCTTGGCGCGCTTTTCAAGAAGCTGCGTTTTGAAATCGCGGTTATCCAGGGTTTCAAGCGCCATTTGGGCACCATAGGCTGCCGCCGCGCCGTTTTGCAGCAAAATACTTTTTGTGCCGCGGCCCGACCCTATTTCCAAAAAACGCGCGGGGCGCTTCTGAGGCAAAGCCAGCTGCGCTATGGCTTGGGCGGCAACATCGCTCACGATAATCTTGCCTTGCGCAAAAAGCTCCCTCACGCGCGCATCACCGATAATGCGATGGTTTTCGATGCGTAGGCACAGCGGCAGCACAACACCAGCGATTTCAACCGGCGCGGCCGCTTCGCCCACCGCAGCAAAAACTTTGCGCACGGCAGCCTCGTCGGCGCGCAGCGCATTGATGGCAACATAAAGCGGCGCCACACCGTTGGAAGCTTCCATGGCTTCGGCCGCCGCCTCACGCCCCAAATCTTCCACAAGCAACTGCGCCATCCATAGGGGAAAGGCCTGCTGACGGGCAAGAGCCCCCGTGCTTGTTGCAGCGTCGCCAAACGGGAATTCCTCTTTTGCACGCGACACTTTGCGCAGCACGGCATTGGCTAGCCCCGCCGCTTCCGGCGCCACAAAACGCACGAGTTCGACCCCTTGATCAACGGCTGCATGCAGACTTTTCCCCAAAAAAATAATTTCGTAGGTGGAAATACGCAGCGCATCGCGCACTTCGGGCGAAATATCTTTGGGTGAACGCAGGCAGCGATCGATAATTTCATCGAGTGTGCCCACCGATGAAGTGACCCCCAAGGCCAGCTTCGTCGCAAACGCCTTATCTTCGGGAGTAAGCTTCGTCTTTTCAAGCTGTGCGGTAATAATGTCATGGGTAAACGCGTTACGCATACGCACGGCGCGCCCCACTCGCACGGCAAATATACGTGCAGCAGACGCCTTTGAAGCTTTATCCATCGAGTTTCTCCCATGTTAGAGTGCCGCTTTTAATAGTATGCACGCCCGCCGCAAACGCTTTGCCCGCCATCGCCTGCTTGCCATCGGGTTGCACTTCCTGCACTTCGATAGCACCATCTTCGCATCCCAGGAAAAGGCGCTTGGCAAAAAAGCACACTTGACCAGCGACCATATCGGCTGCCTGTTGCGCCCCCACCGCATCGGTGGGCACACATGCCGCCAAAACGCTAGTCGCACGCCCCGCAATGATGCAGCGTGCTGCGTGGGCAGCCGAAGAAGCCTGAACGCGCCGCGCATTTGCAGGGGCTGTGGCTGCCGGATCCAAGAACAGTTCGCGCTTGCCAATCTTTTCGGCATACGTGGCCTGTGATCCGTCTTGCTGCGTCCAATCAACCGCGCCGCTTTCCACGTGTATCAGGGCAGTCAAAAGCGCATAGGCCCCCAGATTTGCCAGTTCATCGGTAAGTTCTTGGGCACCTTTGTTTTCGATGGCAATGGTGCGGCATACGCAATAATCGCCCGTATCAAGGCCTTGTTCCATGCGCATAACACATACGCCGGTTTCAGCATCGCCCGCAAGAATGCTGCGCTCTATCGGTGCAGCACCCCGCCACTTCGGCAACAGCGATGCGTGCACATTTATGCAGCCATACCGAGGAATGGCAAGCACTTCGGGCGGCAGAATCGCGCCGTAGGCGGCCACGCAGATAACATCGGGTTCATAGGCGGCAATCTGAGCTATCACCTGGTGGTCCCGCAGCGATTTTTGCGTATGCACCGGCAAGTTGAAGCGTTGCGCCATGCGTTTTACCGGCGAAGGCACCAGCTGGGTGCCCCGAGCGCTTGCCGCATCGGGGCGCGTGTACACCGCGCACACCGTGTGCTGATTGACCAGTTCTTCTAAAACCGTTGCGGAAAAATCAGGAGTGCCCATAAAGATGATATTCACGTCGTTTCCTTCGCTTCGAGCTTACCGAACACGTGCCCCGACAGAAGTTTCTCCGGGTTTTGCCCCTGCGGCACAAGCGGCATCATAGGCGCGCAAAGCTTCGATGCGCGCTAGGGGGTCGCAGGCTTCAAACAGCGTCTTGCCATCCAGGTGATCCGCTTCGTGCTGCAAGCAGCGTCCCAACAAACCATCACCTTCGATGAAGCAGGCGCGGCCTTCCAAATCGCTAAATTCGACGCGTGCCCAGGGTGCACGGCCTACCGGCACCGCAATGCCGGGGCAGGAAAGGCAGCCTTCTTCTTCAACAACCTTACTGCCGCGCGTTTCAACCACCACGGGGTTGATCAGGTAAATTGGGTTTTTGCCATCGGCTTCCTGGTCGCCGCAATCTATAACAACCAAGCGTTTAAGCACGCCTATCTGGGGCGCTGCCAAACCGCAGCCATTGTTTTTATACATGACCTGCGCCATTTGCTTGGCCAACTTCTTCAAGCTTTTATCCCCTACTTCGCAGGCTTGGCACACCTGGCGCAGCGTCGGGTCGGGGGAAAGTACCACGTTCATAACCACAAACTCCTTAGAGAAAATCACGCGAAGAAATATGATTCTTCGCTGGGGCACAAGACCCGCCTTATGCGGCGGGCGTGGGCTGAGCTTTGTCTAGTCTAGCGCTTTTGATTGCGGGCGAACACGAAGAAACCCACCGCCATCGTTACCACAATAATGAGTGTTATTACTTTTTCCATAACTACCTTCTCAGCAAACGCCGCAGTGCAGCTAACTCTTCCCCATAAGCCGCTTAAGCTTTGGGCGCCTTAAGCGCAGAAAGAGCTGCTGCCGCGTGGCCGCCTTCGCCGTCGACGACTATTTCTTTGAGCGATGCCGCCAAGCCGGCGATACCCTGAATATCTGAGGGAATAATAATCTTTGTTGCCGTGCCGTTGGCCAAAACCTGCAAGGCCTCTAAGGCTTTCATGGTTAACACGGCGTTATCGGCCTGCGCTTCGCGCACCATGCGGATGCCATCAGCTGTGGCTGCCTGCACGTTTTGAATAGCGGCGGCCTCACCTTCGGCTTCGCGCATCTGCTTTTCGCGGTCGGCCTCAGCCGCCAAAATAACCTGTTGCTTGGCACCTTCCGCTTCCAGAATGCGCGATTGCTTGTTGCCTTCCGCGATGGTGATGGCGGCGGCTTTTTGGCCTTCGGCCAGCAGCATGGCTTCGCGCTTTTCACGTTCGGCCTTCATCTGCTTTTCCATCGCCTGCTGAATAACGGGCGGCGGCGTGATGTTTTTTAGCTCGACTCGATTGACCTTGATACCCCAGGCATCGGTGGCATCATCAAGAATTTCGCGCATCTTGGCGTTGACGGTGTCGCGCGAAACAAGCGCGGTAT
>JAVVPE010000086.1:0-3705 GCA_036655915.1 Raoultibacter sp.
TTGATCTGGTCGTTCAGTAACTTGTAAACCTTTTTATCCATGGTGGTTCCTTTCGACGTGAGCGCAATGCACCCTCTTGGTTTCTCTCCTCTTCAGAGATGTATTTTACCTTTTCACTATACAAGGAAATCAGTTTTGTAGCCACACAACCAACCAAGCACACACAACGAAAATCGCAACGCACCCTATATGCGCCCCTCACCGTCCAGCCCAAAAAAATCATAGTGCTTTTCGCAAAAATAGCTGCGGCTTAAGACAGGGTTTGTGGGGTCGGCGCTATTTTTCGCTGTTTACCAAATCAATCAGCTCGTGGCGCACGTGGATAGCGAGTTTTTGGTAGATGCTTTTCACATGGGATTTCACCGTATTTTCGGAAACGAAAAGCTTTTCTGAAATAGTGGGCATCGTGTAGCCCTGGGCAAGCAACTTGAATATCTCGGTTTCACGCGGGGTGAAACGGTGAGCCTGCGCCAATGTATCGCAGCGCTCTTCCCGTTGCGAGCGCTGGGTTGCAACAACTGCCACCGAGCTATCTGCTTCGGGAAACTCCTTGAGCGTTTTATCCTTAAACAGCAGCAAGGTAACCATGAACAGCAGGTATACCGCCACCAACGCCACGGTGGTCAACACCAAATCGCCCTGATGCAGGCTGCCTGCGCTTAAAAAGCCCACCAACGTGCCTGCAAGCTGCGCCACATTGGTGCAAAAAAACGCCAGCGCGAACAACAGGGTTGAGGGAAGCTTGGTGTCGCGCGCCATATCGGCAAGCATGCACCACAGAATAATGCCGGCAACCATGGACCCCAACTGGGCAAACGAGTTGACGATGCCGCCCGCGGCATTCCATATAAGCGGTAGCAGCAAAAACCCTGCGGCCGAAAGCGGCAAAGCAATCGCGTACATGCGCCCCACGTTGAGCGGCTTTTTCACAAAAATGGCCGGCAGCAGCAAGAACAAAACAACAACGGCACTGGTAATAAGAGAAGTTTGCTGAAACGAGGTAAGGTCGATTTCTTGCTGTCCCGAAATCTGCAGCATCAGTCCGCTCATAAAGCACAGAATCGCCGTGCCCAAAACGGGATGCCACAACCGCCTAATCGCGCCTTTCATGACTGGACGCGAGTATTCCCACTCACGCAAGGCAGCGTGCCCCTCAAGCAGCTGTTTCACAAAAACGACCGAGGCGATAAACAAAAGTGCCGCAATAGGCAGCGCCAAAAAACCGGGAAGCAACGTAACTAAAAAGTAGACGACAAGGCTTAGAGCATTACATAACACCACATAAAGATAGACGTTGCGCAGCGAAAGCGTGGAAGAAAACTGCGCCCACAAAAGCGTTATCAGCGCGTCACCCGCACCCAAGCAAATGCCGCCCAACACCAACCAAGGCATTATCTGATCAGAGGGAATATGCGGCGCAAACTGAAACACCATGCCGGCAACAAGAAAACCGATAAGCGCCATCGCCGCCGAAAACAGGGTGACCACCGCCGTGGAGGGCATCTTGATGAAGCGCACGCATACGCCCAGCAAACCATAGACCACAACGCGGGCCGACATGGTCGCCATAAGGAAAACCACATCGAGCGTATGCCCCAAAGGCCCCATCGAGGCAAGCACGGTGTTGGAATGAAATGCCATATAGATGAACACCAGATACAGCGCATAACCGCTCAGCAGTACCGCCTGACGCGGCCGCAGGCTTTTCAGTATGTCTACAACAGCCACCATATTCACCCTCCTCCTTCGCATAGTATATCCGTTCGACCGGGTGCCTGCGCGAAAAACCGCTTCCAGCGTGCTTATTTTCAGGAAAGAGAGCGGGAGGGAGACGCTTTCAAAAAACCGTGCGTCATCTGCCAAAATGATGGCGTCTCACCCGAAGCAGGTGGGGCGTAAAACCTCTCGGTCGCTCCATTTCACCAGCAAACGGGTGATGATAGCTGCCCCCTATGTGCGTAGTGTCATGATCGAAGGTTACAAAAAACACCAAGGAGGGAACTATCATGAAAGAGTCAAGATTAAGTCGTCGCGCATTTCTCGGGTTGGGAGCAACTGCCGCCGTTGCCGCAGGAGCCGGTTTGGCCGGGTGCGCGCCCCAAAGCAAGACCGATGCCAAAGGCGACAGTGCCAGCAAAGATGCCGCCGCGGGCACCCCGCCAGCGGAATACACCCCAAACTTCATGACGGCACCAGCCGTGCCCACAAACATTAAAGAAACCAAAGAATGCGACGTGCTTGTCATCGGCCTTGGCCTTGCGGGCTGCGCTGCGGCCAAGGCAGCCGTTGAAGAGGGGGCCAAGGTTATCGGCGTTGACAAGGCTGTTCAGCTTTCCGCCGTATCCATGGCAGGCGACTTCGGTGTAGTCGGATCGAAAATACAAAAAGAACTGGGCATAAAATGGGCTGGCAAAGATGTCGTCATCAATCAACTGATGAAAGATATGTGCTATCGCCCCACACCCGACTTTTTGGCCTATTGGTACGACCATTCCGGCGAAGACTTCGACTGGTTGATTGAAGGTGCCGATTACGAAGTGTTGCCCACCACCGCCGCCAACCAAACAACCACCAAGCCTAACTACCTGCGCCCGAAGTGCTTCCCGCCGCTGGAAGGCTACGATTATAAGAGCGAATATTACCCCTACTTCCACGGCACGTTGACCACGAACCCCAACATGCAGTGGGCGATGGATGCCGCCGCCGCTGCTGCCACAAAAGCGGGTGCTGAATTCATCTTCTCAACCTGGGGCGAACAGCTTATCGCAAGCGATGGCAAAATCACGGGCGCTTACGTGCACGACAAGGACGGCAACTATACACAGATCAACGCCAAATCCGTTGTGCTGACCACGGGCGACTGGGGCAACAACCAGGATATGCGCGATTACTTCGTGCCCTGGGCAAACGAATTCCCCAGCTTCTATACCACCATGGATGCTGCGGGCAATGTGGGCAATACCGGCGAAGGCCACCTTATGGGCCTGTGGGCTGGCGCGCACATGGAACTTGGCCCCCACGCTCCGATGACCCACCACATGGGCGGTGCCTTGGGTGTCGATAGCTTCTTGCAGCTTAATATGGAAGGCCGCCGCTTCATGAACGAAGATATTCCTGGCCAAAACATCGCCGACCAGCTTTCCCGTCAGCCGCTTTCAAGCGACCCTGCCGTTGCCGAAAAGGGCACGAAATCCTGGCAGATATTCGACGCTGCCTGGCCGGAGCAGATTGCCAAAATGCCTGATGGCCATGGATACGTGAACCACTTCATCCCCGATGATCAAGTGGACCAGTACAAAACGGTGCTTGCGGGCTTCGGCCTGGGCTACACCACCAAAAAGATGGTGGAAGGGGCCGAAGGCATCGTGGTTGCCAACACCATCGATGAACTGGCTCAGAAAATCGGGCTGCCCGCCGACAAGGTAAAGGCATCCATCGACCACTACAACGAACTGTGTGTCAAAGGCCACGATGACGATTTTGGCAAAGATGCGCGTCGCCTTTTCCCCGTGGCAACCGCGCCGTTTTATGCCTGCGAATTTGCCGGTGCTGGCATGTTGGTGCTGATGGGTGGCCTGGAAGTCAACAAGGCGTTACAGCCGCTTGATAAAGCGGGCAAGCCCATCGAAGGCCTGTTCGTCGGTGGCAACGTGCAGGGCGGCCGCTACCTGGTGGAATACCCCGTTACCGTTGCCGGCATATCGC
>JAVVPE010000087.1:0-3636 GCA_036655915.1 Raoultibacter sp.
ATCAGGATGTGGAAGAATTGCTGCGCGCGGGCATCGACGTGTTCACCACGCTTAACGTGCAGCACCTAGAAGCGCTCAACGACAAAATTGCTTCTGTGACCCAGGTGAGCGTGGCAGAACGCATTCCCGATCACATTTTTGATCACGCGGTGTCCGTCGAGCTGATCGACATCGAACCCGACGATTTAATTGAGCGTTTGGAATCGGGCAAAATCTATCTACCCGATCGTGCCACCGCCGCGCTTTCCCATTTTTTCTCAAAGAAGAATCTTGCGGCCTTGCGCGAAATTGCCCTGCGGCGCATGGCCGATCGCATGAATCGCAGCGCCGATGCGGCGGGCACCACCACGCGCCCCGAAGCGGGGGAAGATGTGCTGGTCTATGTCACAGCGGAACCGGGCAACGTGCGCGTTATCCGCGATGCGGCCAACCGCGCCGAAGCGTTTCATGGATCGCTTACGGCGCTGGTCGTGGAGCCACCGGCAATCAAAAAACAGGATGCCCAGGGGCGCGCACAGCTGCGCGACAACATAGATTTGGCCGAAGAATTAGGGGCGCACACCGTTACGCTCTACGGCGATGATGTGGCCAGCCAGATTGCGCAGTATGTGGTCACAGCGGGGGTAACGCAGGTGGTGATAGGATCGTCGTGCGCCGCGCGGCGACGGGCACCCTTCGGTGACACCCTGGTCAACCGCCTTGTGCACCTGGCCTATGGCAGCGTAATCAACGTGGTTCCCGTCAAAGACATACCTTCCCAGTTAGAACGCTCGCGCCGCCTTTCGGCCTTCAAAGTTACTTCGGGCGATGTGCTCAAAGCCGTCGCAGCCGTTGCGGTGTCTTCGGCTATCGGCTTGCTGTTTTTGCGCGTGGGGCTTTCTTCTGCGGTTATTTTGATGCTTTATATGTTGATCGTTGTGGTGTTTGCCACGCGCGCGCAAGGGTTTTCCTATGCCGTGCTGGCATCGCTGGGCAGCATGTTTGCCTACAATTTTTTCTTCACTGTGCCGCGGTTTTCCTTTAACGCCTACGGTATCAACTACCCGTTCATTTTCTTGTTTTTCCTGGTGGCAACGCTGGTGGCATCTTCGCTTACCGTGCGTATGAAGCGCCAAACAGCCAGCATTGCCCGGCGCGCCTATCGCACAGAAGTGCTGCTGGAAAGCAGCCGCACCCTGCAAGCGGCAACGGATACCGAAGCGTGCTTTAACAGCGCGGCGCACCAGATTATCAAGTTGCTCAATCGCCCCGTGGTTATGTATCGGCGCAGGCAAGATGGGGGTCTTTTGCCCCCGGAAGTGTTCGACGTGCCGGGCACAGGGGGCGGCGACGCTTCTTCGGCGGCCTTGCGCGGTGCCGATGAACAGGCGGTAGCCGCATGGGTTGCTTCCAACAACGAGCACGCCGGGGCCACCACCGACACGCTTACCCAGGCGCGCTGCCTCTATTTGCCCATCGCCAGCAAGGAAGCGGTATTTGGCGTGGCCGGCTTGGTGATGGAACGCGACAGCGAAGACTTCGGGGCATTTGAAAAAAACCTGCTGCTGGCCATAGTCGATGAATGCGCTCAGGTTTCCGAACAGCTGGCCTTTGCCGATACGCGCCAGCACATGGAAATGAAGGTGGAAAAAGAAGCGCTGCGAGCGAATTTGCTGCGCACGATTTCGCACGACCTGCGCACTCCCCTGACCAGCATTTCTGGCGACGCCGATGTGTTGCTAAACGATGCGGGTCGCATGGGGGAAGATCAAAAACGCCGCATGTACCAAGATATCTACGAGGATTCTTCCTGGCTTATCGCCCTGGTTGAAAATCTGCTTGCGGTCACGCGTATCGACGAGGGTTCGGTGCAGATAGAAATGCATCCTGAACTGGTGAGCGACGTGGTGCGCGGCGCGTTGGAACACATCAACCGCCGTGGGCAGCACTACGCCATTGAAGTGGATATTCCCGATGAACTGCTGATGGCTCAGATGGACGCGCGTCTTATCATGCAGGTCATCATCAACCTGGTCAACAACGCTATCACCTATACGGAAGAGGGCTCGAGCATCGTTATTTCGGCGGCGCGCGTCACGGGCGAAAAAGGGGCAGCCCAACCGGCCACCGAGCAGGGGGCACCGGGCAGTGCGGGCAGGCTGGCGCATTCGGCAGCGGCGGGGTTGGTGCGCATCGCGGTCACCGACAACGGCCCGGGTATTCCCGATGCCACCAAAGCTCACATCTTCGATATGTTTTACAATGGTGCCACCACGGGGAAAAGCGGGGATTCCCGTCGAGGCCTGGGGCTGGGCTTGGCGCTGTGCCGCTCGATCGTGCGCGTGCATGGCGGCGAGATTTTCGTGGGCGATGTGTCTCCTCACGGCAGCGAGTTTTTCTTCACGCTGCCGTGGGTGCAGGTCGCACACTTGCCCAATTTGGAAGAAAAGATGCCGCGCTAGGCAAGGCGCACATAAGCAGAGCAACACCGCAGACCCATGCCGCAAGAATCAGGAGAGCGCATGACCAAGGGGTACACAATTTTGGTAGTGGAAGACGATGCCGCGGTGCGCAACCTTATGGCCACCACACTCGATCTTCACGGCTACCAGCACAAAGAAGTGATCAACGGCGCGCAGGCCTTGCTTGAACTTTCCTCACGCACGCCCGATGTGCTCGTGTTGGATCTGGGTCTTCCCGATACCGATGGCGTCGACATCATTCGCACGCTGCGCGGGTGGTCAAACCTGCCCATCATCGTGTTGTCGGCGCGGCTGGCCGATGCCGACAAGGTTGAAGCCCTTGATGCCGGGGCCGACGATTACCTGGTCAAGCCGTTTTCTGTGGAAGAGATGCTGGCGCGCCTGCGGGTGGCGCTTCGCCGGGTAAGCCACGAAGAGGGTGGGGTGGCGGGCGAAGCGGTGTATCACAACGGGGAACTTTGCATCGATTACGCCGCTTCGATCGTGACGCTTGCCGGGCAGGAAATCCACCTGACACCCATCGAGTATCGCCTGTTGTGCCTGCTGGCAAAAAACACCGGCAAAGTGCTTACGCACAACTATATCCTCAAGGAAGTATGGGGGGCTGCGCTTGCTTCTGACATTCCTTCACTGCGCGTATTCATGGCCACCCTGCGCAAAAAGATCGAAACCGACCCCGCCCGCGCCCGCTACCTCCAAACCCACGTAGGAGTAGGCTACCGCATGACCCGCGTGGAAGAATGAGGCTGCGCCGCAAAAGCTAAGATTTGTCGTAGCTTATAAGACGGGCGTAGTCTTGTGATGCGTGGAAGATGCGAGCAAAAAGTTGGTCAAGATCTTGATGGGCGCGGTCTGTCCAGATAACGCTATAGGCCATATTTTTCTCCGATGGCCGCAAGCCCGGCTCTCATGGCGTGCAGATTACCTGCCGCTAGATCAAAATCGGATTCTTGTAGTTTGCGCTCCAGTTGCTCTTGAGGGGTTTCTTTGCGGTAGTGCCGAAAAAGTTCAGCATCCATGACGATAAGCGTTTCGTAGCCGTTTTTTGTGACGATAACCGGTTCGCCCGCCGAAGCAACTTTACGCGTGAACGCTGCGGTATCTTTCATGTCTGAAATAGGAACACAAGTTGGCATAATTCCTCCTAAAATAGGACTGAATTATACCATAATAA
>JAVVPE010000088.1:0-2331 GCA_036655915.1 Raoultibacter sp.
ATGCCTCATTAAATGAAAAGTGCCTTGATGTCATGGAAGGCCTGCAGATCGAAGTAGTAAACAGGGAGCTTTCCTGCAAATAGGTTAAAGCTGCTTTAGCCTATTTGCATGATACCAACAGTCAAGCAACCAGCGGG
The DNA here is from genome assembly GCA_036655915.1 of Raoultibacter sp. Taxonomy (GTDB): domain Bacteria; phylum Actinomycetota; class Coriobacteriia; order Coriobacteriales; family Eggerthellaceae; genus JAVWGW01. The sequence continues at coordinate 138 of JAVVPE010000088.1, forward strand.
CACGTCAGATGCAGCATCTCGCTGCCTGCTGGTACCTCGGGTTGATATCCTTTGCGGGGTGGAGTTTGCTTCGTCTGTTGTGATACGTGTTGCCCATCAACTTTCAGCACCCCGCTGTTTCCCCTTTGAACTGCGTAAATGGCTGATGGTACCCCGTTGGGGGCAGGGGTTTTTCGGACAAAATTAAAAATACCCCCAAGCGGGCAATAGCTTGTTTATGCCTTTTTCTGCATAGTCGTCTTAAGCGAAGACGGAGGGTCTTTGCACATAAGGCACAACAGGGAGGCATTCATGTCACAGGAATTTTCACGGCGCAACTTTTTGAAAGGTGCCACGCTCACGGCTCTTTCCGCAGGAACTTTGGGGGCAATGATTGGTTGTTCGCCCAAGGCAGGCGGATCGAGTAGCGATGCGAACACTGCGGTTGCTGCGCAAACTTCCGCAACCGATTGGTTAGGAAATGCGCCTAAAATTGAAGAGTCAAAAATTACCGAAACTATTGAAACGGAAGTTTTGGTTGTGGGCTGCGGCACTGCCGGTTGGCCTGCTTGCATTTCGGCGGCAGAAAACGGCGCTAAAGTTTTGGTAATCGAGCGTTTAGAAGAGCCCTCTGGTCCAAAAGAGGATATTGGCGCCATTGATTCCGCCCTGCAAAAGGCAAGTTTTGAGCAGTTCCCTGAATTCAAAATCGACAAAATGGAAGCTATGCACGATATCGTGCGTTATGCCAATGGCTTTATCAACTACGATTTGGTGAAGCTGTGGGCTGATGAATCCGGCGCAACGGTCGATTGGATTACCGACATCATCAGCAAAGATGGCAAGATGAAAATGAACTTCGAAGGCGGCATTGGCACCATCGACCCCAAATCAGCCGAGCGTGCGTGGGCAACCGGTCATAGTCCAGCTTCGTTGGTTGATGATAAAGCTGTGACGTTTCTGTCGCAGTTTCAAAAGTATGCCGACACCCTTGGCGTGCAGTTTCGCTGCAAGACCGAACTTGTGTGCCTTGAGCAAGACGAAACGGGACGCGTTGGCGGCATTATCGCTCGGGATGTGGCTTCGGGCAACTACCTGCGCATCAAGGCGAGCAACGGCGTTATCGTGGCAACGGGCGGATATTCATCGAGTCCCGAAATGATGGCCGCGCTACAGCCCGAGATTCTTAAATCGCGTATCGCCTGTTCAAAGGGAAGTCCCGACACAGGTGAAGGCATCAAGGCTGCATTGTGGTTGGGGGCTCAGAAAGATCCGATCGGTACCAGCATCCTGTTTAATCGTGCGTGCTGCAAGCCTGATGCCACCGCCGGCGATGGTACGGTGGGCGAGTGGTTCTGGTTTGGTGAACAGCCGTTTTTGAAGCTTAACCTCAAGGGCGAGCGCTTCTGTAACGAAAGCGGCCCCTACGATTATATGCTGCATTCCGCGCACATGCAGCCGATGCATACCTACATTGATGTGTGGGATGCCAACTACGCCGAACAGGTGAAACAGATGAATGAAGTGGGCTGCTGCCGCCTGTTCCCCTTTGATAACGGTGCTCCTAACAACATTCCCCTTAAGGTGGTTGAAGGCATGAATGCGAAGTTGTTGGAACAGGGCTATATCCAGCAGGCCGACACCATCGAAGAGCTGGCCGAAAAGCTTAATATTCCTGCTGAAGCGGCTGCGGCAAGCGTGGCGCGCTACAACGAAAATGCCGCTGCTGGCATCGATGCCGACTACGGCAAAGAAAGCTACCGCCTGTTGGCGCTGAATACGCCGCCTTATTATGGCGTGCGTACGGGTGCCTGGCACTTAGCCACGTTCGACGGCATTCAGATCAATAGCAACATGCATCCCGTCAAAGAAGATGGGACGGTAATCGATGGCCTTTATATGGTGGGGGATTGTTCGGGCGGTTTCTTCTGCTTAAGCTACCCCAACTTGTTTACCGGCCTGGCTTGTGGACGCTCCATGACCTTTGGTCTTCATGCGGGCAAGCTGGCGGCCACCAAGACCGCTTAAAGCCGTCTTGGCGACTAAGGCCGACTAGACCGACCATTTGTTTTAACGCTTTCTTTCGCATTCCCCTCCCAAACGGATCCGATTTTTTGTCGGATCCGTTTTGCATTGCCGGAGCCGATTCGCTAGAATCAATATCAGACAAGGGGGCGCATGATAAAGCGAACACAGGATGTATCCATGCAGCGTC
>JAVVPE010000088.1:2431-3500 GCA_036655915.1 Raoultibacter sp.
GTCGTGTTTAGCTTTGCTCCGGGGTCGCCGGTGGGGTTGGTTCTGTTTTATGGGTTGCTGCCGGCGGCATTTTTCTTGGTGCGTTCCATTCCGCAAGGTATTTTTGAGCATGCACGCACCTCGGATGCACCCGTTGATTTGGCCTTGACCAATCCCTCTTCGTTTTTGCCTTTTGCGAGCCAGGTGTTTGTGTGCATTCTTCTTATGCAAACGGCGTTTGGTTTTAGCCTGCGCTTTGGGCCTGTTGAAGGAGGCTTTCTCAACGATGTGTTCAGTCTTTTCCCCCTGATTGTTGTTGCTTTGTGGGTGGTGGGGGAAAGGGGGAAATATGCGGCCGATGCGCTTACCTACCTTTCGGTGCTTTTGGTGGTGGCCGGGTTTTTGGCAGTAATGATTTCTGGTTCAGAGTTTATTTTTGTGGGCGGCAATCTGCTTTCTGTGGGTTCGTTGCTGTTTGAAGCCGTGGTGTGGACGCTGCTGTTGGCAGTTGCTTCCCGCAATGAATTGGGGGCGATTTCCGTCATCAGTTGGGGCCGCGGACTGGGCGGCGTTGGCAGCATTGCGGGCGCGGCCTTGGCAGGGCTTGCGGGCGATATCGCCGGGAAAAACTCAACGGGCGCTCTGGTGCTTATTGCGTTGGTTATCATGGTGATTGTGGCGTATGCGCTGGTAGGGCTTCGACATTTCAGTTTTGAAGCCGCCATTGCGGGCACGGTGCCCGTGGCGGAAGGTGCGCCGCGCACGCACGAGGAAGACTTTGCCCAAGCGTGCGATAAGCTGGTCGAATGCTATGGGCTCACTCCCCGCGAGCGCGAGGTGTTTGAGCTGCTGGCAAAAGGGCGCAATCGCAGGTATATCCAGGAAAAGCTGGTGGTTTCACGCGATACGGTGAAGGCGCACGTGAAGCACGTATATACAAAGCTTGACATCCACAGCCACCAAGAATTACTCGATCTTTTTGAAGAAGGTTAAGCATGAATAAGCCAGTGGATAGCATGGTAAAAACAGTGGGCATGATTTCCGACACGCACGGGCGTTTTCCTGCTGCTGCATTTGCGGCGCTGGTTGA
>JAVVPE010000089.1:0-3433 GCA_036655915.1 Raoultibacter sp.
GTACGCGCACGAAAGCCGCGAGAGGCTTGAACGGTTATATGCCCACCAGGGCGCGCCGTCAGGTTGATTTATGATATATGACCTAGGAAATCTTTCGTTCTCTCTGAGCGTGGATGGTCGAAAACTTCTTCGGGGGTGCCCTGCTCGACGATGACGCCGCCATCCATGAACACAACGTGGTCGGCTACATCGCGCGCAAAACCCATTTCGTGGGTAACCACAATCATGGTCATGCCCGCCTTCGCAAGGCCCTTCATAACACCCAAAACATCGCGCACCAGTTCAGGGTCAAGCGCACTGGTGGCTTCATCGAACAACATCACGTGCGGATCCATCGCCAGGGCGCGGGCAATGGCCACGCGTTGCTGCTGGCCGCCCGAAAGCTGGGCGGGCAAAAACTCGACCCGATCACCCAAACCCACGCGCTCAAGCTGCGTGATGGCAACCTGTTCTGCTTCCGCCTTTGAGCGGTGCAGCACTTTGCGCTGCGCCATCATCACGTTTTTCTTGGCGGAAAGGTGCGGGAACAGGTTGAAGTTTTGAAACACCATGCCCACGCTGGCGCGCACATGGTTTATATCGGTCTTCTTGGCAGTTATTTCGGTGTCATCAAAAAATATCTGGCCGCTCGTGGGTGTTTCCAGCAGATTGATACAGCGCAACAGCGTCGATTTCCCTGACCCCGAAGGCCCCAAAATCACCACCACTTCGCCGCGGCGAACATTCATATCCACACCGCAGAGCACTTCGTTGTCATCGAAACTTTTATACAAGTCGCAGATGCGTACAACCGGCTTGTCGGTATCCGGCACCGCTTTGCTTTGCTTTTCGTCGCTCATCGTTGCACCCCCTTGGCGCGCAGGTCACGCGCAGCGCGTTCGCCGTCGCAGCCCACCGTTGTAGCCGTTGGTGTCGTTGCCCCCGCAAAAGTTTCTGACATGCGCAAGCTTTGCGCCGCCACCGCATGATCGGCAACCGCGGGCGGCAGAGAGGTTTTTTTGCCCTTCTTCTTGCGCTTTCCCGACATCCGCTCTTCCATGATGTTGATAAGCTTGGTAAGCGGAATGGTAACGATCAGGTAGAACCCAGCGGCTACGATGTAGGGCGTCACGTTGCCCGTAGTGGCCACGATGGTTTTGGAGAACATCATAATTTCAGTCACACCCACCGCCGCAAGCAGCGAAGTGTCTTTGTACATCAAGATGAATTCAGAGGTCATAGTGGGTATGACGCGCTGGATGGTCTGCGGAATAATAACGAACAGCATCGTCTGCGGCGCGTTCATACCCAGCGAACGTGCGGCCTCAAACTGGCCCTTGTTGATGGATTGAATGCCCGCCCGAAAGATTTCAGCCAAATAGGCACTGGAATTGAGCACCAACACCGCCACGGCCAATATGAAGTTGCCGGGGTTGATGCCTAGTAGGGGCAAACCGAACCACGCAATGTACATCTGCAAAAACAGCGGCGTGCCGCGCACCAAGTTGATATAGGTTGACCCGATGGCACGCGGAATGCGGTGCTTGGCCATGCGCAAAAACGACAGGCATAAACCAACCGGAATGGCCAGGGGAAAACTGACGATCACCATACCCAAAGCCGCAAGCCAGCCCTGAAAAATGGAGGGGATGGAAGTGGCGATAATGGCAGGATCGAAAAACAGATGCAAAAACTTGTTGGAATTCCACGTAGCGACCCACGGCTGCTGATTGAGCCAAGAAGCAAGCTGTTCAGGAGGCGTCACCCCGATAACGGTGATGGTGTCGGGTGCCGCGGGAAGATCGGCCTGCACGCCATCGGCAAGCGCATAGCTGCCCGTAACGCCAACTTGGCCACCTTCGGCAGGCAGCATGGCCTCGGCCACCTCAACGCGCAAAAGTAGCTTGGGCGGCGTCGGCTGCGCGAAGGTAATCTTGAGAGTGCTGGCATCGGCGGCTGTAACGCTCGGGGAAAGTGCAATGCGCTTGAGCCCATCTAAGCCCACAACCGTCACATTTTCCGGCTTGAACGTGGTACCCTGCCCCAGCAATAAGGTGATTTCGCTGACGCTTTCATCGGGGGAAGTTTGCGCTTCCCAGGTCAGACGCGTGGGAGTGGCACCCATGATGCCGTTGCCGCTGTCTTGATTCGACTGCGCCGTACACGTTGTCACTTCAAGCGCGTGCGCAGGCACCGGCACGAACAAGCTTGATGTGGCAAGCATCGTGGCGCATACAAGCGCCACGATGACAGAGATTGTTCTACGCGAAAACGCGATTTGTCGCATGATTAACACCCATCGGTCGCCGTTGTAATCCTGAGGGGATTACGCAGTCGCCCCAAACCAGGTGGTGTACAGCGTGTCGTATTTGCCGTTGGATTTCACGGCAGCAAGCGCCTGGTTCAAAGCCTTGGTTAGTTCGGGATTTTCCTTGCTGACAACGATACCATATTGTTCACCTGTCGGAGTCTCTTTAATAATTTTTGCATCGGGGTAAGCCGTCTTGATGTAAGACTGCGAAACGGGCAGGTCAATTGAGATAGCATCGATTTGCCCCGCCTGCAATGCGGCAAAAATAGCGGTCACTTCATCATAGGGAACAACTTCGGCACCCTTGATGTTTTCAACAGCCCAGTCATAACCCGTCGTGCCGGATTGCGCGCCGATTTTCTTGCCTTCCAGCTGCGACACCTCGGTGTAGGCAGAACTGCCCATCACGACGAGGCTTTGGTTGGAATCCATGTAAGCATCGGTGAAATCAATTTCCTTGGCACGTTTGGGGTTCATGGTGAAAGAGGATACGCCCACGTCAGCCTTGCCACCCGCAGATACCATCGGCACGATGGTGTCGAACTTCACCGTGGTCAAGTAATTGCACTCAAGACCCATTTCGGCGGCAAGCATCTGCATCAGTTCCACCGCAAAGCCCACAGGCTTGCTGCCATCGAGGCTTTCAAAGGGCGGAAAATCAAGCGAAGCCGCAACCGTCAATTTGCCGGGATTTACCAGGGTATAGCCCGAGGCGGTACTTCCGCCGGATTCGGCCGGTGCCTGCGTGGTCGAGCCACCCGAAGAGCAGCCAGCCAGTGCCAAAACTGCGGTAAGCGCGCACGCGCACGCCACCATTGTCAATTTTTTCAGTTTCATATTTTTCCTCCCAATCGGCCCGCACTAACAAAATCGCCCGAGTTTCGCCTCGGGCGCATGCAAGGCTCCATTATGGTGCGCTTATGCTGCTTTATCAAATAAAACTTCAATAATTGTTAACTTTATTCGATATTTTCAGGTGAATCAAGCACCCCAAAACCTGGGAAAGGCTGTTTTAGCCACGCGAAAGGAGGAAATGAGAAAAGACAGGCGCGCCGCCAAGGCGCGCCTGTCAGGTTAAATCTAGCCGATGTAGGCTACCGCACTCTTACCCGCAACACGGCCGAAAGTGTAGATGTCGGCCAT
>JAVVPE010000090.1:0-3346 GCA_036655915.1 Raoultibacter sp.
AGCACCAAAAAACTCGACCGTGAACACTACGAAGACATGCTGCGCACAAGCGTTTTAGCCCTAAGCATCGTGAAGAAATCCTAGGAAGACCAAAGCAGCAGTGCCCCCCTATTTATGATAGGGTTCGCCGTGGCTGATTTTGTAGGCGCGATAGATTTGTTCCAGCAAAACGACGCGCGCCAGGTTGTGGGGAAGGGTGATAGGCCCAAAGCTTATGCGCTGGTGAGCAGCGGCTTTGACAGCGGCGCTTACGCCATCGCTGCCGCCGATGATAAAGGCAATGTGCGAAGTGCCGCCAAGCGCTAGGGCATCCAGTTTGGCAGAAAGCCCCAAGCTGGATGTTTCTGTGCCGTTGATATCCAACAAAATAAGCTGCGCATCGCCGGGTAAGGCAGCCAAAATGGCCGCCTCTTCCTTGGCGGGGGTGCTGTCGGGCACCTCGCGCACGGAAACTTTGGCATAGGCCTGCAGGCGCTTTAGATATTCCTCGCACGCTTCTTTCCAAAAGCGCTCCTTCAGTTTGCCTACAGCAATAAGCGAAATTTTAGGCATAAATCTCGGTTTCGACGACCAGTTCGGTTTTGATTTTGCCGACGAGTTTTTGCAGGGCGTCGATGGTGTGGGGGCGAATATCGCCGCCGATCAGCACATACATGATAGAATCGCCCACGTTGAGCACGCCTTCATTGAGCCATACGCGCACGTAAAAAATGCCCGGCCACGTTTTCGCATCTTCCACAGCTTTCGCCAGTTCTTCCTTGTCGTAGGAAAAATCGACCTGCGAAACTTCGCCCAAGTTCTGCACGCCTTCGCGCACCTGCGCCTTCGGGGTTAAACGGACGACGCCATTGTGGGTCAGATACATGCCCACCTGCGCCGCTTGCGGATCAAGCTTTGCTTCGGCCAACCAAAGATCGATGGAGGGTTCTTCAATAGCCATGTGCGCTCCTTTGCCGGTGATTTTTATTGACGAAAAACAACGTGCTTCATTATATCCTTACTTGCGGCTAATCAAACGTACTCATTGCAGTGTATAATTCCTACATTTTGTAGTTGGGTCGTCCGGGGGAAAACGGGCGATGTTAGACTGGTGGCATTCATATTAAGAAAGTTGAGGAATCATGTCGTTACCCGCAGCGAACCTTTCTAAGAAGGCCGATAATCTTAGCACGATGGATTTGGGCGCCGTCTTGCCTTTGACGGCAGAAGTGAAAAACGACCACCTGTTCATTGGTGGCGTCGATATGGTGCAGTTGGCGCGCAAACAAGGCACGGCGCTTTTCGTTTACGACGAAGCTGACCTGCGCAATCGCATGGAAACCTACGTGAGCGCCCTGGGTAAACGCTATGCGGATTCCAGCGTTATCTATGCGGGCAAGGCATTTTTGAACAAGGCGGTGGCGCGCATTGTGGCCGAAGAAGGCTTGCGCCTTGATGTTTCGGGCGGCGGGGAATTGGCCTGCGCGCGGGCGGCGGGCTTCCCGATGGATCGCGTCGTGGTGCATGGCAACAACAAAACACCCCTTGAGCTGGAAGAAGCCATTTCTGCGGGCGTCGGGCGCATCGTGGTTGATTCGCGCATCGAACTGGCGCGCATTTCTGAAATTGCAGCGGCCCAAGGTGTGACGCAGGAAATTTTCATGCGCATCACCCCCGGTGTGGAAGCCGATACCCACGAATACATCCGCACGGGCTGCGAAGATTCCAAATTTGGCTTCAACATGCGCAACGATTGGGCCTTTAACTGCGTGAAGGATGCCCTTGAAGCCCCCCATGTTCACCTGGCGGGGCTGCATATGCACATCGGGTCGCAAATATTTGCGCTGCATTCCTTTGGCGAAGCCATCGAAGTTATGGTGCAGCTTATGGCGCGCATCAAAGAAAGCTACGGCTTCACCATCGAAGAACTTGATGTGGGCGGTGGCCTGGGCATTGCCTACACCACGGCCGATACTCCTTCTACTATCGACGATTTTGCCGCCTGCATTTGCACGGCGGTCACCGAATACTGCGCAAGCTATGGCGTGGCCTTGCCGCATCTTTTGTGCGAACCGGGGCGCAGCCTGGTGGCCAACGCGGGCGTGACGCTCTACACGGTCGGCATCCTAAAAACGCTGCCGGGTGTGCGCAAATACGTGGCGGTTGACGGCGGCATGTCCGACAACATCCGCACGGCGCTCTACCATTCCGAATACGAGCCGATTATTGCCAACAAGGCAGGTCAGCCGCGCACCGAAATCGTTACGTTGGCGGGCAAGCACTGCGAAAGCGGCGATGCGGTCGTGATCGATATGCCCATTCAGCACCCCGATTTGGACGATATTGTGTGCGTGTTTGGCACGGGGGCTTACTGTTATTCCATGGCCAGCAACTACAACGGGCAGCCGCGCCCAGCGATTGTTTTCGTGAAGGATGGCCAGGCGCGCGTTGTGACGCGTCGCGAAACATACGAAGATATTTTCCAGCGGGATAGGTAGGAAGGAACCAACATGACGGTCAAGCTTGGATTGGTAGGAACGGGCACCGTAGGCGGTGGCTGCATCGATATAATCAAGAAGCACAGCGAAGATTTTCGCCGCCATTACGGCATCGAAGTTGAACTTGTTGCGGTGTGTTCGCGCAACCCTGAACAGGCGATTGCCCACGATGTGGAAGATATTTTCACGCAGGATTATCGCGATGTGGTAAGCAACCCCGCCATCGATATTGTCATCGAGCTTATCGGCGGCACCACCATTGCGCGCAGCGTGGTGCTAGAAGCCTTGGCCGCAGGCAAAAATGTGGTCACGGCCAACAAGGCGCTTATGGCCACGTATGGTGAAGAAGTGATGCAGGCCGCTGCGAACGCGGGTAAGGAAATCGCGTTTGAAGCCAGTGTGGGCGGCGGCATTCCCATCATTGACCCGCTGAAACACTCGCTTATTGCCAACGAAATTTCGTCGGTTATGGGCATTGTGAATGGAACGACCAACTATATGCTTTCGCGCATGGCTGATGATGGCATGAGCTACGATGAAGCGCTCAAAGAAGCGCAGGCGAAGGGCTTTGCCGAAGCCGATCCCACGGCCGATGTCGATGGCTTTGACGCTGCGGCGAAAATTGCCATTCTGGCATCCATCTGCTTCAATTCGCGCGTAACCTTAGGCGATGTGCCCGCCGAAGGCATTCGCAACATCACGCCGATCGATTTGTCCACGGCCGCCGATATGGGCTATTGCGTGAAGTTGCTGGCCCATGCGCACCGCACGCCTGCCGGCATCGATGTGCGCGTGCACCCCACGATGCTGCCGCTTGCCCATCCGCTCGCAACGGTGAATGGCGTGTTCAACGCCATCTATGCCGTGGG
>JAVVPE010000091.1:0-3221 GCA_036655915.1 Raoultibacter sp.
CCGCCGCCTGGAAGCAGGTGGGGAAAAGCGGGAAGACCAAATCCTTCGACTACGCTCAGGAAGACATAACGGGAGCGGAGGGCGCTCGGGGCGACACAGTGGGAGCGGATGATGTTTCTGGCGTAACGGAACAAGAAGGTGCGGCGCTGTTTCCGTTCGGGCCAGCTATTGCAGCGGCGACGATGGTCACCCTGCTGGTTGGGCCGAGCGCTTTGGAATGGTATATGGGCCTGATTCTGCATTAGAGGACATACTATATGGGTAAAACATACACAGGAATCGATACGGGCAGCAGCTTTTTAAAGCTTGCCGTGTGCGAGGATGGCGCTTTAAAGAAAGCCATTATCGAACCGGTGCCCAGCGGCCTGATTCAGGACAATAAAATCACCAGCTTTGACGCCATGGCCGATTTCATCAAGCGCACGATTTCGGCGCACGGTGGCGTCGACAAAGATGCCGCGCTGCTGCTGCCCAACGCTGTCAGCCTGACGCGCCGGCTTAGCTTGCCCATGATGACGGAAGCGGAACTGCAGCTGAACCTGCCCTATGAATTCCGCGATTACATCACCGATGGCAAAGATCACTACTATTACGATTACGCCGTGCTTGGTTCGAATCATACCGTTGTCCCCGACCCTGTGGTGGGTCTTGCCGCTGCCAACGAGGCCGCGGGGGATCAGACGCTCGATCTTTTAGCGGTTGCCACACGCAAGGACACCCTGGCCGATTACACCGCCATGTGCCGCCGGGCTGGTTTAAAGCTGCGCACGGCGTTGCCCTATGCGGCGGCGCTGCAAAACATCGTTTCTGCCAGCGGCAAAAACGCTTCGGTGCCAGCCCCCGCCAACTGCTGCATCATCGATTTTGGCAACGAATCAACCTGCTTGTATTTCTTCACGGATGGCACCTACGATGTGGCCCGTGTGATCGATATCGGCGGGCGAGCCGTCGACGAAGCGCTCGCCGAAGCGCTTGGAATCGATGAACACACGGCGGTTATTTACAAGCAAACCAATTACGAAGATGCTCAAGCAAACGAAGTGGTGCTTGATGTGTGCGAAAATCTGGCGGTCGAAATCGGGCGTGCGTTGAACTTCTACGATTTCAACAATCCCAATGCGTCGATTAGCACGGTTTATTACAGCGGGGGAGGCGCGTTGCTTGAACCGCTTATTCCTGCGGTTGCTTCGCATACCGATCTTCCCCTGGTCGATATTTTTGAAATCATGTGCCCTGCGCAAGATGACGTGGCGGATGCGAGCGTTCGCTGTTCTGGCGCTGTCGGCGCAACGATGAGGGAATAGGGGTGTGCGCCGTGAATCTTAAGAAGGACATCAGCTTCAAAAAGAAGCCGACCTACCCCACCAAGCGCACCATCAATCTGATCGAGCAGGCTGCGCCGCGGGTCAACCGCAAGATTGAAATAGGGTTATTCGTGGTCACCTTGATCGTTATCGCCATTTTCGCAAAGTTTTTGGTGGTTGATCCGCTTTCATCGACCGTGCAAAGCACTGCCGATTTGCAGGAAGCGACCGCGTATTTAGAGCAGTTGAAGGAACAGGCAGACACGCTCAAGAAAGAATCAGCCGATCATGATCGTTACGTGGTGGTTGGCAAAACCGAAGAAGAACTTAACCTTGCTGATCGCGGTGCGGTGTTCGAGCTGCTGGGGACGAAAATCGCCGGTGCGGCTTACCTGCAATCGGTCAAGGCAACGGGCAACACCATCACGGTGACGTGCTTGGGGCTTGGTTTGCAGGATGTGTCGAAGTTGGTGGCCGATTTGGAAAAGGACGAACGGGTTTCCTACGTGACCGTTTCAACGACATCGACGCCCGATAAAAAGCAAAGCTCCGCAACGATTGAGATTCTTTTGCGGGGCGCGGTATCTGAGGAAGATGCCGCTTCGGCAGATACCGCCGGCAGTGCCTCTGCCGGCACGGGTACCACCGGCGTGGGCACTTCTACCGGCGCCGCAAAGGTAGGTGCTACCAATGTCAAATAATCTTATGACGCGTTCGTTCACGCCACGCGAAAAAATTTTACTGACCATATTAACCGTGCTCTTGATTGGCGGTTGCTATTACTTGCTGGTGGTGAAAAACGTCGCCGATACGCAGTTGAGCAATGCTACGCAGATGGCCGAAGTCGAAACTGAAATCCAGGTGCAGAGTTCGGTGGTTGAGGCGCGCACGCAGATGGCCGAAGCGCTTAAAAAGCTGGGGCCGACCGACAAGCTTCCCGAAGTGGCGGTTTATGACAACCTGCGCAACGAAATCGATGCCATCAACACGGCGCTGGCCGGAGCAACCACGAACAACTTGAGCTATGGGCAGCCTGAACTTGATGGCACCCTGGTGCGCCGTCCGGTTACCCTCAGTTTCACGGTGGGATCGACCGCCGAGGCAATTTCGGTGATGAAACAGTTGCAGGGCGGTAAATACGCCTGCGAAATCCCTGACTTTTCGTTGACGAATGCCCTGAAGACCGATGGAGGCGTAAGCAGTACTTCGGTCACGATGAGCATCGTCTACTTTGAAACGACAACAGGATCCGTAAACTTAAACGGCCTGGTGGAAAAAGCCCCTGCGACCGCGGCAACCACCAACTAGATCCTTCTTGATGCTGAACGGAGGCTACCCGATCGGGTTTTAGCCCTCCCGTTCAGTATTGGTCATAGACTTAAGCATAGGACGATAAAAGTTGTGCCGAAAACTAATGCTTGACGTAATGGGCGTGCATCGGTAGAATAACCTCTCGCGTTTGAAATAAGCGCACGTGGTCGGGTAGCTCAGTTGGTAGAGCAGCGGATTGAAAATCCGCGTGCCGAGGGTTCAAGTCCCCCTCCGACCACCACTTAATTATTACAGGCCACCGGCATTCCGCCCGTGGCCTGTTTCATTTGGTTGTCACGGCAATGGGGCTTGTGGGGGATTAAGGGGCGTTCGTATGAAGGCAAAGGCGGCTGGTTTTTCTTGGTGGGCGCGGCGGATTTTTGCAGCGGGGCTCAGCTGTGCGCTGGCGTGCGCGCTGGTGCCGGTGGTGCAGGCGCAGGCCGATCCGTTGGGCGCGGCCGCTGGCCCGGTTGCGGGTGTGGCCGGGTCAGCTGGTGCGGCGGGGCTTAGCGATGAGGCTATTGGGGAAATGCTTGCCCGCGATTGCGAAGAAGGCCAGGTTGTCGTGTGTCTCGATGGCGACCAGGATGCGCGCAGGGCTTCCCG
>JAVVPE010000092.1:0-2946 GCA_036655915.1 Raoultibacter sp.
TGGCGGTTGCCCAGCGTGATCGTGCCCGTTTTGTCCAGCAGCAATATATCCACATCGCCCGCCGCTTCAACGGCACGGCCGCTCATGGCAAGCACGTTGGCCTGGTTCAAGCGGCTCATGCCCGCGATGCCGATGGCCGAAAGCAGCGCGCCGATAGTGGTGGGTGCCAGACACACAAACAGCGCGATCAGCGACGTGATGGTGGTGGGGTTAAGGGTGCCCGCCTGCGTGGCAGAAAACCCGCTGAAGGTGAACAGCGACACCGCGACCAGCAAAAATACTATCGTCAACGCCACCAGCAGAATTTGCAGCGCGATTTCATTCGGCGTCTTTTTGCGGGCAGCCGATTCGACCATGGCAATCATCTGGTCCAAAAAGCTGTGCCCCGCTTCCTGCGTAACACACACGACCAACCAGTCGGAAAGCACGGTGGTGCCCCCCGTCACCGAAGAGCGATCCCCGCCCGATTCGCGCACGACCGGAGCCGATTCACCCGTGATGGCACTTTCGTCGACCGACGCCGCCCCCTGCATCACTTCGCCGTCGGCCGGAATCTGCTGGCCCGCCACCACGAAAAACAGGTCGCGCTTCTTCAGCAGCGTCGAGTTCACCTCTTCGGCGCGCGCAGCATAAAGCGCTGCGGGGTCATCCGCGTGGACCCCTTTGGCCAGCAGGCTTTCATTTATCTTGGAAACACACACGTCGCGCTTGGCGGCACGCAGCGAATCGGCCTGCGCCTTGCCCCGGCCTTCGGCAATCGCTTCGGCAAAATTGGCGAACAACACGGTAATCCACAGCACAAACGCGATGGCGAAAATAAAGCCGGGATGCGAATCGGAAACACCGAACAGGGAAAGCACAAACAGTACCGATGTTAAAAGGGCCGAAATATAGACCATCAGCATGACGGGGTTTCCCACCTGCTGGCGTGGGTCAAGCTTGGCAAACGCTTCTTTAAGCGCGCGCACCATTTGCGCGGTGGAATCATTTTTTTTCATGGTAGTAGTAGTCATTTCTTCTTCAGCCCTTCCCTAAGATACCATCTGAAGTTGTTCGGCAACCGGGCCTAAAGCCAAGGCCGGAAACATCGTCAAAGCACCCACCAAAAGCACGACCAGAATCAAAAGGAACACAAAGGTGGCGTTGCTGGTGGAAAGCGTGCCCGCCGAAGATGCAACGCGGCAACGCTGGCACAAACCGCCCGCCAAAGCACAGGCAGCGATAATCGGAATAAAACGATTTGCTAGCATCATCAGGCCTAATACCGTATTGATAAACGGCGTGTTCGCGTTGAAGCCCGCAAATGCCGACCCGTTGTTGGCCCCGCAGGATGTGGCGGCATAGAGCACTTCTGAAAAGCCATGGATGCCCGCGTTGCCCAAACTTTCGACCGTTGCAGGGTTTAGGCACAGCGCCGTTGCCCCCAGCAAGATAACCACCGGCGTGGTAATGCACAGCACCACCGCCATGCGCATTTCGCGCGGCCCGATTTTCTTACCCAAGTATTCTGGCGTGCGCCCCACCATCAAGCCGGCGATAAACACCGTAAGAATCACAAAGCCAAGCATCGAGTACAAACCGCAGCCCACGCCGCCGAAAATGACTTCGCCCAGCTGCATCAAAATCATAGGCACCATGCCGCCAAGGGGTGTGAAGCTGTCGTGCATGGAATTGACCGCGCCATTGGAAGCCGCGGTGGTAAACACCGCCCACAAGGCCGATCCGGTTACGCCGAAGCGCGCTTCCTTGCCTTCCATGTTGCCGCCGGATTGCCCGGTCTGCCCCATGTATACCGCGCCGTCTTGCGCCAGCTGCGGGGTACCCGTCTGCTCAAAGAAGGCAACGGCAAACAAAGCAGCCAAAAGCAAAAGGAACATGGCGGCGAAAAGGGCGCGACCTTGCTTTTTGTCGGCTATGTAGCGCCCGAAACTGAACACAAGTGAAACCGGCAGCAGCAACAGCGAAAGACACTGCACTAAATTGCTAAGCGGCGTCGGATTTTCAAGCGGACTGGCGGAATTTACGCCGTTGTAGCCACCGCCGTTTGTGCCCAGCTGCTTGATGGCAACCTGGCTTGCCTGCGGACCCATCGGGATGCTTTGCTGGGTGATTTGCGTGCCATCATCTGCCACCACCGGTTCAAGCAGGTCGACCGTCTTGTATTCGGATACGTTTTGCGGCACGCCCTGCGCCACATAGAAAATGCTGGTCACCAAACACAAGGGAATCAAAATGTAGAGAATGCCACGCACCATATCGGTCCAAAACGACCCGACGCCTTCTTCGCCATCGCTGACCAGGCCGCGAAAGACCACAAACAACACCGCCATACCCACTGCGGGTGTCAAGAAATTCTGCACGGTCAAACCGATGGTCTGCGAAAAGTAGCTCAACGTTACTTCGCCGCTGTAGGCCTGCCAATTTGTATTGCTTACGAAGCTGGCCGCCGTGTTAAAGGCCAGATCAAAGGGCATTCCCGGCAAACCCTGCGGGTTGAAGGGCAAAAACGCCTGTGCCATCAGCAGCGCGGTTAAGGCCACAAGCGAAATAGCCGAAAAGATGAGCACGCTTGCCAGGTAGTGCTTCCAGCCCCTGTTTTCGGTGGCTTGCACGCCGATCATTTTATAGATGACGTTTTCCACCGGCACAAGCGCGCGGCTGAACAGCGTCTTTTCCCCGCGCATGACCGCATTGATATAACCGGAAAGCGGCAGTGCCAAACCGACCAGCAAAGCAAGGGTGGCAAAGTATTCAAAGTAAGTGCCCATCATCGCTGGTCATCCCCTTTAAGCAGCACGTAAAAAAGATAGAGCAAAACCACGATGCTCAATCCCCCGACCAGGCCGGTTACCCATTCCATTGCGTTTCCTCCCTTACTTATTCTTCACTTATCGACGCTCAAGAAAATCATAGGGGCACAGCAATTAGCGCGCCCTTAAGATTGGC
>JAVVPE010000093.1:0-2852 GCA_036655915.1 Raoultibacter sp.
TTGCCAATTGCGCGGGATACTTCATCTGCCATGGTTCCTCCTTCATCGAATTGTGTTCGCACAGATTCTAACGCTTCCTTGCCAATAAAGACACCGTTCATCTGCGGTTTACCGCAGAAAGGCACGAGCGTCGGCGAAGAGGGGAAATGCCGCCAAAATCACCAAACCTGCATGTTTACCACACAAGAAACGGCGCATTATCGATGCTCCAATGCACATCGCGCACGTAGCGCTGCAGCCCTGTGGCATCCCCCGCCAAAAACAGGCGCACGATTTCGGCGTGTTCGTCGTTGGCCTGTTGCAGCAGGGTGATTTGCTTGTCGTGATCCACGTGTGCATATTCGCGCTTCATAAAGTAGCGATTCAGCTGGCGCACATAGCCTATCAACTTTTCGTTGCCGCAGCGTTGCACGTAATAGTCGTGAAATTCGTGCTGCAAATCGTCGTACTTTTTCAGCATACCCTTGGCGATAGCCAGCTGCATCGATTCATGCAGAAATTGCAGCTGTGCGCGATCGTCTTCATCCATGCGCGGACAGGCCAAAAGCGCCGCTCGCCCATCAAGCGGGCCGATGATTTCGACAATTTCACGCGCGCTTTCCTCATTCATGGCCTTAACGTGAAAGCCTTTGCGCGGAAGGTTTTCTAAGTAACCGTCGCTTGCCAGCTGTATAAGAGCTTCGCGCACCGGCGTGCGACTGACGTTGAGGGCATCGCAAATTTGCTGTTCGCTTAGCTTGTCGTCGCCAGAAAGCCTGCCGCTATCGATTGCCTGGGCAATGTGGTCATACACATGGTCTTTCAAGGAACGATACTGATCCATAGCTTGCCTTCTCTCGCTGCTGTATTTATTTGAACATTGTATACAATTTTCCCCGATACGTCAGATTTTATTCGGGTATTTGGCCACATCGCAGCGCATACGGTCACTTTATTTCAAAATTTCCTTAAATTTCTCTTGATTGTATACAATATACAGTATACAATATGAGCCACAACGAGTCCTGGAGAGAACTCACCTACAACAAAGGAGAACCAGCTATGACCAAGTTCACCAACGTTATCGTTCGTCGCCCGGCAAAATCCATTGTCGAAGGCATCACTTCCGCCCCTGAACTGGGCGCGCCCGACTACGAAAACGCGCTCAAGCAGCACGATGCCTACATCGAAGCCCTCAAACAGTGCGGCGTCGAAGTAACCGTTCTCCCCGCTTTGGAAGCCTATCCCGATTCCTGCTTCGTGGAAGATACTGCCGTTATCACCCGCATGGGCGCCATCGTTGACAACCCCGGTGCCGCATCACGCAACGGTGAATCCAAGGAAATGGAACCCACCATCCACACATTTTTCCCCGACGACAAAATCAAGCACATCGTTTCCCCGGGCACCCTTGATGGCGGCGACGTTATGATGGTCGGCGATCACTTCTACGCTGGTCGTTCCGCACGCACCAACGAAGAAGGCATCCGCCAGTTCATCGAAATCCTTGAAGGCTGGGGCCTTACCGGTTCCGAAGTGCCGCTGGAATTCGTGCTGCACTTGAAGACCGGCGTCAACTACATCGAAAACAACAACATGCTTGTTGCCGGCGAATTTGTGACCAAGCCCGATTTTGAGCAGTTCAATCGCATCGAAATTCCGGAAGATGAATCCTACGCTGCCAACTGCATCTGGGTAAACGACACCGTTATCGTGCCCGAAGGCTACCCCGTTGTGCTTGAGCGCATCCAAGCTGCCGGCTGCAAAACGCTGTGCGTCGATACCTCTGAGTATCGCAAGCTTGATGGCGGCCTTTCCTGCTTAAGCCTGCGTTTCTAGGGTTTCACCCCTCCCCATCGACAAACCCGCGACCGACAACAAGCGTTCGCGGGTTTTTTATTCACCTACCCACAACCCTCACGATAGGAGGACTTAGATGACTGCGCTCAAAAAGAGTTCCACGCAATCAGAAGCTATCATCGATCCCAACGGGCTCGGGCTTTTCAGGCTGACCACGATGGTTATCACTGCAAGCATCTGCGGCGGCATCTTCGCACTTGCCGGAGACATGGCCGCTGGAGGTGCGAGCACGGGTGCCGTTTTAGTCAGTTGGGCAATCTGCTTTGCCGGGGTATTCACCCTTATGATGTGCTTCAACGGCTTAAGCCAGCTGCGCCCCGATTTGACCGGCGGCATCTACGCATATGCTTCGGCCGGGTTCGGCGATTTTGTCGGCTTCAATTCGGCCTGGGGTTATTGGATTTCGGCCTGCCTTTCCAACGTATCTTTTGCCATCATGCTGTTTTCGGCCATGGGGTATTTCTTCCCCGTCTTTGAAAGCGGCAGCAATCTGATTTCTGCCGTATGCGCTTCGGTGTTCATCTGGGCAATCGTCATGCTGGTGGCGCGCGGCGTGAAAGACGCAGCTGGCATCAATTCCATCGTCACCATCGCCAAGCTGATTCCGCTTGCGCTGTTTGTTATCACCATCATTTTATTCCAGAAGTTCGATTTCTCTATCTTCATGAGCAATTTTTGGGGGGAAGTCGGCGGGCCTGATTTTGGTACGCAGGTTATATCGACAATGATCGCCCTGGTGTGGGTGTTCACCGGCATCGAAGGTGCCATCGTAGTTTCTGGCCGCGCCAAGTTTGCCAAAGATGTGGGGCGCGCCACCGTGCTTTCCTTCGTGTGCGTTTTCGTGCTGTACTTCGTCATTTCGATGCTTTCCATGGGCGTCATGCCGCGTGCCGAAATGGCTGCGCTGGCCACCCCTTCCATGGCCGGCATCTTGGAACACGCAATCGGACCGGTAGGCGCCATCATCGTGAATTTGGGCGTTATCTTATCGCTCATGGGTGCGATGCTGGGCT
>JAVVPE010000094.1:0-2779 GCA_036655915.1 Raoultibacter sp.
AGCACGCCGAAAAAGTTTGGCTGCTGAAAAAGCGCGCAGGCGCAGGTATCGCCCAATGCCGCGCTGAAAGCATCCAGGTCAACGGCACCTTCGCGCGGCGGCACCACGACCACATCGGTGTTGCGCCGCGCACAGTAGGTCTGCACGGTTTCAATCACCTGCGGGTTCACCGTCCCCGAAATCACCACGCTTGAACGCTTGCGGTCCTGGCACATGAACACGGCTTCAGCGGCGGCGGTGGCCCCATCATAGAGCGAGGCGTTGGACACATCAAGGCCGGTCAGCTGGCACATCATCGTTTGGTATTCAAAGATTGATTGCAGCACGCCCTGGCTGATTTCTGCCTGATAGGGCGTGTAGGCCGTGACAAATTCCTCTTTCGTGGTAACAGTTTTCACCAGCGCGGGAATGAAGCGATTATAGGCACCAGCGCCGCGGAAAAGCGAGCTAAAGACGGTGTTTTTAGCCGCCATCGCCTCTATGCTGGCGCGCAGTTCCAGTTCGCTTATGCCGTGGGGGATGTCAAGCGCGTCAAGTGTTAAGCCGCTTGGCACATCTTTATATAAGTCGTCAATCGTTGCCGCACCGATAGCGGCAAGCATCGCCGCGCGCTCGGCTGCGGTGGAAGGAAGATAATTACCCATGAAAACCTTTCCTATCAAAAATGAAATACAGGCCACGCCGCCGCTTGGAAAGCTGGGGCACGCTAGCTAAGGTAGCGGTTTGCGTATTCTTCGGAATCGATGATATCGGGGCTAAGCGTGGCATCGTTGACGTGGATAAACCAGGCTTCATAGGGTGTTTCGTTGATGATTTCGGGGTTGTCTAAAACCTTTTCGTTCACTTCGGCAACGGTGCCCGAAACGGGGCTGATAATGTCGGAAACCGCTTTGACAGATTCAACATCGCCGAACACTTCGCCGGCCACCACTTCGTCGCCCACTTCGGGAAGGTTCACAAATACCAAATCGCCCAGTTCATTTTGGGCGTAATCGGAAAGGCCTACGATGGCGGTGGTTCCGTCGGTGGCCACCCATTCGTGGGTGTCAAGATAGCCTAGTTCTTCGGGTGCTTGCATTGTTTTCCTCCTTGATTGTGCTGGTCAAATGTATGAAACGCAGTTATTGTTGCAGCTTAAACACTTAGGCGAGCTTGTAGAAGGGCAGCGCCACAACCTCTGCGCACACCCGGCGGCCGCGCACATCCACTTCCACGGCGTCGCCGATTGAAACCGCGCCGGCATCCACAAGCGCCATGGCGTAGGATCCCTTCAAATGCGGGCAATACGTGCCCGATGTTGTGCTGCCAATTAAGGTGTCGCCCACAAAAACGTCTTGGTGTTCGCGGATAATGCCACGGCTGGTGGCCTGCAGCCCAATGCGGCAACGGGCGGGTGTACCCTTGGCTTCCAGCGCTTGCTTACCAATGAAGTCAGACTTATTCATTTTTACGCCGAAGGCAAGCCCGGCTTCCAAGGGGTCGATGCTCGCATCCATTTCGTGGCCATAAAGGGGCATGGAAGCTTCAAGGCGCAGCGTGTCGCGCGCGCCCAGCCCGCAAGGGATCAAGCCGTCTTCGGCACCCGCTTCAAGCAGGCAATCCCATAAATCCCAGGCAGCATAGGTATAGCAAAACAGCTCGAAGCCGTCTTCGCCGGTGTATCCCGTGCGCGAAACAAAGCAAGGGATTTCGGCCACATCCATCGTGGGGGTAAACGAATAGTAGCCGCGGGGGATGTCGTTGGGGTCGCAGATGCGTTCTAAAATGCGCTCGGCGGCGGGTCCCTGCAAAGAAAGCAGCGCCAAATCGTCAGAAATATCCTGTAATTCGGTGTAAGGCAACAGGTGGGCCTCCATCCAGGCCTTGTCCTTTTCCACGTTGGCCGCGTTAACAACCGTAAGGTAGTGATCTTCTCCAAGGTGGTAAACAAGCAGGTCATCGATGGTGCCACCGTTTTCGTCACACATCGGGCTGTAGCGCACTTTGCCCACCGCTAAATCCGTGAAATCATTGGTGAGCAGGTGGTTCAGGGTGTCAAGCGCGCCCGCGCCCAAAAACTTTATTTCGCCCATGTGCGATACATCGAACAGCCCGCAGCTGTTGCGCACCGCAAGATGTTCCGCCATAAGCCCCGTTGGGTATTCGATGGGCAGCAGATAGCCGGCAAAGGGAACCATTTTGCCGCCGCTTTCAAGATGCGCTTCATACAGCGGAGTTTTTTGCGCGCCAGCGCAGGCATCGACCACAGTTTCACTCACGGCATTTCCTTTCAGTTGTGCGCCCATTAAAAAAGGCGCGCCGAGTTATCTCGTGCGCGCCTCTGTCTGTTTACCTGAAAGATGAACCCCGCAGGGCTTGCTTCGTCGGTGCCGCTTAGGCGGCTTTCCAGAGCGTTGTCAGATTCCAGTCCGTTTGCCTGAGAGTTTCTGCCCCTTCGGCGCCCGCACGCGAGTCTCTCCCAGAATCGTCAACCAATGTTTTCGCTGGTGCACACAATACCATGACCTGTCGCGCAGGGGAAAGGGAACAATGCAGCCTTCCGCGAGTGGCGTTGATGCAGGGGGAAACCCGAATATGTTTGTTTTTTTACAAACGCTCATTGTTTTGATTCATGGCCGCGTACACCGCTTATAACATCAAGAAGGACAAAGCGGAATAGGCCACACCTGGTGTAGGGGCGGATTCCATATCCGCCCGCCTGGTGTAGGTGCAGACGGCTGCGCATATTTCAATTGTGTGGAAATTGTGGATGTGTGGCCTACGGTGGTAGTATGCATTT
>JAVVPE010000095.1:0-2540 GCA_036655915.1 Raoultibacter sp.
TCGCCCTCAGTTTGTTCAGCTGCCTGGTGGGAGTTTTTCTCGGCCGCGCACTCGCGCAGCTTATCTGGCGCGGCTAGCCCCACGCAAAACCGCCACGCCTTTAAGCGCCCAAACCCGCCGACTATGCTGACATGACGATACCCACCACATTAGCGTTACATTAAAATTGGAGAAAATGAAGAAGGAAAACGAAAGCTAAGGAGCATCTATGCGCGCACTGATTCAACGCGTTTCCCAAGCAAGCGTTACCATAGACGGCGAAATCACCGCACAGATAGGTGCAGGGTACACCATTTTGCTTGGCGTGGGGCAGCAAGATACACAAGCGCAGGCCGAAAAGCTGTGGACGAAGATACACAAGCTGCGCATTTTCGAAGATTCCGAAGGCAAGACCAACGTGACGCTTGCCGATGTGGGCGGCGACGTACTGGTCGTATCGCAATTCACCCTGTACGCCAACTGCAAGAAGGGAAACCGTCCCTCATTCACCGAAGCCGGCGCGCCCGACCAGGCAAATCGCCTCTATGAATACTTCGTTGCCCTGGCGCGCAAAGACGTCGCCCGCGTAGCTACCGGAACATTTGGCGCACTGATGGACGTGACCCTGACCAACAACGGCCCTTTCACCCTCTGGCTCGACACCGATACACTGTAGTGGCCTTACCACTCACGTTTTCCTGCGTTGCGTTATCGGACTTGTTCAGGCATCGCCGTGCGTGATGGTATCCTGATGGGGATACAGAGTCGAACCAAATGTGCAGCACCGAAAGGAATTTCGTGAAAAGAATAATCCGCAACGGTTTCATATCCGCCTTGATGGCAGCCCTTGTTATCCCCTCGTTACTGCTCGCTGGCTGCGCGGCTCCTGCCCCAAGCGCTCCAGCCTCCCACACCGATACACCCCTTAAGGTGGGCATGGAACTTGCGTATCCACCGTTTGAAACCAAGGATGCCAGTGGTGTTCCTGCCGGCGTAAGCGTCGACTTCGTAAAAGCGTTCGGCGAATCTATCGGCCGCGAAGTGGTTATTGAAAATACCGCTTGGGACGGCTTGATCCCTTCGCTACAAACCGGCAAAGTGGATATGGTCATGTCTTCAATGACCATCACCGATGAACGTAAAACCGTTGTTGATTTTTCCGACCCCTATGCCAATGCCCTGCTGGCCATTTTAACCAACAAAAACTCTGCCATTACGAGGGCAGAAGACCTCAACAAACCAGGCAAAAAAGTCGCTGTCAAAATCGGATCAACAGGACATACCTACGCTTTGGAAAATCTTAAGGATGCCGAAATAATTGCGCTGACCGACGAAAGCGCTTGTGTACAGGAAGTAATACAGGGCAAAGCCGATGGATTTATCTATGACCAGCTGACCATCTATCGCAACTGGCAGGCCAATCAAAACACCACCACAGCCGTTTTCATTCCCTTCCAAAATGTGGAAAAATGGGGCATTGCCGTACAGAAAGGCAACACCGAGTTACAAGCCCAGCTCAATGCATTCATCGCCAGCTATCGGGCCGAAGGCGGCTTTGATCGCCTGACGCAAGCCCATCTTGCCCAAGAAAAAACAGCCTTCGATGAACTGGGGTTTCAATGGTTCTTCGACATGCAATAAGATAAGGTAATTAAACCATCATGCGAGCGTCTTCCCCCTTCCTTGCAGATCATCGTGGCAAAGCTTCCGCCCCTAAAGCTGCGCTCAACATACTTTTAGTAAGCATTGCGCTCAGCGCTGTTTTTTGGGTATCGCTTTCCCGCATCGGCGTAACCTTTGATTTTGGCATTTTCAGCGGCCTTGAAGGTCGTCTTCTTGATGGCTTTCTGATGACGCTCGCTTTAAGCGCGGTCAGCCTGGTGCTTTCCACCGCAATCGGCATCGCCTGCGCCTTTGGACAAAATGCACGCATCCTTGTCATCCGCTATGTATGCAGCGGGTACGTGACGTTCATGCGCGGAACACCCCTCATTATGCAGATATTCCTTTTCTTCTATATCATCGGCACGGCCTGGGGCATCACGAACCGTTTTATAGCTGGTGTTCTGATTCTTTCTTTGTTCGAGGGAGCCTATGTAGCCGAAATCATCCGCGGAAGTTTCCTCTCCGTTGATGCAACACAGATTGAGGCAGCACAATCCGTCGGCTTCACCAAACGGCAGACGCTGCGCCACGTAATCATCCCTCAAATGATGGCACGCACGCTTCCCGCATTAGCGGGGCAATTCGCCTCCATCATCAAGGATTCTTCGCTGCTTTCAATCATTGCGGTTATCGAGCTGACGCAAACGATGCGCGAAATAAGCGCAGCCAACTATCACCTGTTCGAATGCTATTTACTGCTGGGCGTGTTATACCTGTGTCTCACCCTTCCCATCACGTTTATCAGCAAACGACTGGAAAAAAGGTTTGATTATGCAAGTTAGCCTTGAGCACCTTTCAAAGCGTTTTGAACAAGATAAGGAAGTCTTAAGCGATATCACGTTGGCAGACGACATCCACTCCCTGGCCATCATCGGGCCTTCGGGCGGGGGAAAATC
>JAVVPE010000096.1:0-2481 GCA_036655915.1 Raoultibacter sp.
GATGGGAAGCTGGATTTGGTCGAGCCGGAAAGTGGCCGCACATGCGGGGCTTTTTGTGCAGAGGAAAGGGGACGTTTTGGCATCGTTTTCCCGTAGCTTGTTTGCTGTTGTGCTTTCCTTTGTTCTGGTTGTTGGCTGTTTGCCGCCAGCGCTTGCTTGCGCCGAGCCCGCAGCACCTGACGTGCCCGCCGCGCCAGTTGCGCCAGCTGCGCCTGCAGCACCTGCCGACCAGGAAATTCTTGTGGTGGTTGCTGCTCCTTCTGCCGAAGGGGTTCAGGCGCGTTCGGTACAAGATGTGGCCGGCGATTTTGCCGATGCGGGCATGGTGGTGACCGATCGCATTGAAGCGGCGGATGCGGCCAGCAAGGTTTTGTGTGTCAGCCCTGCCCAAGGCCACACCACGGCTGCTGCGCTGGATGCGGCGCGCGCCATCCCCGGCGTTGTTTTCGCGCAACCCAACTATCGTTACCACTTGGTTGACCCTGTGGAAGATGCTTCCGCCGACCTTGCCGACCCCGCCGATCCCGCGAACCCTGCCGCATATGCCGCGCTGAACACCCCGCCGCTGGTCAACGATCCTGCGGCGCAAATCTCCGATGCCAGGGCGACGAAAAACCAGTACTACCTGTACGCTTCGCACCTGGTGGAAGGCTGGCAGAATGTTCCCGCTGCAACAGCAGGAACCATTGCCGTGTTGGATACGGGCGTCAGGCTTTCCCACGAAGATTTAAGCGCCAACCTTATGCACGAATATGCCTACGATGCATTCTACAAAAGACCCCTTGTAGCAACGCCCCAGTTCAGCGGTGATATATCGGGGCATGGTACCCACGTTGCAGGCATTGCAGCAGGCGTGGCCAACAACGGGCGGGGTATTGCGGGTGCCGCTTATGGCGCAAGAATACTTCCCGTGAAGGTGTTTGATAGCACGCCAGCCGAAATGTGCACGACAAAAGATT
Source organism: Raoultibacter sp. (assembly GCA_036655915.1). GTDB lineage: Bacteria > Actinomycetota > Coriobacteriia > Coriobacteriales > Eggerthellaceae > JAVWGW01. The sequence continues at coordinate 960 of JAVVPE010000096.1, forward strand.
TGCTCACAGCGTATGAGTACCTTTTTGGCCTGATCAATAGTGGTGCCGTGAGCGATCTGCACGTAATCAACCTCAGCTTGGGTAGCTACGGCTTTGGTGGCGACGACGTGCTGTTTCAGAAAAAAATAGCGGATGCGCGCACGAACTATCGCATTCTTACGGTGTGCGCCGGGGGCAATGGGGATAGGGCGGGCAACCCGTATACGCAGGCATCTTACCCCTGCGATTTCAGGGAATGCATGGCGGTTACGGCGCTTGATACGCGGGGCAACAATGCGTATTGGTCCGATTACAACCACTTTAAAGATATCAGTGCTTCGGGTGTGCGCCTGTTTTCCACCTACGGCGCAGCGGATGCGTCGTACACCAAAAAGAGCGGCACTTCGATGTCGTCACCCCTTGTAGCGGGCGCCGCAGCGCTTTGTTTTGCCGCTGCACCAGGGGCAACGGTTGATGAAGTGTGCAACGCGCTGTATGCAACGGCGCGCCCGGTGGTCGACCCGGTAAACGATCGGCGGGAAACCAGCGGCAGCCACGGGGCCATTGACGCCGCCGCTGCGCTGCAGATGCTTGCCGGATCGACAACATATAAGGTGCTCGCGGGGTCAACAGCCCTTGATACCATGGCGGCCATTGCGGCAGATGCCTTCACGCCAGGCGCGTGCAAAACCGTCATCGTGACCACGAAGGATTCCTTCCAGGATGCGCTTTGTGCGGCGGGTTTGGCGGGCGCGCTAAAAAAGGCGAGCCCCTACCAAGATGTGCCCGTGCTTATTACCGAAAAAGCGCAGTTGAGCACGCAAACGGCAGAAACCATTGCGCAGCTGGGCGCCCAAAAAGCCCTTATCGTAGGTGGCGAGGCGGTGGTTTCCGAAGAGGTCAAAACTGCGCTTGAGGGCAAGGGGCTGGCCACTTCCCGCGTGTGGGGTGCCACCGCCATCGAAACGGCCTTGCGCGCCAATGAGCTAGCTGGCGCGGTGGGCAACATTTCTGAAACCGCCATCGTGGCCACATCGGCCCACTTCGCCGACGCCCTTGCGGTGGCGCCCTATGCCTACGCCAAAGGTGCCCCCATCTATCTGACCGATGCCAACGGCGCGCTTGATGCTCCCACGCTGGCCGCGCTCAAAAACTTTGCTCACATAAGAATTGTTGGCGGCGCAGCGGTGGTAAGCGATGCCACGCAGCGGGCGCTTATTGCGCAGGGTGCCACGGTGAAGCGCTGGTCGGGCACGGATTGCTACCAGACTTCTGCCCGCATCGCCGAAGGTGCAGTTGGCGAAGGGGTGCTGTCGTTTTCTACCTTGTGCGTTGCCACGGGCAAAAACTATTACGATGCTCTTTCTGCCTCTTCGGCCGCCGGATCGCGTCTGGCGCCGCTTCTTTTGGTGGATGAGGGCGACGCGGCAAGCTATGGCATCACCGCCGTTATTGCGGCGAACAAGGCGGCCATCGCGGCGGTGCAGTTCTTGGGCGGCCCGGCCGTTGTTACCCCTCAAACGCAGGCTGCCGTGCGCGCGGC
>JAVVPE010000097.1:0-2175 GCA_036655915.1 Raoultibacter sp.
TCATCATTGGCTTCGTCACGCGTTCCACGCCTTTGCGCAGGCCAACGCTGCACACGATCAAGCCCAGCAGCGTCACCACCAACATCCAGCCCACCATCTCAAACGGGTTGGCCAGCATCGCGTCGAACTGCGCGCTGATTGCAGCGGCATCCAAACCGTTGGTTTGCCCCGATCCGATTTTGAACATATAGGAAACCATCCACCCGGCAACGGTGGTGTAAAACATCATGAGCAGGTAATTGCCCGCCAAGCCAAGCCACTTGAAGCGATGCCATTTTGACCCGGTGGGCTCAAGCGTGTCGAAAGCGCGCGCGATGCTTTTCTGGCTGCCGCGCCCCACAGAAAACTCCATCACAAGCACCGGCAGCGCCAAAATTGCAAGAAACACCAGGTAGAGCACCACAAAAGCAGCTCCACCGTATTCGCCACAAATATAGGGAAAGCGCCACACGTTGCCCAGCCCAATCGCGCAGCCTGCACTGATGAGGATGAACCCCAAGCGTGATCCGAATTTTTCCCGCTGATCTTCTTTCATAACCGTAGGCCTTCCACCGCTTTGTTTGATGGCGCATTATAGCATCCGAACAAAAAATGCAGCCCCCGAAGGGACTGCACAGGGGTGAAACCATTAAATCGGCGTGCTAGTGGATAGAGCTGCTCATGCTGACGTAGGGGGTTTTATCTTTCAGCAGCACATCGTGGGCGCCACCTTCCACAATTGATGTGGAAGAAACGAGGGTCAGCTTCGCCTTTTCCTGCAGTTCAGCGATGGTTAGCGATCCGCAGTTGCACATGGTCGAACGTACTTTGGAAAGCGTCAAATCGAGATTATCTTTCAGCGAACCGGCGTAGGGCACGTAAGAATCGACGCCTTCTTCAAAGGAAAGGCCCTTCTTGTCGCCGCCCAAATCGTAGCGTTCCCAGTTGCGGGCACGCGCAGAGCCTTCGCCCCAGTATTCCTTCATATAATTGCCGTTGATGTTCACCTTGTGGGTGGGGCTTTCGTCGAAGCGCGCAAAGTAGCGTCCCAGCATCATGAAGTCGGCACCCATGGCCAAGGCAAGCGTTACGTGGTGATCGTACACGATGCCGCCATCGGAACAAATGGGCACGTAGACGCCCGTTTCTTCAAAGTAGGCATCGCGCGCTTTGGCCACTTCGATAACCGATGTTGCCTGACCGCGGCCGATGCCCTTCTGTTCGCGCGTGATGCAGATGGACCCGCCACCAATACCGATTTTAACAAAATCGGCACCGGCATCCGCCAAGAAACGGAAGCCGTCAGCGTCGATCACGTTGCCCGCGCCCACCTTCACCGTTTCGCCGTAATTTTCACGAATCCAAGCGATGGCAATCTGCTGCCATTCGGAATAGCCTTCCGAACTATCCAGGCACAACACATCGGCGCCGGCCTCCACCAAAGCGGGCACGCGCAGGGCGTAATCGCGCGTGTTGATGCCCGCGCCCACCATGTAGCGCTTGTGATCGTCGAGCATTTCAAGCGGATTGGATTTGTGCGAATCGTAATCTTTGCGGAAAACCATATGGATAAGGTGGTCTTCGGCATCGACCAAAGGCAGCGAATTGAGCTTGTGTTCCCAAATGATGTCGTTGGCTTCGCGCAAGGTGGTATCGGCCGGAGCCACAACCATTTTTTCACGCGGTGTCATAAAGCTGGCAACCCGTTCGCTGCGATCCATACGAGAAAGACGGTAATCGCGTTCAGTCACCACGCCCACCAACTTACCATGCGCCTCGCCATCTGCGGTAACGGGCATCGTGGAATGCCCCAGATCCTCTTTGAGATCAATGACTTCAGCCAGCGTCATTTCGGGGGAAAGGTTGGCGTCACTGGTAACGAAGCCCGCCTTGTGTTCCTTGGCGCGTGCGACCATGGCCGCCTGGTCTTTGATGCTTTGCGAACCAAACACGAACGCCATACCGCCTTCGGTGGCCAACGCAACGGCCATGCCATCATCAGAAACGGCCTGCATAACGGCAGAAACCATCGGGATGTTCAGTGATATTTCCGGCTGCTGCCCCCGCTTGAATTTGACGAGGGGGGTTTTCAGGCTCACGTCGGCCGGAATGCACTTCGATGAAGAGTACCCCGGCACCAAAAGGTATTCATTAAAGGTACGGGAGGGCTCATCGAAATAAAATGCCATGGAAAAA
>JAVVPE010000098.1:0-2165 GCA_036655915.1 Raoultibacter sp.
TATAATCGTTTATTAATATATGTTTATCAATAATTTAAGGGAAAGCATTTTGTAAACTCACGTGCAGGTTTTCCGCAGCAACAAGCGGCCTTTCACCCTTAATCAACTGGGCAAACGATCATTTTTCGTTGTATATTTCTTGTAGTGACACAGCCACCTGTTGAATCCGCCGCCGACCTGCACATCTTGGCAAGGTTACCAAGTCTCGCTTGCGCCAAGAAACTCAAGCCCCGCCGCTCACATTCCCCAGTAGTTGCCCGTGTTGGTGCAGCTTGCGATGTATTGGCCCCACTCGGGGTGGCAGAGGGGGGTGCCGGGATTTTCGTGGCCGCCGTACCAGCTTTCTTTATCGACGACAAATTCGAGGATGTTTTCGCCGCCGAGAAAGCCCCATTCGTTGACGCCTTCCCCATCTTCACCCTTCACGTCGCCGATTATGCACGTGATGGTCGATCCGTCGACAAAGGTGAAGGTAAGGTAGTCGCCCACACTTCCGTACAGCGGGCGCACCGCAATCACATAGCAGCCGTTGATTACCCCAAACCCTTCGCCGTCATAGCTCTCACCTGCGGCCATACGCAGCTGGTATTCGGGCGATGTCGGGTCGGTGATTAAACTCCAGCCTTCGTAGGCGTCGATCGCGCCAAGGCCCGCCGGGATATAGATAAGCTCGTTGTCGTCGAGCGGTGCCGGCGCGATTGCAGGATAAGCCGGCGTGATGAACCAGCCCACCGAAGCATCGGCGCTGCGGCTTGTTTTGGCCACGCTGCCGTCCACGTCGCCCTCGATGGCATGCAGGGTATTGCTTGCGGCATCAAACGACTCGATGATACCCAGCCGCTGCCCCGCGCCGTCGTTGAGCACCATGATGTCGCCTAGCTGCGGCGTATACGATCCGTCGTTGGCACGCACGACACCCTTGCTTGCATCGTTTTCGAAATACGCGCGAAACTCGGCGGCAGAAGCCGTCTGCGGCATTAAGCTTGATTCCACGAATCCGCACAGATTACCGCAGTAAGCGACAAACGCCGTAGACCAGGGATCCGACGATGATTGCCCGGCAAACTGGGTGTAGGCAGCCCGCCATGCGGAAACATCCCCCGCCCGCGTGATGCTATCCAGCTCGTCTAAGGCAACTTCCACCAGGGCAGAAGCACCGCTTTGCTCGGCCGTGACCACGCGCGGTTGAGTGGCCTGCGGATTATCCCCAGGGGAAACGGCAGCGCGCAACAGCAAAACCGCTGCAAGCACGACCACCACAACAAGGGCAATGGCTGCCAACGCAAAAACAAGCGAATGCCGTGGAGCGAATGCTGTTTCGCCACGCACGACCCGTCCGGTCTGGCCGGCACGCGAAGGGCGCGTACTCGCCTGCCGTCGATGCACACTCGGGCGTGCCGTCCTGCGACGACCTTCATTTCCCCCGGCAGGCTTGCGCTGCGGCCTTCGTTGATTGGACGGCTGATTTGCCATTGTGGCCCTTCCCTTGTTTGCCAAACCCCCAGAATGAACGCTACATCATACCCAACAGCAACGACATCCATCCAGTATACAAAAGCGCGAACGCTTTGCCCGCCAGCATCTGCCAAAGCGCCTATTTCGGCAGCATGCCGCACAACGCGTTGAAATAGCTTATTTTGCGTGCAGGTTTTCACCCTTTCAAGCCAAAACAAGGGTGCAAAATGCTGGGCTTCTGCTATCCTTCATGAGGTGGGCGCAACAGATAACAAGCGCGATACCCTAGGGTGAAGACGCATTTTGAAAGGACATCCCCGCACCTTGTCGATGATTTCAACAGCGATTGCATTACAAAACCTCAAGAATGACGACATCGCTTGGAAGCTTCTTCGCGCAAAACGCGCGCCCATGGTTATCGCAATCCTCGATGCACACTTCACCGGCAACGTGGCGCGCATACCGGTCCCTGAATTTATCAACCTGGTCGAAAACGACCTTGAGGAACTTCAGTTCAGAACATCCATCGAAGTTAACAAATCGGCACAAGCCTACTGCGAAAAATGGCGTGCGGAAGGCTACCTGATCAGGCGACCCATGGCGCAATCCCGGCAAGAAACCTACGAGCTTTCCGGTGGCGCGCTTGTGGCCATCAGCTATGCCAAGCGGCTGATGCAGCCTCACCGAACCGCAACGCAATCACGCCTTGC